>NZ_DASSWP010000211.1:0-3299 GCF_035704785.1 Gracilimonas sp. | reverse complement strand
TGAAAAGGAACTGAAGACCAACTATCTGCATAGCAACAACCGTGAGACTCATTTTGATCGATGATGTTCACCTGATCACGAGTGGCCTGATAATTGACTAAAATTCCGTCCCGAACCAGGTCCCATTGTTTCGTTTTCACTCCGTCATCATCATAACCGACGGTGGCAAGGGCGTCCTTTTGATTTTTGTCGGCCACGAAATTCACGATCTCACTTCCGTATTGAAAATCGCCTGACTTCCATTTATCGAGGGTGGCAAAACTTGTACCGGCATAGTTGGCTTCATATCCCAACACTCGATCAAGCTCTAGCGGATGACCTACTGATTCGTGGATCGTCAAAAACAAGTGAGAAGGGTCGAGTACCAGGTCATACTTTCCCGGCTCCACACTTTTTGCCGTGTGCTTTTCCTGAGCTTGTTCAGCTGCTTCACGAGCTTCTTCGATCAACCCAAAATTCTTCACATATTCATACCCCATTCCAATGGGCTGAGCCAGCGAATTGCGGGTTTCAAAACCACCCTCATCCCGATTTATACTTGTTACTGTAAACGTAGGCCAACAACGATATACATTTTGATCGGCAAAGGTGCCTTCTGTTGAAGCAAAGTATTTCTGTTCGTTAACAAAGAAAAGATTCGAAGAACAGAAGTCGGCACCGGCTTTTTCAGCTTCGGAGTTGATGTTCATCAACAAATCCACCTTTTCTTCCATCGATATTGTAAAAGGATTGATTTCGATAGGGGTGTTCCAACTTACATCACCATATCCGGGAACCGGAGCTAACTGTACAGGATCGGTTTGTAACCGGCCATTGGCTTTAGCGATCAATACTGCCTGATTGGCTACCCGCTTAATTTCACTTTCAGTAACCTGATTGGAGGACGCAAATCCCCATGTACCATTAGCGATCACCCGAATTCCAAACCCAAACGATTCGGTATTGGTGATACCGGATATATTCTGCTCGCGACTGTTTATGAATTGGTTAAGGTATCGGCCGATGCGGATATCTGCATAAGAAGCTCCTGCATTTTTGGCGGCTGTCAAAGCAATTTCAGCTAATCGCTTCTTTTCCTGATCAAGTAAACCCGATGCAAGAACATTGCTGTTTATAAAAGGAAGAAATGTGACACCCGCAGTTCCCATTCCCGCAATCTTTAAAAAATCTTTTCGCTTCATATAAGAAATTTTTTATTCCTTAATGAATCACTTATTAACCTAAAAAGCCAATTGGATTTGGGTAAAAAAATATAAAGGAAAGGCTATACGTATTTATACGCATTAGTTTTTAAATGTTGAATTGGCTCTCACCAATTCAACATTTAAAATTTCTCATTTAACATTGTCAGATTATGTTAAACGCCCGCCTTTTTCTTCTCTTCTCTCTTACGATTGTTATGATCAAGAAAAGTTTTTCGTATGCGTAGCGCTTTTGGTGTTACTTCAAGCAGTTCATCATTATCAATAAATTCGATGCATTGCTCAAGACTCAGTTTTTTAGCCTGACTGATCTTAACGGAATCTGAAGTTTGAGTTGCACGGTGATTGGTCAGGTTCTTTTTCTTAACAACATTCACTACCATGTCATCGCTGCGTTTGTTTACGCCAACAACCTGCCCCATATAAACAGGATCTCCGGGTTCAACAAAAAATTCTCCCCGATCCTGTATACCTTCAAGGGCATACCCGGTCACATCTCCTTGTTCAAGAGCTATCAGTGCACCCCGTGTTCTTCCGGGAATCTCACCTGCATAAGGCTCGTAGTTATCAAATTGCTGGTGCATGATTCCGGTTCCCCGGGTTTCAGTCAGCATCTCACCACGGAAACCGATCAACCCACGAGAAGGAACACGGAACTGGATTCGGTTATTTTCCCCTTCCTGACTCATAGAGGTCATGATCCCTTTTCTCTTTTGGAGGTTATCGATCACCCGATTACTGTAGTCGGTTTGAACGTCCACGACCACTTCCTCAACCGGTTCATGCACAACCCCATCCACTTCTTTGAAAAGTACTTCGGGGCGTGATACGGAAAACTCAAATCCTTCACGTCGCATCGTCTCGATCAAAATAGCCATCTGTAATTCACCGCGACCCGATACTTTATAAATATCAGGACTTTCAGTCGGCTCAACCCGCATGGCAACATTGGTGCGCACTTCTTTATGCAGCCGGTCTTTGAGCTGGTTAGAAGTCACATAATCTCCTTCTTTTCCGGCAAAAGGTGAGTTGTTGACCCGGAAATACATTGCGATAGTCGGCTTGTCCATATCCACATATTCGAGTGGATTCATGTCTGCCGTATCGGTAAGCGTATCACCAACGTTCACTTCCTCATAGCCGGCCATGGCGATAATATCTCCCGCTACAGCGTTTTCAACAGGCTCACGCTGAAGTCCATTGAAGGTGTAAAGTTTAGTGGCACGCGCTTTTTCTTTCACTTTGCCTTTGCCATCCATCAGAGCCACTTCTTGCCCGATCTTGATGGTACCTTGCTCGATTCGTCCTACAGCAATTCGACCAACATAGTCATTCCAGTCAATACTGCTAACCAGCATTTTGAATTTCTCTTCTGTTTTCTGCTCAGGGGCTGGAACATGCTCTACAATTTTATCCAATAGCGGTTCCAGGTTGTCACTTTCATCCTCAAGATTTGTTTTAGCAATTCCGTTAACGGCCACTGCGTATAGAACTGGAAAATCAAGCTGCTCGTTAGTGGCATCCAACATCACAAAAAGATCAAAAATCTCATCCAAAACTGCATCAGGACGCGCATCTTTACGGTCAATTTTGTTGATCACTACGATCGGGCGATATCCCAAGCTCAGTGATTTACGAAGTACAAATTTTGTTTGGGGAAGTGGACCTTCAGCGGCATCTACCAAAAGGATCACCCCGTTCACCATTTTAAGGATACGTTCTACCTCTCCGCCAAAATCGGCGTGACCGGGAGTATCCACGATATTGATCTTGGTTCCCTTCCAGTGAACAGCAGTGTTTTTAGAACTGATGGTGATTCCGCGTTCTTTCTCAAGATCTCCTGAATCCATAACTCTCTCATCAACTTTTTGATTCTCTCTGAATGTGCCGCTCTGTTTCAGAATTTCATCTACGAGCGTTGTTTTGCCATGATCTACGTGAGCAATGATGGCGATATTTCTTAAATCTTGTAACATTACAATATTGAATTAGGGTGAATTTCTCTTCTTGAATACAACATTAGTGTGGTTTTTCCACTTCAAGTCCGTTTTTTCAGAAAAGTTGCAAGCCTTAAAGATACGGTTATTTTAGTGAATT
>NZ_DASSWP010000013.1:0-3015 GCF_035704785.1 Gracilimonas sp. | reverse complement strand
AGCTCTTTTTCCATTTCATCTACCTCGCCGGTCAGAATTCCATATTTCATTCCATAGCGGATCAAAAGCATGTTCAAGATTCGGTCTTCTTTGGAAACCTCAGGCAGCCCAAAGAACTTCTTCCGCACAAATTCGATCAATAATCTTAGTAAACCCACTTTGTACAGGAAGAACAGGATCAAACCATACCAAATGGCACTAAAGTCCACCGATAGTCCCATTCCTGAAGTAACCTCCCCAAAACTGATCCCGATCAAAAATAACGCTGAGATCCCGTACACCACTCCGTCTTTATTCAACAACTTTGCCAACGGAGTGGAAGTCACATTCACAAAGACACCGGTATTGAAATACCAGAAGAAATAGAAAACTAAGGAAATGACTGCAGCCAGCCAGGGAGTAACTCCAAAAAAGGCAATGATAAAGAACAGCATTAAGGCAAACCCGTCAGAGCTTTTCACCCAGGCATCGGCCTCCTGTATGATCCTTTCCAGGGGACGATTTTTGAGCAAACCGGGTACATAGTTTTCAATTCCTTCTCTTGTAATATGATACCAATTCCCATTTGATGTGGTAATCCCACCGGGGAGTTCCAGCATCTGCCAATTAAACCGTCCTCTTTTAAAATTTTCCATGGTCAAATATAGGCACTTAAACAGACTGATTCAGGCTTGAGCTACCGTAGCTATTATAATCTCATCACATCCCGCCTGCTTAAGCGTGCCGGATAATTCAAATGTAGTGGCTCCGGTGGTAAACACATCATCTATGATCACACAAATCATTCCTTTGAACTTTTCAGGATAGGTAATAGTGAAAGCACCTTCGATATTTTTGCGCCTCTTTTCAAGAGAAAATCCGGTTTGGGTACTTGTATTCTTAGTTCGCTGAACAGCTTCCTTATCTATGAGATGAAGATTTGTTACTTCAGAAACCCCTTTTGCAATATAAAAAGCTTGGTTATAGCCCCGTATTCTCCTCTTTCTTGGATGAAGTGGAACCGGGAGTAATCGGGTTTTCTTATTTTTTATCGTACTCATGAAAAGTGGGTTTCGTAATAAACTTTTTCCCAGCTGACGGCCAATATCAACCCCTACTCCGGTAAGCCGATGATATTTCAATTGATGCAGAAGCTCTTGCAAGTGTCCGCCTTTATCAAAATTCCAAAGTGCATGTTGAAGACAGATTCCCTCGGGCAACATCACATTCCCGGAAGAATACGAATATGTATCTGTTTGATATGCTTCTTCAAATTTATCGTTCAAACATTCACTGCAAACAAAATTTTCTTTAGTGGTCAGTTTCAACCCGCAAACAGTACATACTTTTGGAAATAATATTTCTAAGATACCCTCTGTAAATCCCTTTAAAAGCATTTAAACCCCCAAAATGAATTATGCTGAAACTTTGCTTTCCCTATCGAGTTTATTTACTTAGCTTATTATAATCTTTATGCAGACCTAACCAAGTTTCTATGTCTCTGGGAAAAGACCTCGCTACTATAAGAAAAAATCAGAACCTCACGCAAGAGGATATACAAAATGCGATAAAAATTCCGCTTGATACTATTAAAAGTATTGAAAGCGATAGCATTTTTGACGATCCAAACTTGAATACAACATATGTTCGGAGTTTTGTTCGAAGTTATGCGAAAGTATTAAAGCTTAATGACGCTGATGTTGTTAAGGCACTTGATGACATGGAGGTGGGCATCTATTCCGGAAATCTCTTGGCCGGATCAAAGGAAGCGAATCAGAAAATAAATAGGGGAACATTTTTTGAAAAAACTGAACCGAAAAATGAACCTGATTCAAAATTAGATACATCCGAATCACAGGTATTGCCGGAAACAGAAGCAGAAAAGAAACCTGCACCACCTGAAAAAATAGCAACTCCTGAAGTCAATTCAGTGAACTGGGCAGATATGGGTAGAAAATTCACCACTGCCGGGAAAAAGCCTAAAGTATGGCTGGTAATTTCTATTCTCATCATATTAGGCCTTATTTTCGGAGGTGGGTATGTCTTTTGGGATCAGCTTTCTTCATTGTTTGCGCAGAATGAGTCGAACATTCCGGAAGAACAAACAAGAAATCAACAGTCGGGACAAGAGACCATTATCCCCATGCCTGTAGATTCCTCTTTAAACGAAGATCAACAAGGAAATAACTCACCATCCGAGGCACAGAATCAAGCGCCGGCTGCCGCCACAAATGAACAAATGACACTTGGTGATACGCTAACCGTAGCTGTTTATGCTGCATATGGACAATTAGAACCCATTCGTATCACCAGTGATTTTAATTGGAGAACCGATCCTTTCTGGATGGAAGAAGGCGAGGCCTATAATTTTGATTTCAGAGATACTCTTTTGGTTCGGGGACAATACAGTCGCCTGCTCTTACTTTTTAATGGCCATGTAATTGAGAACCCCCGGCAAAACTATTTCAATACTTCTTTTAATTCTATTATGATCACGCGTTCAATACTAGATGATCCTCGCTACTTAGCCCCGGCACCCCGGGAATTTCCCTTAGAGATCGGAGCACCCGACAGTACCCTATATCGAATCAGATATTAGTAACTTTTATCTATGGATAAGAAAAATGCACAGGAACGTGTAGCGGAACTTCGTGATCTACTCAATAAAGCTAATCAAGCTTATTACCAAGACGCCCGTCCTTTTATAAGTGATAAAGAGTTTGACGAGAAACTCAAAGAACTCGAGAAGCTTGAAAATGAATTTGATCTTCATCATCCTGAATCTCCCACTAAACGTGTAGGCGGTGAAGTTTCTTCTGTTTTTGAAACCGTTCAGCATCCCGTTCCTCTCCTCTCTCTAGACAATACCTATAATGAAGAAGAGCTCAATGATTTTGACGGCCGTGTGAAAAAAATTCTTGGACATGAGGATTACGAGTATATGGTGGAGCTGAAGTTTGATGGCGCCTCCATCCGGCTGCGCTATGAGAATGGAGAGTTGGTTTTGGGAGCCACTCGCGGAGACGGTGAAAAAGG
>NZ_DASSWP010000020.1:0-10370 GCF_035704785.1 Gracilimonas sp. | reverse complement strand
AACTTCAGGGCACTATCCCTACTACCAGGATTCACAATATAATCCCATGCAGGTAGATGACGAGGAGTACATGCTGAAGCCGATGAACTGCCCGCATCACCATCGAATTTATTCAAATGAGATGCGCAGTTACCGCGACCTTCCCCTGCGACTTGCTGAATTTGGATCTGTGTACCGATATGAGCAGTCAGGTGAACTTAGCGGCCTTTCACGGGTTCGCGGGTTTACTCAGGATGATGCTCATATTTATTGCACACACGATCAGCTGAAGCAAGAGATCAAGAATACCATTGAATTGACACAGCTTGTTTTCAGTACATTCGGGATGCCGGTAGATATCCGCCTTTCTTATCGGGATGACAATGAAAAGAAATATGGCGGAAACAATGAATATTGGGAACGAGCTCAAAAAGAGATCAAAGAAGTGGCTGATGAGATGGAGCTGGATTATAAGATCGCTCCCGGTGAGGCTAGCTTTTACGGGCCAAAGATCGACTTTATCATTCGTGATGCAATAGGCCGTAAATGGCAGCTCGGAACGGTGCAGGTAGATTATGTAATGCCCGAACGATTTGACTTAACCTATGTAGGTTCTGATAATGAAAAACATCGTCCGGTGATCATTCACCGAGCTCCTTTTGGTTCAATGGAACGATTTACCAGTATTTTGATCGAACATTTTGCCGGTGATTTCCCACTATGGCTGTCACCTGAGCAAGTACGCATACTTCCCATTTCAGATGATCAAATTCCTTATGCAAAAGAACTTGAACAGGCGTTCCTGAATATCGGGGTTCGCGTTGCTGTAGACGAACGCAGCGAACAGATCGGAGGAAAAATACGAGATGCTGAAACGAGCAAGACTCCATATATGTTAATAGTTGGAGGAAAGGAAGTTGAAGAGAATACGGTTTCTGTACGACGCCATAAAAAAGGCGATATTGGAACTTTCAATTTTTCTGATTTTCTTTCAGATATAAAAAATGAAATTGATACAAAAACTTTACCTAAAGACTAACTAAACAAAGAGGATTACTATCGCAAGAAGAAACTTTCAGAGACGACCTACAAATGAAGATCGTCCTCGATTAAATGAAGAAATAAATGCAGCCAAAGTACGGGTCATAACTCCCGACGAAGAGCACGAGATCACATCATCAGAACGTGCTTTGGAGATTGCTGCATCGTACAACTTAGATCTTGTAGAAGTTGCACCAAAAGCCAAGCCCCCGGTTTGCAAGGTGATCGACTACGGCAAGTTCATGTACGAAAAGAAGAAAAAAGAAAAAGAAGCGAAGAAAAAACAGCATACTATATCTGTTAAAGAATTGCGCTTCCGTCCGAACACGGATGATCATGATCTGGAATTCAAAACACGTCATGCCAGAGAATTTTTGGAAGGTGGAGACAAAGTTAAAGCAACCGTTCAGTTCAGAGGCCGAGATATGCTCTACACTGAAAAAGGGGAATTATTGCTTTTACAGCTTGCCAAAGATCTTTCTGATGTCGCAAAAATGGAATCCAAGCCCAATATGGAAGGGCGAAGAATGATCATGATGCTGACTCCTTCAAAAAGTTAATTCCTTCATTGCGTAGGGGTTTAAATCTCCCTATTTTATAAGTCTTTAAATTTTCACAAAAGTTGGTGGATTTCCATGCCAAAAATGAAAAGTAACAGTGGTGCTAAAAAGCGTTTTAAGGTTACCGGTTCCGGTAAAATTAAAAGAAAGAAAGCTTTTAAGCGTCACATTTTGACTAAGAAAAGCAGTAAAACTAAGAGACAGCTTGGTAAAGACACATTGGTTGACAAAGCCGATGAAAAGTCTATCAAGAGACAACTGCCTTATAATTTTTAATTTCTAAACTAACGACAAAATGCCACGTTCATTAAATCTTGTGGCTTCCCGTCGCCGTCGCAAAAAGATCATAGATCAAGCGAAAGGTTACTGGGGCAAGCGTAAGAACGTTTACACCATTGCGAAAAATGCGGTAGAAAAAGGTCTTTTGTACCAATATCGCGATCGCAAAAACCGTAAACGTAATTTCCGTCGATTATGGATCACCCGCATCAATGCGGCATCAAGACTAAACGGTACTACCTATTCCAAGCTCATCCACGCGATGAAGCAAAAGGATATGCAGATCAACCGTAAAGTACTTGCAGATCTTGCCGTCCACGATGCAGATACGTTTGCTGCTATTGTAAAGGAAGCCACTGCTTAATTGCATATATTTATGATATAAACCGGTAGATCTTTTTCATAAGGTTTACCGGTTTTTTTATTTTCGGGAGTAGTTAATAAGGAAAAAAGTGATAAGGTTTTATCTCTGGTTCACTTATTAACTTATTCTCTCGCTTTTGCCCTCATTCCTATGCTCTGCGTTGGAATGAATTTATTCGTTAACAACTACAGAAGCACTCCATGCTTGATGACATAAAAGCTTTAGAAAAAGAAATTCAAAACTTCGAAATTAAGAATGAGGATCAGCTTGAAGCGTTTCGGCTAGAGTTCCTATCCCGTAACGGGAAGGTTCAGTCGATGTTCAAAAATATGGGCAGCGTGCCTAAAGAAGAACGTGCTGGAGTTGGTAAGGCAATGAATCAGGTTAAGGTCCTGGCTGAATCTAAATTTGAGGACACCAAAGCTTCACTTGAACAAAAGGTAAGCAAGGACTTAAGCGCCAAAGATGATATCACCCTCACCCCTCCTTCCTTTCCTTTGGGATCTCTTCATCCACTGACCCAAACGCTGGAAGAGATGAAATCCATATTTTACCGGCTTGGATTTACCATTGCAGACGGACCGGAGATCGAGGACGACTTTCACAACTTTACGGCTCTCAATTTCCCCCCAAACCACCCGGCCCGGGATGAACAAGATACTTTCTTTATCCGGAAAAGTAATGACCCTGATATACAAGACCTGGTTCTTAGAACGCACACCTCTCCCGTTCAAATCCGATTGATGGAGAACACAAAGCCACCGATTCGTGCTATTATGCCGGGACGAGTTTACCGGAACGAAGCCGTTTCTCCAAAGTCCTATTTCTTATTTCATCAGGTTGAAGCTTTGTATGTAGATGAAAATGTGAGTGTGGCTGACTTAAAGGAAACCCTTATCACCTTTGCCAAATTAATGTTTGGAACCGATGTTAAATACCGGCTTCGTCCGGGCTTTTTCCCTTTCACAGAACCAAGCCTTGAAATGGATATCTGGTGGGGATCAGAAAAAGATGGAAAATGGCTGGAGGTCTTAGGCTCCGGTATGGTTGACCCCAATGTATTCAAGTCTGCCGGCGTTGATCCTGAAAAATACACGGGTTTTGCGTGGGGAATGGGCGTCGAGAGAATCGCTATACTCCGCCATGGAATTGATGATATACGCACGTTTTATGAAAATGACGTTCGGTTTTTAGAACAGTTCAATTAATCTCAGATTGCCTTATCTTAAATAAATGGCTGTCAAAACCTTACATACCAAAGAACAAATTCTGAAGCTCCTGAAAGATAATCGAGAGCTGATCAAGGAGTTTGGTGTGTCAAAATTGGGTTTATTTGGCTCTTATGCTAAAGGTGAGCAAACCGAAGACAGTGATCTGGATTTCTATGTTGAATTTGAGAATGGGAAAAAGACTTTTGACAACTTAATGGAGTTGGCTTTTTATCTGGAAGATAATCTTGAAAGAAAAGTTGATTTGCTAACAGATAAATCAGTGAGTGAGCGATTCAGGAATATAATGGAAAAGAATATTCAATATGTCGAATTACACTCTTGAGTTACTTCAACATATCAAGGAGATGGTTGATTTTCTTTATGAGAACTATTCTTCTCTCTCATTAAAAGAATTGAGCGGAGATTTTGAAAAAAGAAAAACCACCGAACGATGCCTCGAAATAATTGGAGAAGCCACTAAAAAACTTCCCAAAGAGTTCACAGAGAAACATCCGGATATTGAATGGCGCCAAATGGCCGGAATGAGGGACATCCTCATTCATAATTATGACAATGTTGATTATGATGTTCTTTGGGATGTTTTAGACTCAAAGATCCCAATTTTGAAACCAAAGATTGACGAATTAATTAAGAACTACTCTTAATACCACATTTTTAATGAAAGTATCTTACAACTGGCTTAAAGAATTTATTGACCTTCCACTATCCCCGGAAGAAACAGCAGAAAAACTAACGCTCATCGGGCTCGAAGTTGAAGAGACCGAAGAATTTGGAAGTTCTCTTGAAGGCGTGATCGTTGGTGAGGTTCTTGAAGTGCGGTCTCACCCCAATGCTGACCGGCTTCAGATCTGTGATGTAAACCTTGGTGACGCTCAAACTCAGATCGTTTGCGGAGCTGATAATGTGGCAAAAGGTCAAAAAGTACCTGTTGCTACCGTTGGCTCTACCCTCCCCATTAAACTGGATGACGGCAGCTTCCTCAAAATTAAAAAAGCGAAATTACGCGGTGAAGTTTCCGAAGGGATGATCTGTGCCGAAGATGAACTCGGACTTGGAACCGATCATGCAGGAATTATGGTGCTGGATGAAGGCCTAAAAATTGGAACGCCCATCTCAGAAGTATTCGATCTTTATGAAGACACGATCATAGATATAGCAATCACCCCAAACCGCCCGGATGCTACTTGCCATCTGGGAGTAGCACGGGATCTTTCAGCAGCACTGAATCTGGAGCTTAAAAAACCTGAGATCAATGCCGGAAAAACAGTTCAGGATTCGGATGACATCACCATAAAAATTGAGAACGCCAAGAAATGCCATCGTTATGTGGGTAAGATGGTAAATGGAGTTGAGATCAAGGAATCCCCAAGATGGCTGCAAAATAAATTAAAGGCCATTGGTGTCCGCCCGGTGAATAATGTGGTGGATGTGACCAACTATGTAATGTATGAGTTGGGTCAGCCCCTGCATGCTTTTGATTACAAAACCATCCTCGGAAAAGAGATCGTAGTCAAAGACTATAACAAGGAAATTGAATTTGAAACGCTGGATCACGTCAAGCGAAAATGTTCATCGGGCACTTTATTTATTTGTGACAGCGAAGGCCCGGTTGCCATCGCGGGCGTTATGGGTGGCGTAGATTCCGAAGTAAGTGATACTACGACCGACATTCTAATTGAGAGTGCCTATTTCGATCCAGGTTCTATTCGCAGAACCGCAAAGGAACAAACCCTGCAAACAGATGCCTCCTACCGTTTTGAAAGAGGTGTCGATCCAAATTTACAGGCCATCGCAGCCGAAAGAGCCGCTCAACTGATCGCAGAAGTTGCCGGTGGCAAAGTTGCAGACGAAACTGTGGATATTCATCCCACTAAAACAGACTCTCATCAGCTCACTCTTAGAAGAAGCTATGTAAACCGGCTTCTGGGAACTGATTTTGATACCGATACCATCAGTTCGATATTGGATGGACTGGAGCTTAAAGAGATAAAAAAGGATACTGACACTATTACTTTTGAGATCCCAACTTTCCGGCCCGACCTGGAGCGTGAAGTTGATCTTATTGAGGAAGTGGGCCGTTTGTTTGATTACAATAAGATTCCGTCTCCCAACCATGGAATTTATGTTTCTTCTGAATCGCTGACCGATTGGGAAAAACTCAACCAAAAGATCCGAACTACAGCACAACAATTAGGACTTCGCGAAATATACTCCAATTCTCTGATCTCAGAAAAAGATGCAAGTCACTTTGGAGATCTTGATAACATGATCTCAGCCCTCAATCCTTTGAATAAGGATATGAGTACGCTGCGCCCCTCTCTGCTGCACGGCTTTTTGAGATCCACTTCTTACAACTTCAACCGAAAAGCATCCGGAGTTCGCTTCTTTGAACTTGGCCATGTATTCAATGCCGATAAGGAAGGAACCTATTACGAAGGTATCAAAGAGGAAGTGCATGTATTATTGGGAGTAGCCGGACTCAAAAACTCTGAAAACTGGTCTCAGGAAACTGAGTCTTACTCCGTTTTTGATCTAAAGGCTTTGGTTCATGCCTTTTTCAAAAAACTGAATCTGCTTGAACATCTCTCCTCAAAAGCGATGAATGAAACCACGCTTGAATATTTCTGGGGAGATAAAAGGATTGGTACCCTTTTCTTACCGGGTAATGATCTCAAAAAAGCTTATGATTTTGAACAGGAGGCCTTTGTAGCCGAACTTTCAGTATCAGCAATTGCTGAGGCACTTTCTGTGATTCCTGAAACAAAATTCAAAGCTGTTCCCAAATTTCCTGCGTTTGAATTCGACTTTGCTGTCATTGTTTCGCAATCCATAACAGCCGGAGAGCTTATGGAAGTGATCGAAGAAAAAGCCGGTGATCAGCTGGAAAGCATTGATATTTTTGATGTTTTTGAGGGTGAATCCATCGGAAAAGGGAACAAAAGTATTGCCTTCAGGTTACAATTCATTGATTCCAACAAGACCTTGAATATCAAAGAAGTAGAACCTATTATTCAGCGTATTGTTAAATCGTTGGAAAAAGACTTTTCTGCTAAACTGAGAGGTTAGGGTAATTGCATTACATATGAATAAACTTGCACAACAAACCGATAAGTTCAGACGGCTCTTGGATGAAGTGGGAACCGAAGTTGATACCCTGAAACAAGAAATTCGTGAGCTTAAGCGAGACAATGCCAAACTGAAAGCAAAGCTTGAAGAAGAGCATGAGAAACAAACGGATATCTTTTCTGCCATCAGCGAAAGTGAGCGTCTAGCTCTAAGGCAACACGTGCAGGGCCTTATATCAAAAATTGATCATCATTTAGGAGCTGATTAATGAAATCGATCAAAGTCACCATTTTGGGCAAACAATATCCTCTTAAAGTAGAAGATCATGAAGAGGAAGCCATGATAAGGATCTGTAAGTTTGTTGACGAACGGTTTAAGACCTACCGGCAGCAACTTGTTAAGCAACCCGAATCTACCGTAATGGCTTTAGCTGCTCTTAGCATTGCAGAGGAATTATTTGAACTAAGAAATGCTAAAAGTGAACTGGAAAATAGTGAAGAAGTGTTGATGGAACGTGTGAACCATAGCCTCCAACGCTTGCTCACCGAAATCAAAGAATAAACCAATAATTACAGGAGTTCGCTTTGGCTGATACCATCAGCATTTTTTTTGTAGGAGATATTGTCGGAGATGCAGGCATTGAAATGACCAACACTTTCCTCCCCAGCCTCATCAAGAAGTATGACGCTGATTTCGTGATTGCAAATGCCGAAAATTCTCACGAAGGATTTGGCACCAATCGTCATATTATAAAGAACTTGTTAAACCTTGGAGTAAACGTTGTAACAGGCGGAGATCATTCTTTTGATAAATGGAAGGTCTTTGATTATATGCGAGAACATGATCATATCCTGCGCCCTCTTAATTATCCAAAAGGTAATGCAGGACTCGGCTTTAGTATATTCCCCGTTCCAAACAAAGAAGGCATCAAAGTAGGCGTATTGAATTTGCAGGGCCGTACCTTTATGAAAGCCATTGATGATCCCTTCACTGCCGCAGAATGGGCTCTTGAAAAAATGAGAGAAGAAACGAATATCATCTTTGTGGACTTTCATGCTGAGGCGTCTGCAGAAAAGGTTTCAATGGGTTGGCACATTGATGGAAAAGCATCCGTAGTGGTCGGAACACATACCCATGTTCAAACCAATGATGCACGAATATTGCCACAGGGAACCGGCTATATTAGTGATGCTGGTATGACCGGATCTTTCAACTCTTGCATTGGCATGGATAAGAAAGTGGCAATCAAACGCTTTATGACCGGAGTCCATCAAAAATATCAGCAAGCTAAAGGTGATAATCAGCTATGCGGAGTGTTTTCAAAAATAGATACTGAGACAGGAAAATGTGTTCATATTGAACCGGTTATCTACCCGGGACTTAATAACAAGGCGGGTGAATAATGGAACAGCCTAAAATAGTTCTGGAAGCCAAAGGCCTGCATAAAAGCTTCCCTGCCGGTCCCGGTAAAGATGAGCTTCATGTATTGCAGGGAATGAATTTGGAGATCGAGGAAGCCAGTATTACATCTATTATTGGTTCAAGTGGAAGTGGGAAAAGTACGTTACTTCATATACTTGGCGGACTTGACAGCACAGATAAAGGCGAAGTATTCTGGGATGGGAAAAACATAACCCAATATAAATCTGATGATCTGGCTGAATTCAGGAATTCGTACATCGGATTTGTATTTCAGTTTCATCATTTACTCCCCGAATTCACCGCATTGGAAAATGTAGCCATGCCGGGACTTATTGCCGGGACTTCCTCGAAAGAAGCTTTTGAACGGGCCGAGGAATTGCTTGGTCTTTTTGGAGTAGAAGGACGTAAAGGACACCGACCTACCCAGCTTTCCGGCGGTGAACAGCAAAGGGTTTCCATGGCAAGAGCGCTCATGAACAAGCCCCGTATCATACTTGCAGATGAACCTACCGGAAATTTAGATCAGGATAATACTGATATAATACTGGACCTTTTATTCGAACTTCGGGAGGTTATGGGGGTCTCTGTTCTGCTCATCACTCATGAAAAAGAAATTGCCGGGCGTTCAGATCGTATATTAGAACTTAAAAAAGGCGTCTTACACTAACTTTAGAGTTTTGGTAAGTCCCAAAACAGTCCTATTTTTACACCCTTACAAATCACAGCTATTTTAATTAAATAAACATGTCTAAAAGGTTTTCAAAAGAAGAATTAGAATCGGATCCGCTAATTGAGAATTACAATCGACTAGCAAACTATTATCAACAACACAGAACTCAAATTACCTCGGTCGCTGTTGCAGTGATCGTGCTCATAGCTGGTATTTTCGGTTATAACTACTATTCATCTTCACAAGAGCAAAAGGCTCAGCAACTGCTTTCTGTAGCAGAAAATTATTATTCACAAGGTGATTTTGAAAATGCTCTTTACGGTAACGAATTCGAACTCACCTATGGATTTGATCAAATAGCCGATGAATTTCCTTGGACCAATGCAGGTAATATCGCGAATTACTATGCCGCAGTTTCAAGTTTTGAGCTTGGAGACATCGAAAATGCGCTTATGTATATGGAAAGCTTTGAGGTTCCTGAAGGTATCTTAGGAGTTGGACCCCTCACCTTTCATGCTAAATTATACCTCGCAAACGAAAACTATACGGCAGCGGCTCAAAAATTCGTTGAAGCAGCCAACTGGAGTCAAAACGATGTTACTACTCCTTCTAACCTTTTTGAAGCTGCTCAGGCTTATTACAATGCTGAGAATTACGATCGTGCCAATGAATTGGTAACCAAGGTCATCAATGAATATCCTCAGAGCAATAAACTTGTTGAGTCTCAGAAACTGAAAGGCATGCTTGCTACAAAGTAAGTAACTCAGATTTTTATTTTAGTAATCAAAAAGGCCTCTCTGAGGCCTTTTTTGTTATGGGTGATCAGCGAACCAATTACAATAATACGAAGACAAAAAACCCTAAAGGACTTCGCTGTTGCACAGAAAGAGAGGATATCCTCTATTATGATTGCTACTAATGCTTACCATCTATTCACTAAGACTCCTCTCTAACCTGATGTGATTTTGATTTGAATAGAATTGCATTGCCCGTAATGGAAGTCGAAGACTTCCTGTGCTTAAACTTTCCAGGCTCCGCTTCACTCAAGACTAAAAAGATCTAACATCACAAATCGGTCGTTCGGTTCATCGCAAATCAAACAGAACTACGAGGGACCGATTTGCGATTAACGATTAACGATTAACGATTAACGATTAACAAATTACTACATATTCCCCGCTCAGCAAGTCTCCGACTTGCATTATGGCAACCAAGTTTTTTGATAAGACATGATAGAATCTTGATTAAAATAGAATGACTTGCCCGTAATGGAAGTCAGAGACTTCCTCAGCTAAAACTTTCCAGTCTCCGCTTCACTCAAGACTAAAAAGATCTAAAGATCTGAATAAATCGTCCATCGCTAATCGATCTTTCGATCTTTCGCAAATCAAACAGAACTACGAGGGACCGATTAACGATTAACAAATTACTACATATTTCTACGATACTGCCCGCCCACTTCATACAAAGCATGAGAGATCTGACCCAATGAAGCTGCCTTCACCGTTTCCATCAGTTCCTCAAAAAGATTTCCGTTGTTGCGGGCTGCTTCTTTGAGTCTGTTGAGGGCTTTATCGGCATCTTTTTCGTTTCGTTTCCAGAATTGCTCCAGATTTTCGATTTGCTGGCGTTTTTCTTCTTCCGTTGAGCGGATAAGATCGATCGGTTTTTGCTCTTCTTCCCCGGCTTTATCATTCAGGAAAGTGTTTACTCCAACGATCGGCAATTCGCCACTGTGTTTCCTGGATTCATAGTAC
>NZ_DASSWP010000114.1:0-33803 GCF_035704785.1 Gracilimonas sp. | reverse complement strand
CATTATAAGGGCGTCGATCAGCGAGTTAGAGATGAATTGATCACCAAAGAATATTCTATTGGTGATTATGTGCTTTCGGGAGGTGAAATTCCTGCATTGGCTATTACAGATGCCATTGTTCGACTTCTTCCCGGTGTGTTGGGAGATGCGGGAAGCGCATTGAATGATTCATTTCAGGATGGATTGCTGGAAGGGCCTGTTTATACGCGCCCTGCAGAATTTAAAGGCCTAAAGGTCCCAGATGTTTTACTTTCCGGGGACCACAAAAAAGTGGCTAAATGGAAACAGCAGGCATCTGAAAAACGAACCAGAGAACGACGAAAAGATCTGTACGAAAAATTTAAGAAAGAACATTAATAACAATTCCGGCAACGGTCGGGATTAAATTTAGAAATCATGGATAAGCTAAAACTTGTAGAGCAAAGCCTAATGAATGAGGAAATTCCTCTTTTTACTGCCGGCGATACGGTGAATGTACACTATCGTGTGCGTGAGGGTGAAAAAGAACGTATTCAGCAGTATGAAGGCATTGTACTTTCTGAGCGTGGAAGCGGCCCAAACAAAACATTTACCGTGCGTAAAATTAGCAGTAATGTTGGTGTTGAGCGTGTTTTCCCTCTTAACTCTCCTTTCATCGCAAAGATCGAAGTGAAGAAAAAAGGAAAAGTCAGACGTTCAAAACTCTTCTATCTTCGCGACCTACGTGGTAAAGCAGCTCGTATTAAAGATAAAGACGCTAAAAATTAAATTTAGTCCCTTTTTATTCCGGTGGCGGCCGGGATACTATTACTTTTTAGCGATCTCCTGATACCGGACCATTATTGTATGCCGGTTCTGGAGATTGCTTCTTCATTTTTGATCTAAGTTTTAACCAAACTATAATTTAGTAATGAATATTATTCTGTTTGGCCCTCCGGGTGCAGGAAAAGGTACACAAGCAAAAAAGCTTCAAAACGAATACAGTATCCCCCACCTCTCAACCGGAGATATTTTTCGTGCAGCTATAAAAAACAAAACACCATTAGGTGTTAAAGTTAAATCTATCCTTGATTCCGGGGAATTAGTCCCTGATGAAACCGTAGTAGACCTAGTTGCTGATGAACTTAGTAATGAAAAATATCAGGATGGCTATATCCTGGATGGTTTCCCAAGAACAGTAGTTCAGGCTAAAGCTTTTGATGCCTTTCTCGCAAAAAACAATGACAGCTTAGATGCTTTCATTTTCCTTTCCGTACCGGAAGAAGAGTTGGTTAAAAGGATCTTATCCAGGGGTGAAGGCCGCGCTGATGATACCGTAGAAAAGGTAAAGACCCGACTTTCTGTTTATCGAAAAGAAACAGAGCCGGTGATGAACCACTATAAGGATCAGGGTAAAGTTCAGAAAATTGATGGCATGGGTTCCATCGATGAGATCTTCGAGCGCATCAAAGCAGCTTTAGATCAATAAAGGAATGAAAAATCCTTATTCTGATGTATATTAGGTGAAACTTCACATAATTGGGGACACGCATGGCATCAGCTAAATTAAATTCAGGTTTAATAATCTGGGGAACCGTTATTTCTGTACTCGGAGCCCTGACCGTCATTTTATCAGGATATGGATACCAATGGGGTTGGTGGCATTTTAGTTTTGGATTCACAATAATACCATGGGGAACCGGAGCCGCAATTCTTGGAGGCCTGATTGCAGCAATTGGCCTGTTCCGCCTCACCGAAAAAACTACGAATTTTATTAGGGCCGGCTCTTTGTCCATATTTTTTGCTCTGGCCGCTTTAGTAAATATCGGTTATTGGTACAATGAAGTTCAGCAAGGCTACCCTCCCATTCATGATATCACAACCGATGTTGAAGACCCCCCGGCATTTAATGCCATCGCCCCTTTACGGGCTGATGCTCCAAACCCCGTTGAATATGCCGGAGAAGAAACGGCAGAAACCCAACAAAGCTTTTATCCTGATCTTGAAACCATCACTACACCGATGAGCTATGAAGAAGCCTACGATAGAGCTTTGGAAGCCGCACGTGAAATGCCCTGGGAGTTAGTAGATGAGAATAAGGCAGAAGGCCGGATCGAAGCTTACGAAAAATTAGCCTGGTTTGGCTTCATTGATGATGTGGTGATACGGGTAGATACTACTGCTTCAGGAAGTAAAATTGACATCCGTTCAAAATCCAGAATAGGTCGCGGTGACCTTGGGGTTAATGCCAAGCGAATTCGGGCTTATATCGAAGAATTCGAGAACTAAACCCGGCTTTAATTCAGTCTTTCGATCACTTCATCAGCTAGTAACATAGCAGCTGATGGTTTATAACGGAACCAAAGTTCCGGTTCAATGAGCTCCAGCTCCGAAACCGCTAACTCACCGTCATTATCCCTTACCATATCAACACGGGCATAGGCAGGTTTTTCAGGACAGGCCTCCACGGCTTTTAATGCAAAAGTGATTTCTTCCTCTGATGCCTTATAATTATGGACCGTTCCTCCATGGTCATCCTGTACTCTGAAATCTCCTTCTTTCGCTTTCTTTAATACCGAGTGGCTAAACTGATCCCCGAAGATCATTAGGGATATCTCCCCTTTTTCCAGGATTGAATATTGAAAAGGCTGAAGCATGAAGTCTTCTTCTTTCATCAATTTCTCAAGTTTATTTGAGACGGCATGTAAGTTCTCATGCGTAATGCTGTAGGTATGACGTGCAGCACCGCCTACGGTTGGCTTGATAACCGTTTCTTTCCAGCCTGTCAATGCATGCAGCTGTTCCAAAGATAACCGGGTTCCTCGCGTTATATAACGAGTTGGCACAATGGGAATGTCTTTATCGGCCAGATAAGCAAGGTATTGCTTGTTCACATTCCAGTTCACCAAGTCAGCGGTGTTGATAAATTTGGCTTTTAAAGAAGTATTTATCAGCCATTTCGAAAACTCCTCAAAACGATCAAAATAATCCCAGTTTGTTCTAAATAAAACGGATCTTGTACTTTCCCAGTCAAACTCAGGATCAGCCCAGTCTTTACGGCTTACCTTTAAGCCTTTGCTTTCCAACGATTCACGCACTATTTGATCCTCATCCAGGATATTCTGAACATATTTTCCGGGTGAAACCGGATCAACGTATCTGGAATCGGTAAGTAAAACCACATCAAACAACCCCATAGTCTAAGCCGTTATAGTTATTAAAAATTCACTAGCTCGAAAAGACGATAATTTTTAGTAAAAAACCAATATCACAGCTTCAAAAGCTGTTTTTTTTGAGGCTGATCTATTTTTAAGATATTCGATTTTAGTTGCACGTTAAAAATTTTGGCTTTATTTAAGTTATGGGATACAACATTAACTAAGGACTTTTGTTAGATATATAGCCCCATAAACTATGTCAAAACCATGAAACTACTCACATTTTTATTGTTATCTGTTTTCCTGTCTTCAACTCTTTCTGCCCAGGTTATAGATGACTCCGATCTAAAAAAATTGGAAAGTGGCCAGTACAAGCTGGCAGAAGCTAAGATACAGGTTAGTTTTGAGCTGGGTGTATCTGAAGAGGAAATGAGGACTGAAATCACCCGCCTTGGCTATGAAGTGGAGTCGGCCATTTTCGAGAACATTGTGCTTAATATTAATAATAAGCCTGAAGAAAGCCAGATTGAAGAAATAGCGGCGCTTGCCGTGGTCAACTCCGTCCTGGATCTAAGGCACACATATGATCCCAACATGCTGAATCAGATCAAGCAAAGCCGGATGATGAGCGACAGCGAACTAAATGAGCTGATCGAGCAATTAGAAGAAGAGGGGCCACAGGGGCTGCTTTTGGTGTACCTGAATGCAGAAGCGATAGAATCAACGGTAGAAGAGATAAGATCACAATTTGAAAACCTGGAAATGAACATATTCAGGCCCGCCCAACGAACGGCCATCATAAAAACAGAGCCCGGAAAAGAGCTGGAGGCCATGGATGAGTTGAATGCCCAATCCTTCGTGGAGAGCACAGCTTTTATTGGGGTTATAGAGTAGGTCGGTTTGAGAAAAGAACCATCTTCAAGTTTCCAAGGTGTCAGTAATGAGAGGCAGTGTCTCAATTAGGCATCACATATCGAAGCTACGTCACTCATCTTCTAAAACAATCCAAGCTGCTTATCCTGTCTGTTTGCGGGCCAGTCATGCAGCGGGGGCAGATCCATGAAATCAGATAGCAGCTTGTGGAAGTGTCGGCATAGTGCAGGCTGGTCCGCTTTATTCGGGGCATGGATAAACACATAGGGATGCAATCCCTCTCCGATCCATTCCGCAACAATAATTGCCCATTCCTTTAAATAGGGTTCATTATTCAAAACATCATTGGTCCCCACAAAACGCAATACAGGCCGGGATGAGGTAGTGTCGAAGCGGACAGGAACTTTAGGTTTTTTCTTTTGGGCTTCAATAATGGTGGGATCGTTTGATTTGGTCGCATGAAGTTTACGGGTATCAAAAATAACACGGTCCACATCATAGCTTTTCAGTAAAGAGATCAAATTTCGTTCATGCTTTCCATGATCGAAAAAATCTTTATGCCTCATTTCTACTGAATAGCTGAACATTTTAGGCAAAATAGAAAAAACTTCTTCCAGCCTGTATAACTCGGAAGGTGAAAATGTATCCGGAAACTGGATCATAAAAGGGCCAACCTTTTCCCGTATCGGCTCAAATAGCTTTACAAAATCCAACACTTCTCCCTTCACATTATACAGCCGCTTTTCGTGGGTGATGTACCGCGGAAACTTAAAACAAAATTTAAATCCCTTTGGCGTTTGCTCTCCCCATTTCAAGATGGTATCAGGCGTAGGCACATTATAAAAAGTGGTGTTCCCCTCCACCGAATTAAAGACGGAAGCATATTGGGTAAGAAATTGCGAAGGCTTGGCATCGTCACTGAAGAATGTACCCTTCCACTCCGGAAGGCTCCAGACGGTACAGCCAAGGTGATATGGTATTACATTTTGGCTCAAAAACGGCCTTAGGTACGTTAAATAATCTCTTGGAATTTAAACTTTTTCACGAGATATAAAATTTCATCCGATGAGTATGTAAAAGTATGATGCAGAACGCTTTAAAAAGAATATGGAAATATGATTTTTTGCTTATAAAATAGTACTGTGTTGCAACACAAATTTAAACTAACGGGATGTATTAATGAAGAAACAAGTTTTTGGAGTCGGGATCTTTGCGTTGCTTTTCTTGGTCTCAGGCTCATTACAGGCTCAAAAAAAGGATCTAAAACCTGCCGATTATGCTCAGTGGCAAAATATCTATTCTACTGCTTTTGCAGATGATGGAAATTGGTTTTCCTATCAGATCTCTTTGGTTGAAGGCGATGGCTGGCTTATGCTTACCAATGTTGATTCCGGAGATGAACATAAATTCATGTATGGCACCAACCCTGAGTTTTCAAGTGATAACCAATGGTTCGCGTTCAGAATTGGTGTTTCTGAGGACGAAGCAAGGAAACTGGAAAAACAAGAGAAACCCATTCAATACGATATGGGCCTGATGAATTTATCTACCGCTGAGGTCGATACTTTTAAGATGATACAGGATTTTGATTTCAATGAAACCGGAAGTCACCTTGTAATGAAAAAATATAAGGCTGAGGGTGTAAAAACCACCGGGACCGACATCATTATTCGAAACCTGCATTCCGGCTCAAACCAGCTCGTGGGCAATGTATCCGATTATTCATTTAACGATGCCGGCACTCATCTCGCCGTAGCAATTGATGCATCTGAAAAACTCGGAAACGGAGTTCATTTACTAAATTTATCCAATAACAGCACCACCGTTTTAGACAGTGATACAGCAAGTTATAAAGGGCTTTCATGGCATGATGAAAATAATGCGTTAGCTTTCATGAAAACAAAGAGTGACACGGTTCACAAAGATGAGACTCATGTGGTTTATGCCTACACCGATGTAGCAAATACTTCTACCCAAAAAGTTTTTGATCATACTGAAAACAATCAGTTGCCGGATGATCATCGCGTAGTTGATTTTGCCGGATTGACATGGGCTGAAGATGGTGAAACCGTCTTTTTTGGCATTAAAGAATGGGAAGTTAAAAAAGATGAACCTGAAGACACTTCCGCGATCGCAAAGCTCAACAAAGACCTTGATCCCACAAATGTAGAAGTGTGGCACTGGAGAGATGCTGAAATTCAGCCACAACAGGAAGTTCGACGAACCCAAAACGAGCGTGATAATTATCTATCAGCATGGCACCTCAGTAATAACCGCTTCGTACAACTTGAGGATCAGCAGGTCGAAGATATAGATCTGACCGGTAATCACGAACATGCCATCGTTTATGACCCTCATCCCTATGAACCGGCTTTCAGGGAAGGATGGAATGATATTTACGTGATCAACACAAACTCCGGTGAGCGTACCAGGATCCTTGAACGGCACGAAAACGCAAGCAGCAGTCCTGGCGGGAACTATATCCTTTACTTCAGGGATGCAGACTGGTGGACGTACGACATTCAAAGTAACACCCATACCAACATCACGGAAGACATAGATACCCGCTTTGAAAATTATAAAAGCATAAGCGGTCGTGAAAACTTTCCGCCTTTTGGAACCGGACAGTGGGTTGAAGGAGATGACTGGCTGTTAATCTATGATGAATATGATGTGTATAAAGTCTGGGCTGATGGTAGCCGACATGAAAAAGTAACCAATGGCACTGATGATGAAATTAGGTATCGCCAAACACGGATGAATTACGAAGAAGATCACCTTGCCCAGGATCAGCCGATATACTTTTCCAAATACGGCTATTATACCAAAGACCACGGCTATGCAAGACTCGATAGCGGAAACCGGCTGGAGGAACTTATCTATGAATCTAGGATGATCAGTCGCCTGGATAAAGCAGAATCTGCAGATGCATTTGTATTCATGAAAGAAAGTGCTACCGAATCTCCCAACTTCTATCATGCCGGAAATAGTTTCAGAAACCCGAAACGCATCACCGATACCAATCCCCAGCAAAAGGATTATCATTGGGCGGATGATGAACTCATTACTTTCACGAATGCCCGTGGCGATAAATTACAGGGACGACTCCTTTACCCTGCTAATTATGAAGAAGGTAAAAAATACCCGATGATCACTTACATCTATGAGATGCGTTCTCAGGCTATGCACAGCTATTCCGTTCCAACCCGAACCAGTCCGTATAATATGAGGCGATATTCCTCAGAAGGATATTTCGTGTTTGAGCCGGACATCAACTATGTGCTCAGAGATCCCGGTGTTTCTGCCGTAGAAAGTGTGGTACCTGCTGTCCAAAAAGTACTAGAAACGGGCATGATAGATGAAGATAAGATCGGATTGACGGGACATTCCTGGGGCGCCTATCAAACGGCATTTATCATCACTCAAACTGATATGTTTAATTCAGCGGTGGCCGGTGCGCCTCTTACCAATATGGTGAGTATGTACAATTCCGTGTACTGGAATTCGGGGACTCCGGATGCCCAGATATTTGAGGTCAGCCAGGGAAGGTTCCCAGAACCATACTGGAATGACTGGGATAAATTCATCGAAAACTCTCCCATCTTTAATATGGAAAATAACACCACTCCGTTGCTTGTAGAATTCGGCACGGATGACGGAGCGGTTGATTTCAACCAAGGCGTGGAACTCTACAACACCATGCGCAGAATGGAGAAACCCTATGTGATGCTGGTTTATGAAGGTGAAAATCACGGCCTTCGCCAAAAGGAAAACCAGATCGATTATGCCAATCGCGCTTTCCAGTGGCACGAGCACTTCCTGAAAGGTGAAGAAGCTCCCGAGTGGATCTCAAGCGGAGTTCCCTACCTCGAACGACCAGAAATAAAGGAAAAGGAATAATTGGTAGTTTTCATTTTTAAGCCCGCACCACATTTTTTGGTGCGGGCTTTTTTAGTATAATCAGGCACTAATTTAGAATTCATAATCTCTCATTACCAATTTCAAACATGCCTTTCGAAACGCTCGATTACCTCGTTGTTGCCGGATATGTTTTGCTGATGGTTGCCGTAGCCTGGATCGCAAAAACACGCGGACAAGAAACCCTCGATGACTTTTTTGCAGGAGGTAAAAATCTACCCTGGTGGCTGGTCGGTGTTTCCATGGTAGCCACTACTTTTGCGGCTGATACTCCTTTGGCCATCACAGGCATTGTTGCACGGCAAGGGATAGCCGGTAACTGGTTTTGGTGGAACTGGATGATCTCCGGGGTTGTAACCGTATTTATTTACGCCAAACTCTGGAAACGGGCCGATGTATTGACCGATGTCGAATTCATTGAACTTCGATACGGAGGCAAACCGGCTAGCTTTCTCCGTGGCTTTCGGGCTCTTTACTTCGCCTTTCCCTTTAACTGTATCATTATGGGCTGGGTCACCGTTGGAATGGCAAAGATCCTGACCGTTGTAACCGGTGCCGACCAATGGATCGTGATAATAATACTTTACGCACTCATCGCTTTATACATTGCCATTTCGGGATTATGGGGCGTGATAGTAACTGATTTCGTGCAGTTTATTTTAGCTATGATAGGAACTATTGCCCTCGCCTACTTTGCTGTTGATCACGTTGGGGGATTAGCTGAACTTAAGACTCAGCTTTCTAATGCAGTTAATTACGATGTATTGAGCTTCAATCCTTTCACCAATCCTGAAATTGCCCTGACAACTGCTTTAATTTGGATCGGGATGAACTGGTGGGCAGCCTGGTATCCGGGAGCCGAGCCGGGCGGAGGTGGTTATATCGCGCAGCGAATGTTTTCTGCTAAAGATGAAAAAAATGCCGTCGGAGGCACCCTTCTTTTTAATATTCTGATGTACGCCGTTCGTCCCTGGCCGTGGATCCTGGTGGCTTTAGTTGCCATGGTTATTTTCCCAAATCTTGAAGACCCCGAAACCGGCTATCCACTCATGATGCTGGAAGTGCTGCCGGTAGGCTGGATGGGCTTGTTGATGGTGGCATTTCTATCGGCTTTTGTTTCCACAATTTCGACACAGCTTAACTGGGGAACCTCCTATGTAGTGAACGATTTCTACAAGCGCTTCATGAAACCCCCGGATGAGTTCGAGTCCAGGGAAAAAGCCCAAAAGCATTACGTCTTTATCTCTCGAATAGCCACGCTTTTAATGGCTGCTCTGGGAGTTGGGGTTTCTTATTTCTTCGACTCGGTTTCGGGAGGATGGGAATTCATCCTTTCACTCAGCGCCGGTATCGGCGGCGTGCTTTTGCTCCGTTGGTTCTGGTGGCGCATTAATGCCTGGAGTGAAATTACGGCGATGATAGCCGCTTTTATCGGGGCTGTTTACTCAAAATACATGGGCTATGATTTTGCCGGAGGAATGATCTTTACCACTACATTTTCCACGATCATTTGGCTGACCGCTACTTTTGTTACCAAGCCGGAATCTGATGAAACCCTGAAAAAGTTCTATGCTAAGGTCCACCCCATGGGCAACTGGAAACGGTTCTCCGATGGCATTCCTTCCCCTGACAGCCTTTTGCCATCTGTAATAAATATCGTGATGTCGGTGGGGGCTATTTTCTTTTTCCTATATGGATTGGGACAGATCTTCTTCTTCAACATCGGAACCGGCATTGGGTTCTTACTCGGCGGATGCATATTCGTATGGGCTGTTGTAAGGCGAATTTGATCATTTCTTTGATCTCGGATAATTAGCTAATTCAAAATTAGATCATAAATGCTTTAGAATATATAGCCCTATAATCCGACCTCACCCAACCCTCTCCTCGCCTGCCCCGATAAATCGTGGGCAAGGAGAGGACTTTTCGTAGTAATTTAGTGACAGGAATTGATTCATATTTAGATTGCTTAACAACGCGTGCTTCTCCTTGAGAAGAAGAAGACAGATGAGGTCGAAAGCCAAGGGCTAAGTTGTTCGTTCCAAATCAAAAACATCCATAACGCTCACGGTACCTGACGGATGCTGTGAGCTTACTCTATTGATTCTTTATCCAACGTCTAAAAAAATAATTTCCCCTTTTTAAAAAACTTTATTACACTCCACTTGTATTAGTTCTAAAATTTAAAATAAATGTTTATGGATATACTATCCCGCATGGAAGAATTTATTTTACTGTCGGTCTGGAAGTTGCAAGAGGAAGCGTACGGACTTGAAATCCGGCAGTACCTGTCAGACCTGACCGGGCAGGAGTTGTCGGTTGGAGCGGTGTATGTTCCCCTTAAAAGGCTGAAAAAGCGCGGGTACCTTGAGTCGTGGGATAGCGAACCTACAGAAGAGCGGGGCGGACGTTCCAAGAGATTTTACAAGCTAACACAAAAAGGAATTGGAGCACTTCAACAGGTGAAAACAGTACAAGAAAACGCATGGTCAAATTTGCCTGACATTGGTTTCGATTGGGCTCCTGCAAAAAGTTAGCCTGATGAGAAAGCCTGGATTCCTTTTACAGTTTTTAGAAAAGATACTTCCACCTGACCTTCATCATTTGATTGGAGATCTCGAAGAAGAATTCAATCAAAACATCAACTCAGAGGGATTAGCAAAAGCTCGATTTTATTTTTGGTCTCAGCTTATTCGTTCTCTTCCCTGGTTTATCCTTCAATTCTTAACCTGGAACACCACTATGTTTTTGAACTATCTGAAAGTAGGCTGGCGAAACATGAAAAAGCATACCGGCTTTTCTCTCATCAATGTTTTGGGATTAGCAGCCAGCTTATCGGTTTGCCTGCTGATGATCCTCTTCATCATCGACCAAAAAAGCTTTGATCGTTTTCATGAAAACAGTGACCGAATTGTACGGATCACCTCTGACATATATCATTCGGTCGGAGAAGGTGTAAGTTCTTATGCGACTTCACCGGCCTCTTTGGCAAATACTCTCGAGGAGCAATATCCCGAGGTGGAAAAGACCGTTCGGGCCAAATCACAGTTCTCAGGCAGCTTCAGATATTCCGGGCTCGACATCGCTTTTTCCGGAATTTATGCCGATCCCAATTTTTTGGATGTTTTCAGTTTTAAACTGCTTCAAGGTGACCCAAACACCGCACTGGATGAACCCGGAAGTGTACTTCTAACACCGGATGCCGCGGAGAAAATTTTTGGAAAGGACGACCCGCTCGGGAAAGTGATAACCAGGGTTGGCAATAAAGATTATACCGTTACCGGCATCATTGATGAGTCCCAAAAAACTCATTTTGATTTTGAAGCCATCGCTTCTTATTCGACTCTAACTTCAGATCCGGATTGGGACAATCACTTTAGCAAATGGAATAATACACTTTGGAGCTCTTATACCTATGTGCTGATGAACGAAGGCTCGGATTATGATGCCTTCGAAACTAAGATCCAGGAACAAATTCCTCTGCAATACTCCGATGTACAAACAGGGGCTTCTCAGCTGAGTGCATTAGGAGTTCAACCTATTACAGCCATTAGTTTAGGACCGATTCTTTCGAATGAAATTGGAATGGTAATGCCCGGGGTGATCGCCTGGTTCTTAATTGGTTTTACGATCATCATCACGCTAATAGCTTGTTTTAATTATGTGAGTTTAACGGTTGCAAGGGCCTTAAATAGAAGTAAAGAAGTAGGAGTGAGAAAAGTTCATGGAGCCTATCGGGCAAGCGTAATTAAACAGTTTATAGTAGAATCAGTGATGATCGCTCTTTTTGCACTGGTATTTTCAACAGTACTGCTTAGGTGGTTGCTTCCGGAATTTAACGGACTTTATATCATGAATTTATTGGGCAATCAAATAGAGCCATCCATGCTGTTACAGCCTGAAGTCTTACTCGCTTTTATTGGCTTTGCCGTAGTTGTTGGGATACTGGCCGGACTTTACCCTTCCATTTATCTTTCCTCATTCAACCCGGCACAGGTTTTAAAAGGAATTAAACATACGCGGGGAATATCCGGACAAAAGCTGAAGAAAATAATTACCGTGGGGCAATTCACATTCTCCATCATATTTATCAGTACTTCGCTGATCTTGTTTCAGCAATTTCGCCATTTAGTAGATACCGACTATGGATTTGAGCGTGAATCCATCGTAAATGTAATGCTATACGATATTCCCTTTAATCAGCTCAAAGATAAACTGGTGCAAAATCCGGATGTTCAATCTGTGGCGGCAACGTCTTTGGTACCGGCCTCAAATTCGATCTATGGGGTTAATGTAACCTCCGAATATCAGCCCGATATTGTAGAAGGTCATTCTTTTCGAATTGATGAAAATTTCATCCAAACATTGGGATTGAACCTGGTGGCCGGTAGAAATTTCAACCCTGAAATGAGTACGGATTCATCAAGTGCAGTTATAATAAGTACAGAAATGGTGAAACAGTTGAACTTTGAATCCCCACAACAAACCATCGGTGAAACGATCTCAATTGAAAATGAAGACCAACAGTCAACGGTAGTAGGTGTTGTAGAAAACTTTATTTCCTCAGACCCGCTAAGCTCCAATGACCCTATAGCTTTATTTTATGAGCCAAACCTGGCCAGATTTGCAGTTGTTAAAACCATGCCCGGTAAAACGATATCATTCGTAAATGACCTTGAACATACCTGGGAATCCATGAACAGTACTTATGCTCTCAAATTCACCATACTCGACGATCAGCTTAAAGAAAACCCAAGCTTAACCGTATTCATAGATTTTATAAAAGTACTTGGGTTGGTAGCCGGTTTTTCCATCTTCATTTCCTGCCTGGGCTTACTCGGCTTAGCTATTTATTCCTCTGAAAACCGGGTCAAGGAAATAGGAATTCGAAAAGTATTGGGGGCTTCAGTGAACCAATTGGTGTTCACACTTTCCAAGGAATACCTGTGGATGATATTGACTGCTATAATCATAAGTATACCGGCATCGTGGTTCATCAATTCGCTGTGGCTGCAAAATGTTTCCAATAAAGCAGATTTTGGGATTTCCATTCATATAGCCGGTGCTTTGATTGCAAGTGCGTTAGCCTTATTAACGATCAGTACGCAAACACTGCGGGCCGCCAAGACAAATCCTGTTAAAAATCTTCGGTCAGAATAAAATTCGGCTATCGGTCTTCTTTTCGATACATGAACTTTAATCCAGACCAGTCTTCATCAACAGCACAAACCTTTACGTCTACCAAACCAATGTGAAGTCCTAATGACCTTACTTCATTTCCGGAGATATCCGTACCAAGTTTGGAGGATTTTTTAATCCAGGAGACCCAAAGTATTCCGTTTTTGGTAAGTTTATCTTTTAGCGGAGGAAAGCAGTTTAGAAGAGACTGTTCATCTTCACAAAAAACGTGGATGAAATCGATGGGATCAGGATGATCAGCCCTTACGAGTTGGGACTCTTCAGGCAAATCACCTATTAAGTCAAAATAATTGTCTGGTTCATTAACAAGAAGGATCGTGTAGCCGGATTTAATGCCCAATTTTTTTTGAAGCAGTGTTCCTGAATAACCGGCCATTATTTCTGGTACATTTCAGCTACCGTTAAAAGTTTTCCCAGATCTTCTACCCGTTCCATTTCTTTCTTACGCTCGTAGCTGTGGATGAGATTTCGAATGCATCTCAAAACAATATCCATGTTCGTTGCTATTTGAAAGTGTTCGGGACGAGGATCAATGTTGTTTTTCTTCAGGAAGAAGTAGCACTGATCGTAGGATACGATAGCCCCGTTATCATACGGATCTATCAGTAATTCCTCTTTATCACCAACAAAATTCAACATAAAGTGAATGGGCATATTGATCCCGAAAAATGGCATTTCAAGGCGGTGAGCTATGAACATTACGATCAGGCTTAAAGAAATGGGAAGTCCTTTACGACGATCAATAACCTTATGCAGAAAACAGTTTTGGGGGGCGTGATAGGTCTCGGCATCTCCCCTAAAATTGAGATCTTCAAAAATGAACTTGAGCAATTGTTTCATTTTGCGCTTTTCGTCAAGCTTATATTTTATTTGCGGCTCAATCATTTTCGCAAAATGATCTAACTTTTTTTGATAATCTGAAATGCGAAGTGTAGGGCTGTCGAATCTGGCTAAGGTAAAAATGGCCTCTTCCAACGATTTGCGAGTTTTTATACCTCCATCCAGAATATCAATGAAATCAGATTCAAGAGTTGCAAATGTCAGCTTGTGAATAACATCATTTACCTTGCTTCTGGCTTCTTCACCTTTAATTTCAGCGCGATATTCATCCAACAGCGGTACGGCTTTTTCGCCTAATTCCTGTAGCCGGTCTTCTACACTTTGTTGCACAAATGGATCGGGATCATCCATTAAAAAAAGCAACGACTCAATTTCTGTTTTTGAAGTCATAGTTTGATTTCATTTGCTATGGCCGATTAAGATATTAATTCAATAAGCCAATTACTGCTTATAAATTCGCCTGTTATCCTGTATATTTCACAGCTTTGTTAAACTAATTATATAACTGTTTTATGGATATAAATGTTTCTTCTGAAATAGGTCACCTGCAAGGGGTAATCGTACATACACCGGGACACGAGGTTTCACTGGTCAACCCTGAGCTGAAGGATGAGTTGTTATTTGACGATATCATTTTTGAGGAAGATGCACGCGAAGAGCACCTCGACATGCTCGATGTTTTTAAAGCGGCCATGCCTTCAGATGGAAAAGTGATTGAAATTGTGGATCTGTTTCAGGAAGTTTTTCAGCAACACGATGCCCGGGCTTATTTTATTGAACAGTTGGTAAAAGAATTTCCTGAGAAAAACCTCCACGTTATCGAAAAGGAGTTGGGCAAACTTGATCCAGATGATCTGATAACTTTTGTTATACAGGGATATTTAAAAAAATCAAAAGGTTTTACGCTCAACCCGTCTCCCAATCTATTATTCACGCGCGATCTTGCGGCGGTAGTAGGCAACAGTATCATTGTATCGCGGGCAGCTAAAAAAGCCCGGCTTAGGGAATCTCTTTTGATGGAAACGTTGGTGCAATTTCATCCATTGTTTAGCAGTGTCCGAGATAATGCCATCCGTATTTCCGGACAGCAGTCTATTGAAGGCGGGGATGTATTGGTAGTTTCGGATAAACTTGTTTTAATTGGAATGAGTGAGCGCACTTCCTTCAGTGGTTTAATGAAAGGTACGGAAGGACTATTGAACAGAGGCGTGGAAACTGTTCTTGCCGTGGATATTCCAAAGCAACGTTCCTCTATGCATTTAGATACGATATTTACTTTTGCAAATAGCTCAGAGTGTATTGCATTCCCACCGGCAATTATGGAGCAGGAGAATAATGTAGTTGCCCTTTTTAAAGACGGTGACGCTATTAAATCCGAATCACGAAGCTCATTAAAAACTGCTCTTGAAGAAAGCACGGGAAGTGAATTTAATTTTATTAAATGCGGAGGCGAGAACCGCACCAATCAGTTTCGTGAACAGTGGACCGATGGTGCTAATATTTTTGCTCTTGCTCCCGGAATAATTCTTGGATATGAGCGTAATACCAACACTTTTAACACATTAGTTGACAATGGTTACGATCTCATGACACAATTTGAGTTTGTTGAAGAATACAGCGATAAAGACTTTGACCCCACTGCTGAACAAAAAATTGCCATTAGTTTTCAGGGACATGAATTATGCCGAGGCCGTGGCGGAGCTCGCTGTATGACAATGCCAATATCAAGAAAGCCATTAACCCTTTAAGTAGAGACGATTGAGTCAGAATCCATTTCAGGAAGAAATATCTACAGACTTTGAGGTACTTTCTTCTGAAGAAGAACCAAAAAACAAGCCTGATACAAAGACCATACTAAAACACCTTGGCTTGTTTTTGCTAACGGTGTTTTTTGTGACAATGGCAGGTGCCAATTTTGTAGGCTTTGATCCTGTTTTATTTCCCTTTGCTATTCCCAATACCGTGGATCTCCTGCGTGGGTTTCTGTTTGCTGTATTGCTGCTCGCTTTTCTTACGGTTCATGAATTTGGTCATTATTTTGCTTCGGTGTATCATAAGATCCGTGTTACCCTCCCTTATTATATACCCATTCCCATAGGAATTGGCACACTTGGGGCAGTGATAAGGATCAAAGAACCCATACGCCGAATGCATAAGTTATTTGACGTTGGGGCAGCCGGTCCCGTTGCAGGATTTATTGTGGCCCTTACTGTACTGTTGATAGGTTTTGCCACCCTACCTGAACCGGATTATGTACAAAACTTTGCCGGTCACGAGGAATTAAAGGTGTACGTGGCTGAAAACGGTACCTATCCTGATTTCATTACCGATGATACTGAAAATGGCGTTCTCACCATTGGTAACACCTTGCTTTATGGAGCACTCGCTTCCATGTTTGAGAACGTACCGCCCATGTGGGAAATGTATCACTACCCTTTTCTTTTTGCAGGATGGCTCGGCCTCTTTTTTACCGCTTTGAACCTGATGCCTGTTGGTCAGCTGGATGGCGGACACATACTCTACTCCCTGATAGGATTTAAAAAACACAGAATAGTAGCACGACTCTTTTTTGCAGGAATAACAGCCCTGGCAGGTATTGAGCTTATTCCATTTTTACAAGGCTTTATATCAGAATATACCACCCTTCCGTTTATCGAATGGTTTGTCTGGGCCTTTATTCTGCATATAATAATGAGCAAAGCTTTCCGCACAGATCGCGTCTGGATCAATGCTATGGTCATAACCTCACTAGCCATTACAGCAGGCTATAATTTGATCTTTGGCGCTGTCGACCCCGGTCAGGCTTCCTTTATTTGGCTCGTATGGAGCTTTTTTATCGCTTTCGTGGTAAAAGTAGAACATCCGCCCGTGGATTTTGAAGAAGAATTATCCCCAACACGACGCGTGATAGGATGGCTCAGTATGCTTATCTTCATACTCTGTATTAGTCCCAACCCAATTTATATGAATTAATGAAACACATGAGATTTTTAGTTTTTGCATTGTTAGCATTCGGTATGATCACGGCTTGTTCTGAGTCGACCCAAACTTTAGACCAGCAGGTTGATGCCTTGGTTGCTGAAGAACAATTTGAGGATGCCCTTGCTTTACTTGATAAGCAGGATTCTTCCCCGGAAGTAGAGGCGCTCAAAGAAGAAACGCATCTTCAATATGGCATCCATCTTATTTATAATGCGGACCCGGCTTCCATGCGTGAAAATGCAAACAATGCGCTAAGAGAATTTATTGCCGTATTGGAGATCAATCCGGAAAATGAAAAAGCAAGAGCTGAAACAGAACAGATCCTAAGCATCTACCGCACCTTCCCCGACCGACAACCGGCCGAAGATGTATTAGAGAAATTACGTGAATTAGGTTTCACTATGTAAATCCTTTATCCAGGATCAGTAGGGGCGCATTGCAATGCGCCCCTACTGATCCTGGAGTTAATATAATTGTGCTCCCATGAGCGACAAACAGAAGACAACACCAACCATACAAAACCGAAAGGCCCGCCACGATTATTCTGTGGAGGAGACCTATGAGGCCGGACTTGTTCTTAAGGGAACCGAGGTGAAATCGCTGCGTCAGGGAAAGGCTAGTTTTGCAGATACCTTTGCCTACATCCAAAATGGAGAGGTGTTTTTGCGGGATATGTACATCAAACCGTATGAGCACGGCTCCTACTATAATCACGATGAAACCCGCCCCCGAAAACTGTTGCTCAACAAAAGAGAGATTCGCGAGCTGGAAAAAGCAACTGAGCAAAAAGGATATACCATTGTTCCGCTAAAACTGTATTTCAAAAAAGGAAATGCAAAAGTGCTGATCGGCATTGCCAAAGGTAAGAAGCAGTTCGACAAGAGAGATACCATCAAAGAAAAAGATGTGAAGCGACAAATCGAGCGCAATGTGAAAGGGAATTATAAGATCAATATGTGATCTGAAATTTAGATCAATATTTAGCTTTTCTATCCTTATAATCCGACATGAGTCCTGAATTAGATATTGTCTGGAAATTACTTTCTGCCTTGGGAGTCGGACTTCTGATCGGCACTGAAAGAGGCTGGTATGGTCGCAAAGAAGATGAGGGTGATCGTGTTGCGGGAATTCGCACATTCAGTTTGGTTGGTCTTTTGGGCGGCATCTGTGCTTCCCTGATTCCTTATGCCGGAGAATGGATCCTAGGGGTGGCGTTCATTTCTTTCACCGCTCTAGTGATCGCCTCCTATGCATTTGAGATCAAAATTCAGGGAAACGATGATGTTGGCATAACCACAGAAGTTGCCCTCCTTCTCACCTTTTCATTGGGAGCCTGGGCAGCTCTGGGTTTTCAGATGGAAGCATTGGGAAGTGCTGTTGCCGTGATTGCCTTACTAAGTTTAAAACCGGTACTTCACGATTGGCTTAAAAAAATTGATGTAGAAGTCATCTATGCCGGCATTAAGCTGTTGGTTATTTCCGTTATTATGCTTCCCCTCCTTCCCAATCAAGGATACGGCCCCTGGGAAACCCTCAATCCATATTGGATCTGGTGGATGGTGGTACTGATCTCAGGGTTATCTTTCCTGGGGTTCATACTGGTGAAATATGCAGGCGAAGGAAAGGGTACTTTGTTGACTGCAGTTATCGGTGGACTCGCTTCCTCCACAGCCGTAACAGTCAGCCTGGCACAATTTGCCAAACAAAAAACCGACAACACAGCTAAGATCTTCATAGCCGGTGTATTAGTAGCCTCTTCCATGATGTTTATAAGGGTGATTATTGAGGTTGCCGTGGTACATCCGGAAATGCTTCATCCCTTATGGATCCCATTAGCCGTAATGCTGCTTCTCAGTTTTGTCTGTGTTTTTTGGTTATGGAAGCGGTCCGACAAAACTGAAGAAAATGAAAATCCCTCCCTTGATCTTGGAAACCCGCTGCAACTCCCTACAGCATTAAAATTCGGGGCATTATTGGCGGTGATCTTGGTACTTGCTACTGCTTTAAAAGAATGGTTCGGTGATGAAGGTATTTACCTGCTTGCCCTTTTGTCCGGATTAATGGACGTGGATGCTATTACCCTCTCCCTTTCTGAAATGGCAAAGACTGAGATCACTACAGCTGTGGCTACTTTGGGTATCGTGATCGCTGTGATCTCAAATACACTGGTTAAAGCGGGCTTGTTTATTTACCTCGCTGGACTTAAGAAAAGCACTGAATTATTGTGGATGATCCTGATCATCTCTGCCGGCGGTATTGTGAGTGTTTGGTTTTTTGTTTAAGACGAGATCGATAGGATGATTACTTCTCCTAACCATATGATCTTCGGTGACTTTATATATTAAGATGCGATTTTAAAAAAACTGGATCTTATAGGAACAGCATGAGGGAACGACGGTTCGGATAACATCCCAAAAATCACATTATATAAATAAGAAGGGGCAGGAAAGCGTGTAAAAGCTGTTTCACTTCGTTCGGGCTAACAATACCTTCGGTCGAATAATATTCTTTAATAGAGCGGAAAACGCTACGAATCGCTAATATTTGTCAGAATAAAAACAAAAATTTTTAAAATGGAGCAAGTAATTTACAGTTGTTTTGTTGACAAAATTTGTCCATATTTTTTTGTCAAGAAAAAATCGGAAACATGGAACTACATAAATCATTTGGCGAATATATTAGGAAGTTAAGGGAAGAAAGTGGGTTACCACTAAGAAAGGTTGCAGCTATGATTGATATTGATCCCTCCACACTAAGTAAAATTGAAAGAGGAGAGCGATCTGCTAATAAAGAAATGCTACCAATCCTCGCTGACACATTGAATGGAGATGAACACACACTCGGACTGATTTTACTTAGCGATAAGGTTGCAAACGATTTAATCGAAGAAGAAAATCCAAATGAAATTTTCAAAGTAGCAGAAGAGAAAATCAAGTATTTAAAAACTCAAAAACTTCAACAAGGTAACTTAGACTTTGACAAGCAATGACTATTCAAGACCTTGTGAAAAAATATCGATCAGAAAGAACAAATTGCCTTAAAGCAACCTATAATGAAACACAGTTACGGAGTGATTATATAGATCCTCTATTGAAGGGCTTTGGGTGGGATGTAGATAATGATAAAGGCAAAACGCAATTCTTGAGGGATGTTATTCAGGAGGAATATATTGAAGTAGAAGAGGAAGCAAGTAAAAAGAATCCTGATTACACATTGCGTATTAATGGGACAAGAAAGTTATTTGTAGAAGTAAAAAAACCTTCGGTAAATATTTTAAAATCTTCAAGTGCAGCGTTTCAAGTAAGAAGGTACGGATGGAATGCTAACCTTGGTATTTCTATACTAACCAATTTTGAACACCTTGTTATCTACGATTGCAGATTTAAACCAGTTGTTTCTGAGAATGAGCAGGTCGCTCGTATCAGAGTTTTCAACTTCGAAGAATATGTTGATGCTTTTGATGAAATTCAGCAACTAATCTCTTTTGCTTCGGCTAATTCCGGTCAATTGGATGCCCTATTCTCTATTTATGAACGAAAAGGGGAAACTTTTGATGACTATTTCTTAAAGCAAATAGAAGATTGGAGACAAAAATTAGCCATTACTGCTATTGAGAAAAATGAGAGCCTTAATAATGAAGACGTAAATTTTTTGATTCAAAGGCTTCTTAACCGGATTATCTTCCTCAGAATTTGTGAAGATCGAACAATCGAAAAATTTGAAACGCTGAAAAGCATTCAAAGCTATGATGAACTGAAGCATCATTTTCAACAATCAGATAAGAAATTTAATTCAGGCCTTTTCGACTTTATTGAAGATACACTATCTCTTAAAATAGACATTGAATCCGATGTACTGATTGAGATTTTCAATGAACTTTATTATCCATTGAGCCCATATGACTTTTCGGTCGTTGACCCGACAATTTTAAGTCAAATCTACGAAAGGTTTTTAGGGAGCCGGATTATTCTCGAAGAAGGAAGGCAGTTATCAATCGTGGAAGAACCTGAAGTTTCTGCATCCAATGGCGTTGTTCCGACCCCTAAAATTATTGTCGAGCAAATTGTTAAAGACACCCTTTTTCCATTAACAACAGGGAAAACTTTTGAAGAGCTATGCATGATAAAAATAGCGGATATGTGCTGTGGTTCAGGCACTTTTCTCATTTCCGCCTATGATTTTATGTTAGAAAAAATCTTGGAAAAACTAATTGAAGAAGACCAGGATAATCAAGAGTTCACCTATCAAGTAGATGAAACCACATTTGCACTTACTCTCAAAGCGAAAAGAAAGATTCTTGAACAAAATATTTTTGGTGTTGACATTAACCCCTATGCTACCGAAGTATCAGAATTCAGTTTACTTCTTAAACTTCTGGAAGGAGAAAATAAAGCAACAGTCGACAACTTCATTAATCAATACTCTGAAAAAGTTCTACCAAATCTCAAGGGTAATGTAAAATGTGGGAATTCACTGGTTGATTCTAAATTCTTTGATTTTTTGCCCGAGACTCTTGAAAACGACCAACTATTATATAATGTAAAGCCTTTTGATTGGGATAAAGAATTTCCTTTCGTGAAAGATAATAATGGTTTTGACGCCATAATTGGTAATCCTCCTTATGTACGCATACAAAACCTTGTAAAATATGCCCCTGAAGAAATCAAATACTACCAATCAAGTATTTCGGATTATAGCGTAGCTAAAAAGAAGACCATTGATAAATATTATGTCTTTATTGAACGGGCCATATCATTATTAAATGAAAATGGGTTACTTGGCTACATTATTCCACATAAATTTTTCCTCATCAAAGGAGGTAAAGCTCTTAGGGAGTTTATAACTACAAATAGTCAAATATCAAGAATCACGCACTTTGGAGTTACTCAGGTATTCCCGGATCGTTCTACATACACAGCTATTTTAATTCTTCAGAAAGCGAAAAAACAAGCTTTCCAATTTAAACGAGTAAGAAAAATTACACCTGAATTGCTCAATGAGCAAGACACGTTTGTTTCATACCAAACGGATAATTTTAATGCTGATCCATGGATATTTCTTTCACCTGATACAGAAAGAGTCTTCAATAAGCTGCGTTCTGAACAATCTGTTCCTTTAAAGAAACTAACAGAAATATGCGTGGGCTTACAAACCAGTGCTGACAAGATTTACATTCTTGAACCGGAAAGTGAGACGTCAGATACCTATATATTTACCAAGAAGGGGAGACAATGGGAAATTGAAAAGGAAGTTTGTCTACCCGTTATTTATGATTTGTCTTTTGGTTTATTTGACACCATAGCGGCTAATGCGCAGCTTATCTTTCCTTATTCGATTGAAAATAGCGGAGCAAATTTATTCAGTGAAGAATACTTTAAAAGTAACTATCCGCTTACCTGGGCATATTTAAGCGAACATAAATCGCAATTAGAGAAAAGAAGCCTGCAAGGTAAAAATCCGAAATGGTATCAATTTGGCCGTTCCCAAAGCCTAACTAGATTTCATGACACACCAAAATTAGTTTGGTCTGTTTTATCAACGAGTCCGCCCTATGCGTTAGACAATAATGATCTACAATTTACCGGCGGAGGAAACGGTCCGTATTATGCACTGATCAATCAATCAGAATATTCTCTTTTATACTTCTTGGGTATTTTATCACATCCTATGATTGAGAATATGGTCAAAGCAGGAGCAAGTGAGTTCAGAGGGGCTTATTATTCCCACGGCAAGCAATTCATTGAAAATATTCCCGTGCGACAGATTGATTTTGAGAACTCTTCAGAGAAGGAAACTTACAACAACATTATTAAGCTGGTAAAAAATCTAATAAAAACAAAAGGACAACTAAGTACTGCCGCTTATGGATCAAAAAGTACGGTGCTCCAACGAAAAATGGACACACTCTTTGAACAATTAATTCATAACATAAATCACTTGTATGGGATCAGTGACGAAGAATTTAGCCTGGTTATGAATGATGATATGTTCACTACAGAATTAGCAATAGAAGAATAATGGGACAGATAAAAGAAAACATAAGTAATAAAAAATTAAGGGGTGGTTATTATACCCCTCAGGCTATAACTGACTTTTTATGTGAATGGAGTATTGACATAAACACGGAGCGAATTTTAGAACCAAGTTGTGGTGACGGAAACTTTATTGAATCGGCCATTCATCGGTTCAAAGAACTGAAAATTGAAGGAGAAGACTTAAAAGATCGGATTAAAGGAATTGAATTGCTCGAAGATGAATCACGGAAGGCCAAAGCCAGGGCTGCCAATTTAGGCCTGAATTCCAATACTATAATTAATAATGACTTTTTCCATCATATTAAAAGTAATGGAGCTGAAAAATATGATGCTGTTATCGGCAATCCTCCTTTTATTCGATATCAGAATTTCCCTGAAGAACACCGGAAACTGGCAATCGAAATGATGCAGAACCTTGGATTGAACCCGAATAGACTTACCAATATATGGGTTCCCTTTTTGGTTGTTTCTGCTTCCTTGCTGAAAGAAAATGGTAAAATGGCTATGGTAATTCCAGCAGAATTATTCCAGGTGAAATATGCAGCGGAAACCAGGGTCTTTCTCTCTAATTACTTTGAACGAATGACCATCATCACATTCAAGAAATTAGTTTTTGCCAATATCCAACAGGAAGTAGTGTTATTGCTATGCGAAAAGAAAGTACAGCACGGAAAAGGTATAAGAGTAATAGAATGCGAAAATCTTGAGGAACTAAAATCTATCAATTTCAAGACCATCAACGGCTCCAATGTAAAACCCATAGATCATACCACTGAAAAATGGACAAAGTACTTTCTCAATGAAGATGAAATAAACCTGTTGAAAAAACTTAAGAAAGATCAGAGGGTTATTACCTGCGGGGACATCATGGAAGTGAAAGTTGGGCTGGTAACTGGTAGAAATGAATTTTTCATATTGAAGCAACAGCAGGTGAAAGAATGGAAATTAGAAGACCACACCATTCCCGTGGCCGGTAAGTCTAATCAGTTGAAGGGGATTACATTTTCTGAAAAGGACTTTTCGGATAATTCCAAAGCACAAAATGCCATTCACCTGTTCATTCCACCAGACAAAGATTTCAAAAAACTTCCTGAAGTCTGTCAAAAATACATTGAGTATGGAGAGGAACAAGGATTTAATACCGGCTACAAAACACGAATAAGAAAAAGATGGTATATCACACCATCCTTATGGGTGCCTGATGCTTTTGCTTTGCGACAAGTGGGTAAATATCCCAAGCTAATCTTGAATGAAACCGGTGCATCTTCCACAGACACTATTCATCGGGTCAGATTTAAAGACGGGGTAAATAGAAAGATGGCAGCTATATCATATATCAACTCACTTTCATTTGCCTTTTCAGAAATCACAGGACGTAGTTATGGCGGTGGTGTATTGACTTTTGAACCAACAGAAATTAGGGAAATACAAATCCCCGTTTTAGCTGATTTAGAAATTGATTTTGCCCAGATTGATACATTGATGCGAAAGCGACAAATTGAGAAAGTATTAGATATAGTGGATGAAGCCTTGCTGATAAAGCATCATGGATTCAGTAAAGTTGAAGTGGATGCATTGAGAGGGATTTGGAAGAAGCTGTCTCAACGTAGGATTAATAGGAAAAAGTAAAACTATGGAAAATTACCACGATCCAATAAGACAATTAAAATATCTAAGGCAGACGCTTTCTCAAAAGAAAAAACCATTAGGCTTTTTCCTTTACCCAGCTGGGGTGACAGATAGGACCACCCGGTCCACAGGAGTGTGAAGAGTTACCAAACACCTGTTCTGTGACTATCACCAAAAAAAACAAAACCCCACTCTCAGTTAAGAGTGGGGTTTTGATATAAATTCAAACAGGAAAGCCTGTAAGCCGGATTCTGTCGAGGGTAATCATTTGTCTGTCGCGTCCCACCCGATGGCGTCACGACAAGCGGCGTATACCATCTGCATGAACTTGCACCCCGCGAGGTTTGCCGTGCCCCCGGCCTCACGACACGGGGCGGTGAGCTCTTACCTCACCTTTTCACCCTTACCTCAAACAAGTTGAGGCGGTTTGTTTTCTGTTGCACTGTCTGTCATGGCAAGATTCCTCTTACCAAGCCTCCCCTTCGCCGGCTGAACCGGATCGGGGAGCACGGTACTTGTTGGTGTCCGGACTTTCCTCCCAGCACATAACTTTTATTTCTATTCTTCTTCGCCCCCATTTGACAGTTAACCCGCCTGATGATTGCTCTATAAAACTCCGATGTTATTACTAAAAACGGTCAGACGGACTTGAAGCCGTCAAACCGATCTCAAAATCAATTATCAAAAAATAAAAAGTATGTGCTGGGCGATTACCCGGCTTTCCTGTGCTCCAAAGATAGGGGTTTTTATTCTATGATTTATATAATGAACTAACACTGCTGTCTAAAACAAAAAAGGGAAGCCTTTCCGACTTCCCTTTTTCAATTAATATATGCTGATCAAGATCAGATAGATAATTCTTCTTTTGCTTTATCAAAGAAAGATTGATCTACCACTATTCTTCCGCTGTTTTCATCAACGATAATTTTATTTTTCCTTCGTACTTCAACCTGAACCTGAGGCGGGAGAGCCATTCCCAGTGCAGCACCACGATCCATCGCAACTACTGCCATTCCGTTGTTTAAGCCGTCACGAAGCCGCTCATAACTTCTCATGTATCGGTCATCGATCTCTTTCTCAACTTTTTTTCTCTTTTTAAGAAGTGCTTTCTCTTCGTCTTCAGTAGACTTGACTACTTTATCGAGGTTGGCGCTTTTCTCATCATACATCTTTTGAGCTGCATCCAGTTCTTGTTTAGCTTCCTCGATTTCCGGCGAGATCTCTTCCTTACGCTTTTCAATTTCCTTTAATCGGGATTCAGCGTTTTCGATCACTTGTTTCTGAGCCTCAATTTCCTTGGTGAGGGCATCATATTCACGATTGTTACGCACACTCAGCTGTTGGTCTTCATACTTCTCTATTTTTTCTTTAGAGCTTTGAAGGTCCAGCTTCAGTTTATCGTATTCTACCGTAAGGTTGGTTTCTTCTTCTTCAAGGTTATTCAGGCGCGCTTCTTTTCGGGCAATGTCTGTTTCAAGATCAAGCACTTCTTCCGGAAGATCACCTCTCAGTTGTTTGAGCTCGTCGATTCGACTGTCAATATATTGCAGGTTTGCTAATTTTTGTAATACTTCGTTCATGGAGTGAGGTTCAGCTTGGTTGAATAGTTTTAGGTTCGGGGTCCGATACATATGTGCGCATCGGGTTAGTTACAGTTCGGGTTACAGATACTTCAATTCCTTCAAAAGCTTCAGATAATTCATTTTTCAACGCTTCTGCTACAGGAAATTCACTTTCGTAATGGCCTACATCCACCAATAAAAAATTATCTTTCTCGGTGAAGTAATCATGATATTTAATATCGGCTGTTACAAAAGCCTGGGCTCCGCTGCTTATCGCCTTATCTTTCAAAAATGCTCCGGCTCCGCCACATACCGCTACTTTTTGAATTCGGTCCACATTACCGGAATACCGTATTGCTTTAACGTTCAGGGCTTTGGAAACAAGGTGCAAAAATTCATTCTTTCCAATTCCATCCTCAGGATATTCTCCGATCACACCCATTCCAAAATTTTGTGAAGTTGAAGCCAGGTCAATGATCTGGAAACTCCCTTCTTTTAACATCCCTTCTGCTTCAAGTGTCTTTTTCAGCGCAGACACATTGTGCTGATCGATAATTGCTTCAAAGCACTTAAGCCCGTCTTCACGGCTGTTAACATCAAAGTGATGGGCTTCCTCTGCGGAATGGTAATTCAGAAGCTTTAGAACAGCATCACTGTCGTCGTGGGAAGTAATGAGCCTGATCTTTCGGCTGATGGAATAATTCTTATCTAAAAATCGCAGGTTATCCAAGCCGAGAATATTAGCTAAAACAAAAGAGACGCCGTCCAATGCAGCGTCTAAATTCGTGTGTGCAACCAGTAAGCCAATATCATTTTTGATCAGCTTATAAATGATACGCCCTTGCTCGTTGGTCGGATTGATACTTCCGATCTTACTGAAAATAAGCGGATGATGAGCCACGATAAGTTCACAGCCTTTTTCGATTGCTTCATCTACTACGGCATCCGTCACATCAAGGCAGGTTAAAATGGAAGTGACATTGACTTGAGGGTCTCCGACAAGTAATCCGACGTTATCGTAATCCATCTTCACTTTGGGAGGCGCCCACTGATTTAGGAAGGTAGATATTTGCCGGATTCGGGTTGACATGCTATCTATCCCTTTGGAGTTTTGAATCCGACAGCCAGTACGATGCTGGAATTATGAATTTGAATACAGTCAATATCAATAAGTAACCATTTATTACGATGTATCAAGAGCCTTCAAAAATAAGGCTTATTGATGAATGATAAAAGCCTATCTTATGGTTAATTGTATAGAATCCGTAAAAAATCACTTTTTTTCCATGAATACCCAAGATATCGCTAAGAATCTCAGCTCTATTCAAGAAAAAATCGAACAAACGTGTGCTAATACCGGACGTGATCCAAATGAAGTCCACCTTGTTGCCGTTAGCAAAACCAAGCCAAATGAAGACATTTTAGAAGCCATCACTGCCGGCCAGCTTCATTTTGGTGAGAACCGTATGAAGGAGCTGGAAGACAAAATGGTTTCCATAGAAAATCCTGATATCGTCTGGCATTTTATTGGCAACCTTCAGACCAATAAGATCAAATACATTGCCGAAAGGGTTAATTGGATCCATTCCGTAGAAAAAGCAAAGTATCTAAAGGAAATTGATAAGAGAGCAGGGCAAGCAAATCGAGTTATAAATGCCTTGATACAGGTGAATATCAGTGATGAAAAGCAAAAAGGCGGCTGTAAGCCTGAAGACCTAACGGGAATTTTGGAATCTGCTAAAGATTATAAATATGTTAAAGTGAAAGGCCTTATGGGCATGGCCACCTTTGTTGATGACCCTGAAGATGTTCGTTCTGAGTTTAAATTATTAAAAGAACTCTTTGATTCTCATCAAGAATACAACGAAGGAAGTGTTCAGTTAGAACATCTCTCCATGGGAATGACCAACGACATGGAAGTTGCCATTGAAGAGGGCTCAACCATGGTAAGAATTGGAAGTGCTATTTTTGGTGAGCGAAACTATGACTGACATGTTGCGTAATATTTTTCACTTAAATATTATCTGATATAACTTTAAACATTGAGGGCATTATGTTTTTTGGACTTCCCTGGTTTGCAATTGTAGCTATAGTAGCCATCGCCGGTGGCTTGATCTATGCGTATAAAGAAGAAGAATTAAAAATGGAGGGCAAGCGGTTAGCCAGCTCCCGAGAAATTCACGATCTCAGACAGATCGTTCATAATCTAAAATCACGCGTTGAAACTTTAGAGGCCATTGCTACTGAAGAAAAACGAAGCCCTTCCCGTAAACAGGCTAATCCTTTGGGGGATATAGAAATTGATGATGAAGTTAATGAGCAGAATTCCGATAATTCAGGTGGACGAACAAGAAATCGTAATTAAAAGATAGATCAATGTCAGGTGAAGAATTTATTGTTGCAATAGTAGCTATCATAGGGGGGCTTGGCTTTGCCGGATTCCTTTTTTGGAACGTGTTTAGCCTGATCAGGCAGTGGATAAACCGAAAAAGCGGCAGTGCTGACATTAACCCACAGTTTTTTAAAGCACTTGGTGAATTTAAGAAAAACACCGAAAGGCGAATATCTAACCTTGAAGCTATTGTGTCTGATCTGGAAGAGGAACAGTATAGGCTGGATGAAAATCAGGATAACATGGGTGATATTGAAATAGAAGAGGAAGAGATACGTTCATCATCAAAAAAAGGCAAAGACGAAGACGGAAATCTGCGTAACATGTTAAATGAATAAATGTTATTTTAATTACGCTTTAAGGATGACAAAAAACATTGATTTATGAAACTCACTCCGCTTGAAATAAAACAACAGACTTTCGAGAAAGGTCTCAGGGGATATGATACTGCTGATGTACAGGCATTTCTTACATTGGTTTCAAATGAATTTGAACACTTGCTCAAAAAGAATAAAGAGCTTGAGCAAGAGATCGATAAGTTGACTGAACGAGTCAAACACTACGAACGTGTTGAAGATGCTCTTCATGAAACGCTTCAAACAGCAAAAGAATCGGTAGAGCAAAAAATGACCGGTGCCAAGCAAGAAGCTAAGAGCACTATTCAAAAAGCTGAGATGGAAGCTGATGCTATTATTAAAGATGCGAATCATAACCGTCAGCAAATACGTCAAAGCATTTTAAGGTTATTGGATCGTCGTGAAGAGATCATAAACGGTATTTCCTCCTATTTAGATAATGCCAAGAAATCCGTGGAACAGTTTGGCAAAGATGAAATGGAAGTATTCAACCTTCCAAAAGAAGGCAATCTGGAAGAGGCTATAGAAAAGACAAAAAAAGCCAAGTTCACATTGGATGAAAATGCGGCTGACAACAATAATAAAGCGCCTAAAAAGTCTAATAAATCTACCGAAGAAGAAGATCATGCATTCCCTCCCGGCAGCGATCGTCTTGATGATATTTTAGATGAAATAGATTAAAGCCAGATGTATTTTTGACTAAAAATATTCTACACTTCTATACATTACTTTTATGAAATATGACACGGTTGAGGAATTTCGAGCTAAACGAGATGACGCAGTTGATTTTATTAAAGGACAGATAGACTTTCAGCCGGAATACTTACTCATCCTGGGTACCGGACTTGGTCAGCTTGCGGATGAAATTGAAACCGAGCAAACTATCAGCTACGATCAAATTCCTCACTTCCCCATTTCCACTGTTGAGAGCCATGCCGGAAAACTGATCTTTGGAAAGCTTGGCGGTAAGGATGTAGTTGCCATGCAGGGTCGCTTTCATTATTACGAAGGGTATACTATGCAGCAAATTGCTTTTCCTGTACGTGTTGCAAAATCTATTGGAGCACAAACCCTCTTGGTAAGTAATGCCTGTGGCGGATTGAACCCTAATTTTAGCCGGGGTGATATTATGCTTATCACAGATCATATTAATTTTTTGGGTGACAACCCATTGATCGGCCCCAACGATGACGAACTCGGTCCCCGTTTCCCTGATATGAGCGAACCTTATACAGAACGGTTATTAGAGCTTGCTGAGAATGTTGCTCTGGATAATTCCATAAAAATGCATCAGGGTGTTTATTTAGCTGCAACCGGCCCTATGCTCGAAACCAAAGCAGAATATCGATACATGCGCCAGCTTGGTGCTGATGTAGTCGGAATGAGTACGGTACCGGAAGTTATTACCGCCGTTCACATGGGTATGGATGTGCTGGGAATCTCTGTTATTACAGATGAATGCTTTCCCGATGCGTTACAACCCTTGGATATCGAAGACGTATTGGCTGCTGCTGCTATGGCAGAGCCGAAATTAACGCAAGTTATTATTAATATTTTAGAGCGCCTCTAACAACTTTTTATCCACAAAAAGCGTTACTTTTCCACAAGGTATTGCATAAGTACTCATAATTTCTTTTTTATAATAAACAACAACCAATAGCCTGCCTTATATGCACATGCATTTTGATGGATTCGATGACAACCAATGGGACGAATTCAAGTGGGAAGCTCACTTAAATGAAGTTGAAAAGAAGAGTGAACAACTCCGAAAATTCATAGCCTCCGATTCTAAAGGCACGACTCCTCGCTGGATCACTTTGCTTCAGGAAAGCCAAAATGAAGATGACGCTTTCGAAGCCTATGTTGAAGAAGAGCTACTTATGGACGAGGCATATTTCCCTGAAGACGAAGATGATTGGGATGAAGAGGAAGACGACGACTGGGATGATGAAGATTTTCTGTTCGGACTTTCAGATGACGCTTTCATGGATATGGACAATGATGACCGTGACTTTGATGAGTTTGAGGAAGGAGAAGAATGGAAAAGCCTGAGTGATGATTATATGTACTCTGACTATTCTGATCTGGAAAATTTTGATATTTACCTTGATGCAAAAGATCTGGCTATAGACATCCTGAAATGGGTCGAAAAAGTTCATCCGAAATTACATTCCAAAGACTTTCAGGACTTTGTAGACGAATCACTCAAAATTGGAGCCAAGATCGCCGGTGGCCATTCTTTTGGATTTGAGCAAGATTATATTGGCGCAAACATTGCCTACTCCAAAAAGGCATTAAACAGTGCTAATCATGCTTTGGAGCTTATTCAGATCTTTAAAAAAGACGGGCTTTTTACCAAAAAGCAGTACCAGGAGATTCACGCTCGTTTATTTGAGCTGCGCAATGATATCGGCATTTATATTCAGGAACTGAGAGACCAATTCCACCTTGGGTTAGAGTAATTGTGCTAAAGTGCTAAAGTGTTAACGAGTGAAACGTAAACACAATAGCACTGAAACACATCGCAACTCTTATTAATCCCAGATACCTACTACTTTATTCCCTTCTGAATCGGTGGCGGCACGAAACATTGAGCCAGTATTTGTTTTCATTGAGAAATTGCCATATTTGTCAACGGCTATAAAACCTGCATCACCCGGTTCAAGTACGTCATCAACTAAATAATCCATCGACTGCTGCAGTGTTGCTTCTTTGTATTCCATATATGCTGCAAGGGTATGAGCAGAAACATTCAGCATGATCTTTTCACCCCAGCCCGTTGCAGAAACTGCTACAAGGTCATTAGCATAAGTACCGGAACCGATAATGGGAACATCCCCCACCCTGCCAAACTTCTTGTTTGTCATACCGCCGGTTGAAGTAGCTGCTGCCAGATTTCCATCTCTATCTTTGGCAACTGCGCCAACTGTTCCATATCTCCATGCCTTTTCCTCATCAGTAATAAGTAAGTTGGATGACTCTGATTCTTCCTGTTCCAGCGCTCTTTGTAAAGATTGATACCGGCTTTCCGTATAGAAGTATGAAGGGTCTACTCGTTCAACATCTGTCTGATCAGCAAACTTTTCAGCTCCATCTGCGGAGAAGAATACATGCTTTGAGTCTGTCATTACTTTACGGGCAAGAGAAACAGGGTTTTTTACCGTAGTAACTCCTGTTACAGCTCCTGCATTAAGTGTCGAACCATCCATGATGGCCGCATCTAACTCATTTTTCCCTTCCGCTGTAAAAACAGCCCCTTTACCCGCATTATACAATTCATTGTCTTCCAGATAGTTCACTGTCTTTTCAATGGCATCAAGAGCACTTCCTCCGTTTTCCAGAATTTCAGCACCTATGGCTAACGCTTCTTCGAGTGATTCCATATAGGCTTGTTTACGCTCTTCAGGCATGTCTTTAGATACATAACCGGCCCCACCATGTAAAGCTATCGCCCATTCTTTTTCATCCTGGGGAGGCTGTTCGGTTTCCTGGTTGGGTTGACATGCCGTCAGCGCTATTAATAAAAGTGTCGTAAAAAAAGTTGTCAGGTATTTCATAATCATAATTTTTTAGTTCGTCTTATTATACTGCGCAATTTTACCATTTTAAAATTTTGAATCCATATTTACCGATTTTAGCAGCATTTGATCTCATTCATCGAGAAAATTAACCCGTTCATCGAAAATTTTTTAGTACTATTTAAAGTCTGCGTTTCTTTGATTCGCAATCATAACAAACCTCGTTCAATATGAAACGTGCAATAAACAAAATAGTCATACTTTCACTTGTAACTGTTACACTCTCAGGGTGTTTTTTAAAATCGGTTCACCCCCTAATAAATAATGATAATGCCGTCTTAATCGAAGGACTTGAAGGCGTCTATGAAAAAAAAGATCAACGCTGGACTTTTGCTTCCGACAACACCCCATACCTGATGGCCGACCTCATTCGAGAACATCCGGATGAAGACATCAGCTTAGAACCTGGCGAAATTGATACGCTGGGAAAAGATGGATACCTCATTCGCCTTGAACAACTGGATAAACCAGGTAGTTACCCGGAGTATTTCATTGGTATGATTGGAAAAATTAATGGTGATTTATTCCTCAATTTGAAACTGCTTGAACTTGATTATGGCATGAACAGCTCGTTTGGAATTGCACACCAATTCAATGTAAACACTTTTTCCAAATTCCAGTTTTCGGGTGAAGAATTAATCATGGAGCCCTTTGCAAGCTCATGGATTAGAGATCAAATTCGTAATAACCGTGTGCGCATTAAACATGAAGTCGTAACTTCAGATTTTGATGAATCTTCCGAAGTTCTGATCACAGCATCAACTGAAGAACTACAGCAGTTTGTAAAAAAGTACGGAAATGAGGAAGAGGCTTATGAAGAAGCAATCACTCTAAGACGTATTGATAATGAAGCTCAATAAATTCTTTTCAATGAAACTACTCATATATCTTTTGTTTTGGGTAGTTTCATTTTATATCGGATTGGAAGTCTTTAGCAGAACTGATGAATTTCGTACAATCGATGTCATCTATACGTTTCTGTTTTTGCTCCCTTTTGTGCTCGCAGTTTCCATTCACTCTTTTCATTTCATTCCAAATTACCTGGCCAAATCCAGATTTTGGCTTTACGGGCTTAGCTTGTTTGCCCTATTCGGTTTTACCTTCTCACTCTACCAGATTTCTTTCCTATATCTTTCAGAGTGGTTTTTTCCTGAATATTACTTAGTGGGAGTTTACTACCCGCATGAAATATTAGGCTTCTTGATTTTCTTCTTACTCATCAGTTCTTCACTGGAATTTGCCCGTAACTGGTTTGAAGGACTACAAGCTAAGAGTAGAGTTTCAGAATTGGAGACCGAGAAGGTGGCTTCTGAACTCAAGGCT
>NZ_DASSWP010000157.1:0-13302 GCF_035704785.1 Gracilimonas sp. | reverse complement strand
CGCTTGTTCAACGTAGTAGGCGAGGCCATTGATGGTATCGGTGCAGTTAGCAAAGAGGGCGGTGCCCCTATCCACCGTAAACCACCTCGTTTTGAAGACCTTACCACCGAGAGCGAAGTTTTGTTTACCGGTATCAAGGTTATCGACCTTATCGAGCCTTATGCAAAGGGTGGTAAAATCGGTTTGTTCGGTGGTGCCGGTGTAGGTAAAACCGTTTTGATCCAGGAATTGATCAACAACATCGCGAAAGAGCACGGTGGACTTTCCGTATTTGCCGGTGTTGGAGAGCGAACCCGAGAAGGAAATGACCTTCTTCGTGAATTCCTTGAATCAGGTATCATCAACTATGGTGATGAGTTCAAAGAATCTATGGAAGCGGGAGAGTGGGACCTTTCTAAAGTTGACAAAACGAAATTAAAAGAATCTCAGGCTACTTTGGTATTCGGCCAGATGAATGAGCCTCCGGGTGCACGTGCACGAGTTGCGCTTTCCGGACTAACAGTTGCTGAGTATTTCCGTGATGAAGTATCAAGAGATATCCTGCTCTTTATTGATAACATTTTCCGATTTACCCAGGCCGGTTCTGAGGTATCAGCACTTCTGGGTCGTATGCCTTCTGCGGTAGGTTACCAGCCAACACTTGCTAGTGAAATGGGTGACCTTCAGGAGCGTATTACTTCTACCAAAGACGGATCAATTACATCGGTTCAGGCAGTTTATGTACCTGCCGATGATTTGACTGACCCTGCTCCGGCAACAACCTTTACTCACCTTGATGCAACAACGGTACTTTCCCGTGCATTGACACAGATCGGTATCTATCCTGCGGTAGATCCATTGGATTCATCATCAACTATCCTTGATCCTAAAGTAGTAGGGCAAGAGCATTATGATGTAGCTAACCGGGTGACCCGTCTGCTTCAGAACTACAAAGATCTTCAGGATATCATCGCAATCTTAGGTATGGATGAACTTTCTGATGAAGATAAGCTGGTAGTAAGCCGCGCACGTCGTGTTCAGCGTTTCCTTTCTCAGAACTTCCACGTGGCCGAGCAGTTTACCGGTCAGCCGGGTGTGTATGTGAAAGTGGATGAAACAATCCGCGGTTTCAAGATGATCCTTAATGGTGAATTAGATCACCTTCCTGAAAATGCTTTCTACATGGTAGGCAGCATTGACGAAGCAATCGAGAAAGGTGAGAAACTGCTTGCCAAAGCTGAAAAAGAAGAAGCTGCTTAATCAATTTATAAAACCTGATCATGAGCACATTTAATGCACAGATACTTACTCCTAACGGCTCTCTATTTGAGGGAGAAGTGAGTGGGGTAAAGTTACCCGGAACGCAGGGCAGCTTTGAGGTAAAAGCGAATCACGCACCTATAGTTTCAACATTGGAAAAAGGTACTGTTTTGGTACGTAAATCCGATGGTGATGCTACCTATGCAATTTCAGGCGGTTTTGTTGAAGTGAATAACAATAAACTCACATTGTTGGCTGAATCAGTAGAAGAAGCCTGATGTAATTTTTTATTTTTAGTATTAAAAAAGCCGATGGAAACATCGGCTTTTTTTGTTTCTTTAGGTGACATAGCAATATTGCCATCAATTTGACTTATCAAATGCTTTTAAGAAATTGTGCTTTCATACTTTTCGTCATCCTTCCATTTTTGGTTTTTGCTCAGCAGCAACCGGATGTTGATTTCGCTTTTAATATTGCTGAACCTGAATATGAAAAGGGGGAAGGCCCGGTATTATGTATTGATTCCGCGCATAATAATTTCCATACTTTGGACGGTGGTTTTGCACCTTTTGCACGCGTGTTGCAGCATGATGGGTATGTAGTCAAAGACTTTAATTATCCTTTTACTGAAACAGATCAACTTAAAACGTGCAATGTCTTTGTGATTGTAAACCCGCTTCATGAGAGTAACATTGGAAACTGGGTGCTTCCCAACCCATCGGCCTTCTCAAAAGAAGAAATTCTAAGTTTAAACCAATGGGTAAAAGAGGGTGGGGCTCTGTTCCTGATCGCTGATCATATGCCATTTGCGGGAGCTGCTTCGGAGCTGGGATTATCCTTTGGTTTTAGATTCAGGAATGGCTTTGCAACGCTTGAAAAGGATCAGGATCAACCAGATCTGTTTACTTTAGAAAATGGACGGCTTCTTAAAAGTCCTGTTTCAGGTAATGAGATAACTTCAGTAACAACATTCACCGGTTCCGCTTTTACCTATCCGGAAGAAGCTATTCCTGTTTTGGTATTTAAGAAGGGGGATTTTAGCCTGGAACCAGAGAGGGCATGGCAGTTTGATGAAAGCACAAAGACTGTTGGACTTGGAAATCATACTCATGGAGCGATTATGGAGTATGGATCAGGAAAATTAGCAGTATTCGGAGAAGCCGCTATGTTTACGGCTCAAACAATTCAAACTCCTCAAGGAGAAGTATTTAAAATAGGCCTCAACAATACTCAGCTTGCTCCTCAAAACCTGCAATTTCTGCTAACTCTGATGCATTGGCTGGATTGATCCTGGTATAACTTACCAGCCAATTCTGCCTTTATTTGCGTCCTTAAGCATTTCATTTCGTGTTTTATCAGGATCTTCAGGCATGACGAAACCGGGTGGCGGTTCAAACGCATCATATTTCCAGTAGGCATCAGGATCGGAAGTTACATTATTAATAAAAGTGCCCACAATAGGTAACGCTGTTCTAGCACCCTGCCCAATGCTTATGCTGCTCGGAATATCTTGGTTGAACCGAACGCGGTTATCTTGCCCTCCCACCCAGGCACCCATTACAATGTGAGGCATCATTCCAATGAACCAGTTATCAGCAGCATTATTCGTAGTTCCTGTTTTACCGGCCACATCCTGCTGAACACCATAAGTATTTCTCAACCTAACGCCGGTTCCAAAGAAATCTTCACCGCCCCTTATTACTCCGCGCAGCATATCAGTCATAATATAGGCCGTTTCAGGACTGATAACTTCTGAAGTATACTCAGGATGGAATTCTTGTAAGATATTACCTTCCTTATCTTCAATTCGGGTAATTGCGATCGGCTCGATATGAACCCCGGCATTTACAAAAGTGGTGTAAGCACTGGTGAGTTCTATTAAAGATACATTTGCGGTACCCAATGCAATAGAAGGAAAGGCTTTGGTATTGCTCATATCTATCCCGAGGTTTGAAGCCATTTGCTTAATTTTACGGGCAGCAGGATCTAATTCCCAAAGGCGATTAGTTCCGGGGGCACCGGCTATTTCAGGTAACAAACGAACAGTTACATTATTCAAACTGCGCGCCAGTGCTTCCCTTAAAGATACTTTAACAGGGCCCTCAGGTACCGTTGCATCTTTTGGGTTCCATATTTTACCCTCACGACTGTAAAAAGTGATAGGAAATTTTGAAAACTTATGATAGGGTTTGTATCCATTATCTATGGCTACGGCATACACAAAAGGCTTAAAGGTAGAACCGGCTTGTCGGCGGGATTGATATACATGGTCATATTGAACATTTCCATAATCTGTGCCACCAACCCAGGCAAGAACGTTACCGTTGCTGGGTTCTATGGCTACAAAACCTGCTTGTAGTCTGGTATTAGCCCTTTTTACAGAATCTATAAAAGCAGAATCAGCAAAGAGAGAATCAAAAACGACCTTTTCAAGCTTGGTGTCATATTTCGCAAATCCATTTTTGTATCGATCTGTTTCCCTTAAAAATTGACGGAGGTATTGTGGATATTTTTCCCAATAAAGATCCATGTACTCATCGCTGTTTGAAGAAGTCCATTCTTTCTCAAAGATTCCTTGCAGAGAGTCCAGCTTGGTTTTTACAGCATTTTCAGCATGTTTTTGAAGTCTGGAATCGATGGTGGTATAGATAACAAGACCATCTTTATATAGATCGTATCCGTTTTCTTCCAGCCAAGGGGTAACTTGCTGCCGAACATATTCCCCAAAGTACCGGCTTTGTCGACCGGCTTTGGAAGGAGGGTGGTAGTCTAATTCAATAGGTTCAGAAGCAAGAACCTCAAATTCACGATCAGTGAGAAAATTACGTTTATTCATCTGACTCAAAACAATATCACGGCGGGATTTTGAACGCTCAGGAAATAAACGTGGATTGTAGGCATAAATGGCCTGCAGGGAACCTATCATCATAGCTGCTTCCGTAATATTTAAATCCTGGGCTGGCTTACCATAATGAGTTTGAGCCGCTGCTTCGATTCCAAAAGTGGAGTTGGGGAATTCAACGGTGTTAAGATACATTTCCGTAATCTCACGCTTGGTATACCTGCGTTCAAGCTGAATGGCTGTTATCATTTCTCTGAACTTTCTGGTAACTGAAAATTCCTGTCCGATCTTCTTGTAGAGATTTCTTGCAAGTTGTTGACTTATTGTAGAAGCTCCCTGCCATCTGCCATTGATAAGGTGCCAGGGTATAGCAAGTGTAGCGTAGGTATCTATTCCCCAGTGGTTATAAAAACGGTGATCCTCCGTAGCAATCAGGGCATCAACTACATGAGGGGAAATGTCTTCATATCGAACCCAATTACGGTTTTCAATGAAATATTTATCCAATGTAATCCCATCACGACTTCGAACTTCTGAAGCAATGGCTGTCTCCGGATTTTCAAATTCCTCAGCAGAAGGAAGTCCCTGGAAGAGATAAAATATATACCCTGCCACGAACAATAACAGAATACCTGCAATGCTACCGATCCATTTAGAGGCTTTTATAAATCTTGGATCCAAATTATTAAATAAACTAAAACCACTGTTACCGGATTCAGAATTAGCTTTTTCTTTTTTTTCTTGTAGGATTTTTTTTCGGTATTCAGGATCATTGAAATACCGCTTATGATCAATAGGTTCTTTTTGTTCGTCGCTCATAATCTTTACTTATTTCTCGTAAGGTAAGAAATTTTTAGTAGTTGCTTTCCATTTAACGAGGTTCAACCCTTCATTGTTATATAAAGCTACCGTTCTGTGATTAAAAAATGTACCTAAGTTTATATAGCTGCCACGCAAAAAAGTTTCTATTCTCGGTACATGGTCATGGCCGCTTATGATGTAATCCAGGTTATGCTTACCAAATATTTTTTTTGCTTGTCGGTTAAGCGGTTCCGGATTATGATTATTCCTCTTTCTTGTGAGCGAGGAAAAAAGCTTCATGGTGGCAAGGCCCTGCTCAGGCGGTAAAATTTTTTGATAGGTACTTACAAAAGACCTGTTTCGCAATAATTTGTGAAAGGCTGCCCGAGGAAAATCAATTTTAGTTGCTGCAATTCCATCCCCATGCATAAGTAAAAATCGTTTATCTCCAATTTCTTTAAGCCTGAAGTTAGGTTCCATGTCAAAGCCACGTGACTCAAAATGTCCGAAGGTCCAGTTATCATGATTTCCTGTGATGAATAAAGCGGGGGTAACTGCTTTATTATAGTCTTCAAAAGCATCCAAAACATTTTGCCCTAATTTTGGGATAAATCCTTTCTCAGGATATTCCATCCAGTAATCGAACAGATCACCAAGAATATGGAGTTCAATACGATGCTCTTTGCAGTGCTCTATAAGTGCGATCAGGTCTTGCTCGATCTGTGTATTTGTATCTGATGAGAAAGCCCCGAGATGGACATCCGAAATAAAAAGATGCTGTTCAAAATTCATGTCAGCTATTTTTTTCGGGTAATTACAAAATGGATAAGGTCTGCAAAATCTTGTTTGGCAGGGGAGTCAGGTACTGACTTCAAGCTATCAATGGCTTTGTTTGCATAATCGTACATGGTTTGCCTGGCATATTCCATTCCTCCATTTTCGTGAACGAAGTCGACAATCTCATCAACGTTCTTGGAAGTTTTCTTACGCTTTTTCATCAATGCTCTTATATGAGCTGCTTTTCTTTTGGGTGCATGCTCAAATGCTTTGATCAAAGGGAGTGTTACTTTTCTTTCCTGAATATCATTTCGGGTTGGCTTTCCTATGTCATACATGCCATAATCGAAAAGGTCATCACGAATTTGGAATGCAATACCAATGCACATGCCGATCTCTTTCATTAAAGAATGAATTTCCTCATTATCAGTTACCGAAACTGCACCACACTCACAACAGGTTGAGATCAGGCTGGCAGTTTTTTCTGAAATGATCTGGAAATAACGCTCTTCGGTCATATTGAATAACCCGGCTGTTTTAAGCTGCCTGAGCTCTCCTTCGCTCATACTTTGAACCGCCCGTGATTGAACTTCAAGTAATTGGTGTTCTTTGTTTTCAAGCGCAATCAATAATCCTTTAGATAAAAGATAATCTCCCAGAAGCACACCGGCTTTATTCTTCCATATTTTATTAATGCTTACCAAGCCTCTTCTGCTATTTGCTTCATCAACTACATCGTCATGGATTAAAGTAGCAGTGTGCAATAATTCGATCATAGTAGCAGCTATGTAGCTGCGCTGATTGATGTCACCAAATAAATTAGCGGTCATAAAAACCAGGGTAGGACGCAATTCCTTTCCTTTTTGCCTCAAGAGATATTTGATGACCTGGTCCAGCAAAAAGACATCAGAGCGGATAGTATCTTTAAAAAAACTTCGAAATTCAGATAAGTTCTCTGAAACCGGAGCTGTAATTTCTTTTAAAGTCTTTCTGGTAACGCTTTCAGAATTTATCTGTTCTAACTCTTGGTTATCGATCATCAATTGTGTTGAAATTTTCTTAAACTTGGCATCAAATAATTTACTGATAATACAGAACAATTATTTACTCTCAATCACTCACTATCACTGAATTTTATGACCGACGAATTAATTAGTGTTAAAACTGTTGGAGTTTTAACAAGCGGGGGAGATTCTCCCGGTATGAATGCAGCTATCAGAGCTGTAGTAAGGACTTGTTCCCAGGCGGGACTGAAAATATATGGTATAACCCACGGATACTTTGGCTTGATCAATGATGAGATTGACGAAATGGATACTCATTCAGTGTCCAATATTATTCAGCGGGGAGGTACAATGCTTAAAACTGCCCGTTCAGAAGAATTTCGTACCGAAGAGGGAAGGGCAAAGGCTGCAAAGAATTTAAAAAAATATGATATAGATGCGCTGATAACCATAGGAGGTGACGGTACGTTTACAGGAGCAAATAAATTCAGCCAGGAGCATAAGATAAATGTGGTCGGTATCCCTGCCACCATCGACAATGACATCATTGGAACTGATGAAACAATTGGATATGATTCAGCACTTAATACGGCTTTAGAAGCAATAGATAAGATCAGAGATACAGCTGATGCACACGAGCGAATGTTCCTTGTAGAAGTAATGGGCAGAGACACCGGTTTTATAGCCCTGGAAACAGGAATCGCTAGTGGTGCGGAGCTCGCACTCTTACCGGAGGAGTTAACACATGTAGAAGATGTTAAGAGGCAGCTCCATGAAATGCTAAAGTCACAACGGCGAAGCAGCCTGGTGATTGTTGCGGAAGGAGACGAGACAGGAGGGGCTATCAAACTGGCTGAAAACATTAAAGATGATTTTGCACAATATGATACACGAGTTTGTATTTTAGGTCATATTCAGCGAGGCGGTGCGCCATCTGCCAGAGACAGGGTTTTAGCAAGTAGATTAGGAGCAGCGGCCGTAAGAGTATTGCAGGAAGGGCATAGTGGCGTAATGGTTGGCGTTGTAAATAATGCGATAAAGATCACACCAATGCGTGTAGCTGTCTCAAAGAAAAAAGAAATTGACCATACACTGATAGATTTAGCTAAAGTACTTAGGTAGCATATGATTAAATGTAATATTGGGTTAGCACGGAAATTCATCAAAGATGATGCTTATTTCAAAGCTCGCAAAAAAGTAGATGCCGCTTTTGAACAGTTAAAAACAAAAAGCGGTCCCGGTTCGGAGTGGTTAGGCTGGAGAGATATTTTGGCTGGTCCAAATGATGCGGAATTAGAACAAGTTAGTGCTTTGGGAAGCGAAATAAGGAAAAATGCAGACGTATTTATTGTATGCGGAATAGGAGGTTCTTACCTGGGAGCAAAAGCTGTTATTGATGCATTGTCATCTCATTTTGGAAGTAAAGGACCAGAAATAATATATGCAGGGCATCATATCGGGGGGAAATATTTAGAAGAATTACTGCAATATCTAAAAACACCAAAAGATGATGGGTCTTCAAAAAATATCTACTTGAATGTGATCTCTAAATCAGGTTCAACTCTTGAAACTGCATTGGCATTTAGAATGCTCAGAGAACTTTTGGAAGACTTATATGATGAAGATGCATCTGAGCATATAATATGTACTACCGGAAAAGAAGGTGGAGTGCTTAACAAAGTTATTAAAGAAAAAGGATACCGAAAATTCGTTGTCCCTGAAAATGTGGGAGGGCGTTTTTCAGTACTTACTCCTGTGGGTTTACTGCCTATTTCGGTAGCAGGAATAGATATTCGAACGTTGTTCTATGGTGCGGTATCTGCTTATAATAAGTACGATGAAGATGCAGAAGAACTTTTAGAGTATGCGGCTTTGCGAAATGCGATCCATGAATCGGGTAAAACTATTGATGTGTTTGCCACCTTTGAGCCGGAGTTGTCTTCTATGGGAGGTTGGATTCAGCAACTGTTGGGAGAAAGTGAAGGTAAAGAAGGGAAAGGGATATTTCCTGCTGTAGCCACTTTTTCTACAGACCTGCACAGCTTGGGGCAATTTATTCAGCAAGGTAAGCGCAGCTTGATGGAGACATTTATTATCGTAGACAAACCATTTTCAAAACTTGCGGTAAATGAATTGAAAGAAGATGATGATAAGTTAAATTACCTTGCCGGTAAATCATTTCATGAAATTAATACCAAAGCCAGAGAAGGAACAATAGAAGCACACAGTGAAGGCGACGTTCCCATAGTCAAAGTTCAAATGACTGCTCTGAATGCGGAAAGTATTGGTCAGCTTATTTATTTTTTCGAACTTATGACCGGTATATTTGTATACAGTTTAGGTATAAACCCATTTAATCAGCCAGGGGTAGAAGACTATAAGAAAGCCATGTACAGGCTACTTGGTAAATAACTAAATCATCTATGGATCAGGAAAAAAGAGCTTCAAAATATATAGCGGTAGCGGGTAATATTGGTGCCGGAAAATCATCTCTAACGGGATTGTTAGCCAAACACTTTAACTGGGAGGCATTCTACGAATCCGTGGATGATAATCCCTATTTACAGGATTTCTATGAGGATATGCGCCGCTGGAGCTTCAACCTTCAGATATACTTTCTGTCCAGCCGTTTTCGTCATCAAAAAGAAATGCTCAATGATGATGTAAATTTGATTCAGGATCGGACTATTTATGAGGATGTGGAGATCTTTGCGAAGAATCTCCATCAAATGAATTTGATGAGTGATCGTGACTTTGCGAATTATGAAGCACTGTTTAAAGAGATGAGTTATTATTTGCGTCCACCTGATCTTCTTATCTATTTACGTGCACAAGTTCCAACTCTTGTCAGACAAATTCAGCAGCGCGGAAGAGATTATGAAAACACAATCCGTATCGAGTATTTAGAACGCTTAAATAAATTGTATGAGGAGTGGATAGGCGATTATCCCCATGAAAAACTCATTATTGATACCGATGACCTTGATTTTGTAAATGATCAGGAAGACCTGGGGAAGATAATCGACCTTATTGACCAGAGAATCTTTGGTTTATTTAATTGATTGAACCACACATGTATAATGCTTATTTTAGGTAGCTATTGAGGAGATATTCTATGCTAAAGTTTAAGATCTTTGAAATACCTGAAGAACAAAGTGAGAAAACCGTTGAATTGGGCTCAGATGAGCTTGATTTAGGAAATCTTACTTTTAAGGGCGGTTCTGTTCATATCGAATTTTACCGCACACTTCATTTTGTGAGAACTCAGTTTACTGTTGATGCAACTGTAGAATTGATCTGCGATCGTTCGCTGGATGCATTTGACTATGAAGTTCACCAAGATTATGAGGTGCTTTTTAAGGCAGAAGAAGTAGAAGAATCAGCAGATGAAAATGGATCCGTAAGAAATTACGATCATGCATCTAAACAAATAGATTTAGAACAAGATGTACGAGATACCATTTTGTTGAATCTCCCAACAAAAAAATTACATCCCCGCTTTCTTGATGAGGACGGAAATCCGAAGGAAGTACTGAATGAACAATTCGGTGATATTCCTGAAGATGATGAAGACCGCATCGATCCAAGGTGGGAAAAATTGAAAGATTTAAAAGAATAACGATAAGGTATATTTAATGGCACATCCAAAACGACGAACCTCGAATGCGCGTAAAAACAAGCGCCGTGCTCATCATGCAATTTCTGATGTTACGTTAGCAAAATGCTCAAATTGTGGAGAATTGCATCGATATCATCATGCTTGTGCTGAGTGTGGATACTATCGCGGCCGTCAGGTAATGAAAGCAGCTAACTAAACATTTGATATATGATTGTTGCAGTTGATGCAGCCGGTGGAGATTTCTACCCAAAAAATCCAGTTGAAGGAGCACTTCAGGCAATAGAAGAAAACAGTGAGTTAACTGTACTTCTGGTTGGTCCTGAAGACCTCATTAAAAAAGAACTCGCAGATCATTCTTATGATGAGAAGCGGGTTTTGGTTCATGATGCTCCACAAGTAATTGGTATGGAAGAATCTCCGGCCCAAGCTGTAAAAACCAAACAGCAATCATCTATTGTAGTAGGTATTGGCTTGCATAAAGCCGGAAAATGTGATGCTTTTGTAAGTGCGGGTAACACCGGTGCTTTACTTGCAGCATCCATGTTTATTTTAGGTAAACTCAAAGGCGTTTTAAGACCTACCATTGCAGCTTATTACCCAACTATAAAAGGTTTTAGGTTGTTGGTTGATGCCGGAGCAAACCTTGAGATCAAGCCGGAAACTGCTGCCCAGTTTTCTAAAATGGCTGAGATCTATTGCCAGCAAATCCTCAACATCGATACTCCTAAAGTGGGATTGTTGAATGTAGGGGAAGAAGAAGGAAAAGGAACTGATGTTCTCAAAGAGATCTTCAACGACCTGAAAGAAGACGAAAACTTTATCGGTAATGTGGAAGGGAAAGACATCCTTTCCGGAAAGGCCGATGTTTATCTTTGTGACGGCTTGGTTGGCAACATCGTACTAAAGTTTGGTGAATCTATCCCTGAAATACTTCAGAAAATGATAGGCGCAGCAGTTAAGGACATGAACCTCTCGGAGAAAGAAATTCAAAATATTCAAAAAGTGCTCCATACTGCTTTATCACCTTTTAACTATGAAAATGTAGGTGGTATTCCTTTCTTAGGGGTAAATGGCGTGAGTATTGTAGGACACGGCGGAAGCTCTCCTTTAGCCATTAAAAATATGATAAAAAGTGCCGTTCAAACCGTAGAAAATGACGTTAACGGTAAAATTGTAGCATCTCTAAACTGAGCTAAATCTTTTCATGGAAGTAAAAAGAGCTAAAATTACAGCAGTAGGCCATTATTTGCCCGAAGATCGCATGACCAATAAGGATCTCGAGCAGCTTGTAGAAACCAACGATGAATGGATCCGAAGCCGAACAGGAATTGAAGAACGTAGAATCCTCAAAGATCCTGACAAAGCTACGGCTTTCATGGGAACTGAAGCAGCTAAAGAAGTCCTTAAAAATCGAGGAATTTCTGCAGAGGAGATAGATCTTATAATCTTAGCCACGGTAACTCCGGATTACTTTTTCCCAGCTACAGCCTGTTTGGTTCAAAAGAACATTGGTGCTAAAAATGCCTTTGCATTCGATCTTTCAGCTGCCTGTTCTGGGTTTTTGTATGCACTGAGTACAGGAGCAATGTACATTGAATCGGGACGTGCCAGGAAAGTTTTGGTTATTGGAACTGATAAGATGAGTTCGATCTTGGATTATACCGACCGAACCACTTGTATTTTATTTGGGGATGGTGCGGGAGCCGTATTGCTTGAAGAATCAGAAGATGGCACCGGTATCATTGATCAAAAGCATTATGTGGAAGGTGATACGGAATGCAGTTTATATCAACCTGCCGGAGGAAGTTTAAATCCTTCTACAGAAGAAACGGTAAAGAATGGGTTGCACTATTTGCAGCAAGACGGCAAAGCTGTTTTCAAAAAGGCAACAATGGGAATGGCTGATGTTTCACTTGAGATAATGAAGCGAAATGATCTTGATCCTGAGGACGTAGCATGGCTGGTTCCTCATCAGGCAAATATGAGAATCATTAACGCAACAGCCCGCCGAATGGGACTTTCAAATGAGAAAGTCATGATCAATATCAACAAATATGGAAATACAACGGCGGCCACAATTCCTCTTTGCCTGTACGATTGGAAAGATCGTTTGAATCATGGTGATAATATTATATTGGCGGCCTTTGGTGGAGGATTTACCTGGGGAGCCATCTATTTAACATGGGGGTTAAAATAATATGAGTACTGCATATTTATTTCCCGGACAGGGATCACAATTTGTTGGAATGGGAAAGGAGTTGTACGACTCCAACCCGAAAGCGGCTGAATATTTTGATAAAGCCAATGACATTCTCGGCATTGATCTGAAAAAGATCATGTTTGAAGGCCCTGAAGAAAAATTAAAGCAAACAGAATTTACACAACCTGCTATTTTTCTTCACTCCGTTGCCCTTTATAAGACCTTAAATGCTAAACCGAATATGGTTGCCGGGCATAGCCTGGGAGAATTCTCAGCGTTGGTGGCTTGCGGAGCCGTTTCTTTTGAAGACGCTCTAAAAATTGTTCGCCGCAGAGGTGAACTGATGCAACAGGCCGGATCAGAAAATCCCGGAACAATGGCAGCCGTTATAGGTATGGATGATGAAGCCGTTGAGAAAGTTTGTGCTCAGGCCTCAGAAGAAACCGGTAAAGAAGTACTTGCCGCAAATTATAACTGCCCGGGGCAACTTGTTATCTCAGGATATAAAGAAGCCGTTGAAAAAGCAGTTACGTTGGCAAAGGAAAATGGAGCTCGCATGGCAATGTTACTTCCGGTCAGTGGCGCATTTCATTCTTCGCTTATGCAACCCGCATACGATGGGTTAAAAGATCAACTCGAGCAATTGGAGATCAAAAAACCTGATTGCCCGATCTACAGTAATTATACAGCTGAGCCGACCACAGATCCGGAAGAAATCAGATCAAATTTACTGAATCAGTTGCTTAATCCTGTACGCTGGACACAGACTCTAAATAATATGAGTGCAAACGGAGCAGACTCATTTGTAGAAGTAGGTCCT
>NZ_DASSWP010000199.1:0-2810 GCF_035704785.1 Gracilimonas sp. | reverse complement strand
ATCCTCCGGCAGTTGATGGAGAAGGCTTTGATCGAAGTTTCCGGACGGGCCGACAGCCCCGGGAAGCCCTTGCTTTATCGAACTACCAAGCATTTCCTAACCCACTTCGGTATTAACTCTGTGGATGAGCTTCCTAAACCGCGCGAGATCGATGAGATCCTGAAAGATGATGATATGGCTGAACACCGGCAGTTACTTATGGAGCGACAGCTGATGATGGATGACATGGATGCAGAAGATGAGGAAGAAGTATCTCCTGAAGAAAAAGCCCGGGAAATATTCGATGAATTTGAAGAGAAGAAAAAGGCCTCTGAGAATAATGAGGGGGATGAAAATCATCCCGAAAATGGACAAGATAATTTAGATGAAATTGACGAGGAAGAATGAGTAACAATAAAGGAAAGAGAAGGCCAAAAAATAAGGCAGACGATAAAAAAGCAGCTAAAGTAGATCAAAACTATTCACAGGAAGAAGAGATCAGGCTGAATAAATTCATTGCGCATGCAGGTTTTTGTTCTCGCCGGGAAGCCGATACTTATATCTCAGCAGGAAAAGTACAGGTGAACGGTCAGGTGACTACGGAATTGGGAACGAAAGTTCGTCGAAAAGACAGCGTGGTGGTTGACGGACAGAATCTCAGCCTGGAGCCATTCGTTTATTTATTGCTTCACAAATCCAAAGATGTAATTACTACAACGGACGATGAAAAAGATCGGACCACGGTGATGGATCTGATCGAAGATGCGACAGGATATCGCGTATATCCCGTGGGTCGACTGGACAGGAACACAACCGGCCTTTTGGTGTTAACGAATGATGGAGACCTTGCGCACAGACTCATGCATCCAAGCTACAGCGTTCGTAAAACCTACCAGGTTGGAACCAAGGATTCACTTACGGAAGCACAGTTGGAACAATTTCTGGAAGGAGTAGAGCTGGAAGACGGTATTGCGAAGGGATATAATATTGTCCAATTTGTAGATGATCCCTACACTTTTGAGATGTCTGTTTTTGAAGGCCGGAATCATTTGATCAGACGCATGGTGCAATTTCATGGAACAGAAGTAACCAAGTTAAAGCGTATTGAATATGCAGGCCTTACTTTAAAAGATGTTCCAATGGGCCGCTGGAGGTTTCTCAGACAAAATGAAATTAATAACCTCCGGAAATTGGTTAAACTTGAGACACTAGATTTTAATAAGAGCAAATAAATAATTATTCCATGGAAGTAAGCAGTATTTCGATATCATCAGGACAAGTAGAATCGACCGAAGGGTTGCCCATTCGTTATGACCTTTATTCACCTATTTCAAGAAATTCACTCAGCTTTCCTGTCATTATATTTCTGCATGGTTTCAAAGGATTTAAGGACTGGGGGCCTTTCCCTGATGTATGCGAAGAAATGGCAAGAGCGGGGTATGGTGTGGTTTCCATGAACTTTTCCTTAAACGGAATAGGGGAAGACAAAACAGAATTCACAGAAATGGAGCTGTTTGAACGGGAGACCTTTTCTCAGGATCTGGATGATATTGGTACGGTAATAGATGCTCTTCAGAAAGGTGAGATCACAGATAAGCATTCCAGTTTAAATACAGACGTAATAGGGTTGATTGGGCACTCTCGTGGCGGGCATACGGCTATAGCAGCCGCTGTTGAATATGATCCTATTCAGTGTTTGGTAACATGGTCAGCGGTGGCAGATTACCGGGAGCGCTGGACCGATGAAATGAAAAAAGATTGGGAAAAGCAGGGCTTTACCGAAATTGAGAACAGCAGGACCGGCCAAAAGATGAAGGTCGGAAAAGTTGTCTATGAAGATTCCATAAACAATGCAGATCGCGTAATTGCCATGGAGCGTGTTAAAGAACTTCGCATACCCACCTTGTTTATTCATGGCCGTGATGACGAATCTGTGCCCTATACCGATTCTGAAAAACTACATATTGCCTGTGAAGCCCGCGAAAAAGAACTCCGACTGGTAGCAAACGGAACTCATACCTATGGCGCAGCCCATCCATTCGAAGATCAGGATTTCCCAAAGCCTTTTGCGGAAGTTTTAGACTGGACTGAAGGCTGGTTTGTTGAGTTTATGAAATAACTGATCTTATCCTGATAATCGTTCAAACTTAGAGTTACTCCTTTTCATAAATGGGGATAAAAACATGTATTTGAGAGGTTGCAAGCACTTCTTTTGCAGAAAAATTTTTTATTTCGTCAAAAATAAGAGTATTGTTCTGGGTACTTACACTAACCCAAATAAATCAAAAGTTATGATGAAAAAGCTACTACAACTTAGCAGTTGCTTTATGTTGCTGCTATTTGTTTCGGTTGGAACGCTACATGCACAAACAGTTTCTGGTGTTGTAGTTTCTGCTGAAGACAATGAACCATTACCAAGTATTACCGTTTTGCTGGAGGGCACCAATAAAGGTACTGCCACAAATCTGGACGGTGAGTATGAACTAGAACTAACGAGCGATGAATTTGAGAACGGAACACTTGTATTTTCAGGTATAGGTTTTGTCCGACAGGAAGTCGCCGTAAACGGTCGCCAAACCATTGATATAGAACTTTCAACAGATACTCAGCTATTGGATGAAGTAGTTGTTGTTGGTTTTGGATCTATTGTTCGGGAAGACATGACCGGCAATATTGCTAGTGTTGGCAGTGAAGAGCTTTCCGCTGTGCCTGTAAACAGTTTTGAATCTGCACTTCAGGGTAGAGCCTCAGGTGTGTTTATTCAAAAAAGTAATGGTAAGCTTGGACAGGGTATGAACATTCGAGTACGCGGTACATCATCCGTTTCTGCA
>NZ_DASSWP010000143.1:0-4796 GCF_035704785.1 Gracilimonas sp. | reverse complement strand
CCGCTACAAAGATCATGTACTTGAGGAAGGTCAGGAAAAGATCATGTCGGCTAAATCAGTTACCGGAAGAAGTGCCTGGGTTCGGTTTTTTGATGAGACTTTGGGAGCCGCCAAGTTTGAGCTGGACGGTGAAGAGCTCAGTGAACAGGAGGTATTAAGTAAGCTTCATGAAAACGATCGTGATTTAAGGGTCCGGGCTCATGCTTCACTCACTAAGAAATTCAAAGAGTTGAGCCGACAGCTAACCTTTGTATTCAATACTATTCTGGCGGATAAGTCAACCAACGATAAGCTCCGCAAGTATGAAAGCTGGATCGACTCCCGTAATCTGGCTAACCAAACCGATAATGAGACAGTGAATGCACTGATCGAGTCAGTAACATCAAAATACGAATTGGTTCAACGCTATTATAAATTAAAGCGTGATCTGCTTGGTTTGGATGAGATGAAGGATTATGACCGGTATGCACCCATTATGAAGAATGAAGCTACGATCGACTGGAATTCAGCGCAGGATATGGTCTTGGATTCTTATACTAAGTTCCATCATGAAATGGGGGAGATCACGAAGAAATTTTTTAATAATAATTGGATTGATGCGGCTATCAAGCCGGGGAAAAGAGGCGGGGCATATTCCGCCAGTACGGTTCCTTCCGTCCACCCTTATGTGTTTATGAATTTTGACGGAAAGATCCGTGATGTACAAACGTTGGCTCATGAATTAGGGCACGGAGTTCATCAGTATCTATCACGGCAGCAAGGGGTTTTGCAGTCATCAACGCCACTTACTACTGCTGAAACGGCTTCTGTATTTGGAGAGATGCTCGTATTTCAAAAGCTGATGAAAGAACTTGACGATCCCAAAGAAAAATTGGCATTGCTGATGGGTAAAATTGATGATACCATCGCCACTGTTTTTCGGCAGATCTCAATGAACCGTTTTGAGCATGCCATGCATACCGCCCGCCGCGAAGAAGGGGAATTAACGGCTGAGAGATTTTCGGAATTATGGATGGATCAGCAAAAAGCATTATACGGAGATTCCGTTAAACTGACGGATGAATATGGCATCTGGTGGAGCTATATCCCTCATTTCTTGCATACACCCGGCTATGTTTACGCTTATGCATTTGGAGAGTTATTGGTATTGGCACTTTACGAAGAATTCACTCAGCGCCCTGAAGGTTTTCCGGATCGATACATGGAATTATTGAGTGCCGGGGGTTCTGAATGGCCGGAAGATCTGGTTGCTAAAATGGGACTCGATATTACTCAGCCTGATTTTTGGAATAAAGGCTTGGCCTCTTTTGAAAGAATGGTAGAAGAAGCCGAAGAAATGGCAAAAAATATACAGTTCTAAACTGTAATTCAGTAATCATGAGTAACTATTGATGAAAATCCATACACTCCAATAGCTTGAAATACTTATAAAGAATAAAAAGAATGTCTTTAGACCGACAAGAAAAAGCACTTCGGGAATTTAAACAGATCATCCAGGATCTGGTGCATTTGCTAAGAACTTCAACAAAAGTTCAACTTTCTTATATGTGCTGGGTGAACCGGGCACGTCAGCAATTCGTTTGGGAGACAAATAGTACCGGACTGCCGAATGTCATGTTCCAAGACCGCGTGTCTTTTGAAAATCATTTTCTTGATGAATTTCAGGATGCTGAAGAGATCGTACAATTAGTGGTAGGAGAAGACGTATCCAAAGCCAAGTTGATGCATTACTTTGATTTTGTTCAGGCGAAGCAAATACTGATCATCCCTTTTATAAATAAAGGCGAAACAGTAGCTTTGACCGTTCTGGAAAGTGAAAATGAAATTGATCAGGAAGTTATTCAGGACAGAATAATGTCTTATAACAACGCTCTTGTAAGTGTATTGGATACTTATCTGGAAGTTGTGGATCTCCATGAAAATCAGCAGGAATGGGAAGATTATGAGGCCTCCGTTAATCAGTTGGATTACCGGTTGCACCGGGTAGAGATACTCGGAAAGATGATGGAGGAGATGCAGAAGAATCTCCCGAATGGAGGAGCTGTTTTATTGGCACCGGGAATGGAGTCCTGGAACGTGGTACTTCGGGCTAAAGATTCAAAACAAACTCCTGATCTGGGATTGCAGCTTGAAGAGAAAAGTGTAGCATATGAAGCTCTTGAAAAAGGAGAGCCTGTTTTTACAATGCATTTTAATAACAATCCACGACGTATTTCATCTGCTGAAAAGCGAACAGAAGGAGCTACCTTTGCTATTCCTGTAATGATCCATGATCGCCGGCAGGGTGTAGTGGTTTGTTACGACAGTGATCCTCTTACATTCAAAGAATCTACAAAGCATAAGTTATCTAATTTAGTAAGAATTGCTTCTCTAAGTATCCAGACATCGGTGAAAAAGTCAGGCATGGTTGAGGAGATTTTGACGCAAAATTTTGGGGCTTTCATGCCTGAGCTATGGGAGTTATCACTGACTAATGAATTATCAAAGTTAAAGAAGGGAAAAGGAACTTCTACCTGGTTTGGACTTATTGCACCGGATGATGTTTCCGGCCTTCGCACAAAATACAGATTGGAAGATCTGCAGAATATACAGACTGATTTTGTTAAGGCTTTAAATCCTTCACGCTACGGAATTCCGGGTTACATTGGCTATAATTCAGATTATGTATACACTTTTTTGATACAAAGTGACGATGAAGAAGCGGTTTCTTTTTGGATGGAAAAAATGAAATCAAAATTGGAGTCAGGGATTGATCTTTCCATAGGGGGAAGCATGAGAGCACAATTTAAAGTGGGATATACAAGGGTCTCAGAACAATCGGAGAGTGTTTATCAGATCAAAGAAAAAGCTAAAAAAGCTTTGGCAAAGGTGATGAACGACAATGAAGCTGAGTTAGTAGAAGCATAATGGGAAATGCATATGTGATCGTAGTTGATGGCTTGGGAGTGGGTGCTCAGGAAGATGCAAAGGAATATGGGGATGAGCACATGAATACGCTTGGGCATATATCTCAAAAAACAGGTGTTCAGCTTCCTAACCTTCAAAAAATGGGGATTGGAAATATTCTACCACTTGCATCAATTCCGGAAAATGAAAATCCATTATCTGCTTTTGGAAAACTAAGAGAAGTTTCAGCAGGAAAAGATTCTACTACCGGGCATTGGGAAATTGCCGGCATTCAGCTTGAAAAACCATTTCCTACCTACCCGGATGGATTTCCTGAAGATGTTATAAAGGCTTTCTGTGAGGGAATAGGAGTTGAGAAGGCTTTATGCAATAAGCCATATTCGGGAACTGAGGTGATTCGGGATTTTGGGGAAGAACATCTTAAGACCGGCTATCCTATTGTCTATACTTCTGCCGACAGTGTATTCCAGATAGCTTGCCACGAAGATGTGGTTTCAATTGACAAGCTTTATGAGTGGTGTGAGTACACCCGGAATCAAATAATGGTTGGAAAACATGAAGTAGGGAGAGTGATAGCACGCCCTTTCACCGGTAAACCGGGAAGTTTTGAGCGAATTTCAGATAAACGACATGATTACTCTTCTTTACCACCACAGAATAACTTGGTGCAGAAGTTATACGATGCGGGTGTAAAAACATACTCTATCGGTAAGGTGGCAGACTTATTTGCCGGGGAAGGGTTTACCCAATACCGACCGACTAAGAGCAATGCCGAAGGAATTTCACAACTGTTAAGCTTGATGTCCGCAGATCTTGACAATAGTTTTGTTTTCGTTAATCTAATTGATACCGATCAGCTTTTTGGCCATCGGTTAGATCCGGAAGGATATGCAGGAAGTTTGAGAGAATTCGATCGCGCAATACCGGCTATTGTTTCAAAGATCAGGGAAGGTGACCTTTTGATCATCACAGGAGATCATGGCAATGATCCTTGTTCAAACAGCACAGATCACTCCCGGGAGTTTGTTCCTTTATTAGTATTCCCAAAAGGAGTGGCAATCTCTGAAGACCTCAAAACCGGTGATACTTTCTCGAATATAGCCTGTAGTGTTGCCGAGTTCTTCGGGGTAGAACATGACTTCCCGGGAAGATCGTTCTTGAATTAGAATTCCTAAAAGTTGAGGCTATAAGCTAAAAACAGGAGTCATGTAGTTTAAAATTGAGCTATTAATTACGTATATTAATCAATTGTAGAATTTATTAAGTCGTAGACGCAATATCTAAGCTTTTCGCACGTGTTTAAAAGCTCTAAGCATATCATCTGCGCAATCGCGTACGCAAACATTCATTAAAAGGTATATACAGTGGCAAAAAGTTCTGGAATCTCTACTCGTGAGTCAGAGTCATTAGATCGCTATCTGCACGAAATTGGAAAAGAGAAACTAATTACACCGGATGATGAAGTCCGGCTGGCTAAGGAAATTCAAAAAGGAAGTCAGAGAGCACTTGAAGATCTTACCAAAGCAAACCTTCGCTTCGTAGTTTCTGTGGCAAAACAATATCAAAATCAGGGACTTTCTCTTGGCGATTTGATCAACGAAGGAAACCTCGGTTTGATCAAAGCAGCAAAACGTTTTGATGAAACTCGTGGTTTCAAGTTCATCTCTTATGCCGTTTGGTGGATTCGTCAGTCAATTCTGCAGGCACTGGCTGAGCAGTCAAGAATTGTACGACTTCCCTTGAACCGTGTTGGGGCTCTTAACAAAATTGGTAAAGAGCTTTCCAAATTGGAACAGGAATATGAGCGTGTGCCTTCTGCCCATGAGCTTGCTGAAAGCTTGGAAATGACTGTGGGTGAAGTAGCAGACACTCTAAAAATTTCCGGTCGT
>NZ_DASSWP010000076.1:0-9876 GCF_035704785.1 Gracilimonas sp. | reverse complement strand
AGCTTGCTACACTCACTTTTGACAAAGATGTGAGTAAGTTGAGCTGCTGTGCAGTTTAGATGTTTCCGGCTACATCACGAATATATGATTTTTGAAGGTTCTATAACATAATATTATACGAACAAGGGGTTTGTTATCAAGCGGTGGATAAAATCCTGTAATCGTGCTCTAAATGCCTTATTCGTTAGTTTTCAGATGTTATCCGTCTCGTTAGTCGTATAAAGTCGCCGGATAACATCTGATTGTGTGGATTTCCTAATCCGCCTAATTCATCGCATAATATTTCAAATCCCCATAAAAACCAAGCAAATTCAAGTTTTATCAATGCTATACGGGTTCTGAATTGCTGAATTCTGTATAAAGTTAGGCAATAAAAAAAGCCACAAACCTTATTTCAGGTTTGTGGCTTATAGAGCGAGTTAGAATTCATCTCATTCCATAAAGTTTACTCCTTTTTCAGGAATAATAACTTTGGTATCTGTGATCTCTTCCAGAATTTCTTTGAATTCATTCGGGTCACTGTCGATGGGAGGCCATGTTCCGTAATGGCATGGAACGGCAATTTCACAGCCTATCATTTCCACGGCATAGGCGGCTTCTTCAGCTCCCATAGTGAAATGATCACCGGTTGGGGCGAGTACAACATGTGGTTGATAGAGCTCGCCATATAATTCCAGATCAGCAAAAATGTTGGTATCCCCCATGTGATACACGCAAATATCATCTTCAAACGAAAGAATAAGTCCGCCGGGATCGCCTGCATATTTCCCTTGATAGGAAGAACTGTGATTTGCAGAAACCAGTGTGACGGAGAAATCCTCAAAATGTACGGTTCCGCCTTTATTGATAGCTACACCCTGATCTTCCGGTAATCCTTCATCAGTCAAAATTCCGATCAGTTCTAAAATTCCAACTACTTTGGCTCCGGTGTTCTTGGCGATCTCTACAGTATCTCCAACATGATCTTCGTGCCCGTGAGTAAGAAGTACATAATCAGCTTCTTTTACTTCTTTCAATTCATCAGGGGTGGAGGGGTTATTCTTCAGAAAGGGATCGATGTAGATGATCTTTCCACTTTGACTCTCCAATTTAAAAGCGGAATGCCCAAGCCAATGCGCTTTAATTTGTGTATTCATGTATCTCCTTATTTTTTTCGTTAAATCATTAACTCTATCTATTTACGTACAATGGAATATATTTAGAAATGATTCACTAATTTTGAAACTTCTGATATAAGATTGACCAAAATGACAGGATCTTAAAGTAAGCACCGTTGTTTTGAAGTAGTCAGTAATTATTACCACTTTAAAAATAAATCAATAAACTATTTAATGAGATTTTTTCAGTCGTTAAACAGAATTTTCGGAATGGATAATGATGGCGGATCAGATCTTGACTGGAAGAAAGTTTCATCTAAGGAAAATCTTTCAGAGATCATCAAGGCCTCCGGCCAAAAACCACAGGTGATCTACAAACACAGTACCCGTTGTGCTACAAGTTTCTTTGCTCTTAAAAATATTCAGGGATTATCAGAAGAAACAAAAGAAAAAGCGGAATTTTATATTGTGGATGTGATAAAACAGCGTGAGCTATCATACTTTATTGCCGAAAGATTTGGGATCAAACATGAGTCTCCACAGGTTTTTATTCTCAGGAATGGAGATGTACTATGGAATGGCTCTCATCATGAGGTCAATGCAGAATCTTTACAAACATATATATAAGGGGATTTCAATACTTTTTGGACGATTAAAAGTCATATTCAGATTATTTTAGCGGTTCATGTCTTTCACCTTTGATAATTGTATATTTTCATGATTCGTTTTTTGGGGCAGTTAACTGCTTCAGCCACAACAAAGTAAAGATCAGTTAAAATTGGAGTTTTAATGGAGGCAAAAGACCAAAATGGTATAAATGCCACAGTATACCAGCCCCTTACCATGGATTATCTGCTTGGCAAAATGGGTATGACGAATTTGAAGTTCTTAGGCCTTTTGGGAATCTGGATAGCACTCATTGGGGTAAGCATATCATCTGTTTTTGTGGTCGAATATTATTTTGGGTTTTCTGAGATACTGAATCAGGACAAGATCGGGCAGGTCTTTTTAATTCAAATACCCATGTTAATTGGGATGTTATTGGTTTTTTGGATTGGATTTGAATGGGGCTTTATACCTGTTTTTATATCAACTTTTGTGTTGGCATTTACCGCTTCCATGGCGTGGTATTGGTCACTGTTATATTCAATGTCTTTCACATTGGGGCTTTCTGTGTATGCCCTTAGCTACTACTGTGTGTCATTTGACCTAAGCCTGAGGACGTTAAAGAGCTTTACGTTCTATGTGGTCGTGTCCCTTTTCGCTGCCCTTGCCTGTTCTTTGGGTGCTTTTGTGTGGAGCCGTTTTTATGGTTTGCCTCTTTTCGAAACCCTCATGATCTGGAAGAGCTGGTGGGTTAGTTTATTTCTTCAGTCCTTCGTTATTGGGGGCCCTTTGTTATACTTTTTAACACCTTGGATTTACCGTTTCAGAAATAAGCTGTTTGATATCCCTCCCAAGAACGAAGTTTCCTTAAAGTGGATATACTCTGCTATTACAACGGTGGTTATCGTGTTGGCTTTGTTTATTATTTCCGCAAAATTATTGGGATCGCAGTCCATTGAGCAAGAAATAGCGGGTTCAGGAATGTCCACTCAGGTATTTAACAGTATGATGAGTGTGAATGAGTCATTTGAAATTGTAACATGGATCTCGATCTCTCTTGTGTTTTTTATCGGAGTGGGAAGTATCTATCTGGTTGGAAGCTGGAATAAGTCCCTTCAAGAGGAGGTAGATGGTCAGACTCGTGAGTTGAGAGAGAAAGAGGTAAAATTAAATATAGCCTTAAATGAGAGAGATGACCTGTTAAATGTGATCCATGACAGAGTAAGAACAAACTTAACCATGGTTTTGGCTGTACTTGAATTACAGCTTAAAAGTGACAGTAATAAGTCAAATGAGCAGATCTTAAAAGATTCCCATTCCCTGATACGGTCACTTACCATTGTTCATGAATCTATGTCTCAGACTAAACGTGCTAATCACGTTGATCTGAAAAACTATTCCATTAAATTAAGTAACCGAATAGAACAAGCACTTCGTAAAGACCGCAAAGACATTGATCTTATTGTGCATGCTGAAGAAGGTATTACCTTAGATATGGAACGGGCCATTCCTTTTTCGATGATCATGAATGAGTTGGTAATGAATGCTTGTACACATGGTTTTGAATCAGGGGGGAAAGGACGGGTTGTTATCGAAATATTTGTGGATGACGAACAGTTGGTACTGAGAGTAACTGATAATGGGAAAGGACTTCCGGAAGACTTTGATGAAAATACCGGTATTGGAATGCGAATAGTTCGGGCTTTCAGCAAGCAATTAAATGCCCGGTTTGATTACACATCGTTTAATACCACCTCATTTAAGCTCAGATTTTTGCTGAATAAATGAAACCGAGGAGTATTATTAGGTTATAAATTACATGAAAAGTACTATAATTTGGCTGTCAGCAATTGTTATTGGTGGACTTTTAGGTTACGGAGCTATTTATTTTATAGACTTTAATATGTATCTGGCCGTGGGTATCGGAGTTCTAATAGGGAGTTCACTAGGTATCACGATAAATATTCACAGAGAGCGTGAGTATGATCTCTCAGATGAAGAAGGAGACGGAATAATAGCTGAAGAGCCAAAGAAACCCAAGAAGGTCAGTTAAAAAGAGCCTTGATGTTCTTCTTATAATCCGGTTCAATTATTCCCTTTTCTGTAATAAAACCGGTTATATATTTGTTGGGAGTAATATCAAATGCGGGGTTGTAAGCATCAGTTTTTTTAGGCGTGATAGGCGTTTTTCCAAGATGGGTGACTTCTTCCGGCTCACGTTCTTCGATCTCAATATTGGCACCCGTATCATTTTCAAGGTCAAAGGTTGAGAGGGGGAGGGCTACATAAAATGGGATGTCATTTTCTTTGGCGAGCACTGCCAAAGAGTAGGTGCCTATCTTATTGGCAGTATCACCGTTCGCAGTTACGCGATCAGCTCCTACCACTACCATATCTACCTTTCCGGTATTCATTAATGAGCCGGCCATTGAATCTGTAATAAGATGGAAGGGGATCTCAGCTTTTTTTAATTCCCAGGCTGTCAGTCTTGCTCCCTGCAGCAATGGACGGGTTTCATCCACCCAAACATGGATATCTTTATCTGCCTCATCAGCATGAAGGATCACAGAAAAGGCTGTCCCATAAGCTCCGGTTGCAAGACCTCCGGTATTGCAATGCGTAAGAATATTTGCTCTTTTATTTACCAGTTTTACTCCATTCTCCCCAATTTTTTGACAAACCCTTTTGTCTTCATCGTGAATGGTTTTGGCAGTTTTAAGGATGATCTCTTTGATCTCCTCCAGGTCTTTATCTTTATTTGCATATACCGTTTGATTGATACGCTCCAATGCCCAACTGAGATTGACAGCTGTTGGGCGCGATGATTTGAGATATTCGATCCAGCGATTGAGTTCTACATTAAAGCTGGTGAAATTTTTGGACTCCAAGTCACGGACGCCAAGATATAAGCCATACGCTCCGGCTATACCAATAACGGGTGCTCCACGAATTTTTAACTTCTTAATTGCATCCCAAACCTGACCAATGGTATTAACATCAGAATAAATTTCTCTAAGAGGAAGTTGGGTTTGATCTAGAATTACCAAATGATCCTCTTGCCAGGAAATAGACTCGTATGGTGGCTGCTTCATTTTTTGAGTGTTTGCTTATTAATATAGAGCTGTACTTATGAAACCTTAAGAAAATGATCTTAAAAGAAAGAAACCAATCCCTTTAAATAGCGGATATGGTGTTATGGAGATTAATATCCGGAAGCATAACCATCCCCTCTGGGATCTACCCCACTTGTATAATGCCCGTTGCGATCTATAAAGATGTTATGACTACGTCCAATTCCCGGTAGCGGGAAAATTTTATGGCCTTTTTCTTCCAATAGTTTTTGAGTATCCGGGCTTAATCCAAAATCATCGATGAAAAGCATATCAGGAAGCCACTGATGGTGGAATCTTGGCTGTGCGGTAGCCTGTTGGGAACGCATCCCAAAAACAGCACGGTTTAAAAAACTCTGCAATGTAGCTGTAATTATTCTTGGGCCACCGGCGGCGCCTATTATCATATCTACTTTACCATCTTTAGTGACAATGGTTGGAGTCATGCTGCTCAACATTCTTTTGCCGGGTTCAATAGCATTGGCTTCCGCCCCGATCAATCCATAGGCATTGGGCTCTCCGGGCTGGGCTGAAAAATCATCCATTTCATTATTGAGTAAAAAACCGGCGCCGGTAACTGATACATGGCTCCCAAAAGATCCATTTAGAGTAGTGGTAACAGCTACGGCATTTCCATCTTTATCTATAATTGAAAAGTGGGTGGTTTCAGATGATTCGGGATAACCGGTCACCCTGCCATGAGAAAGAGTGGCAGATGAGGTTACTGTATCATCCTTAAAACTTATCATTCGTTGGTTGTTGTATTCTTCGCTCATTAATTTATTCATGGGGATATCTACGAAATCAGGGTCCCCAAGATAAAAAGAGCGATCTGCGAAAGCCCGGCGCATGGCCTCGCTAATTAAATGCACATAATCAGCAGAATTATGTCCCATTTCAGCTAAAGGGTATTCTTCGATCATTTCCAATATCTGTGCAATGGCTACACTACCGCTGCTTGGAGGTGGCATGATGTGCAATTTGTAATCCATAAAATCAACCACCACAGGATCACGCCATTTGCTTTCATAGTTTCGAAGGTCACGATAGTCAATAAAACCACGGTAACGCTCCATCTCATTTATGATGGCATCGGCTACAGGTCCGGAATAAAATCCTTCACGACCAAAACGTGCGATACGCTCCAAAGTGTTAGCAAGGTCAGTTTGCACAAAAAGATCCCCTTCCTCAAATAAAGTGTTATCATCGGCAGTAAAGTATTTAGCGGAGGCCTGGTATTTTTTGAATGTGTCCTGATGATTATTGAGATCCTCGGCCTGGGTGTATGACAGGTGATATCCCTCGCGGGCCAGCTTAATGGCCGGCTGAATTACCATATCAAGTGGCATGCGCCCATAGCGCTCAATCGCTTTTATCATCCCATCCACAGTGCCGGGAACACCAACGGCCAGAATGCCTTCCCAGCTTAGATCAGAGTCAAATTCACCATTGCGGACATACATGTTTCTGGTAGCTCTTGCAGGTGCTTTTTCTCGAAAGTCAAGTGCTGCAGTTTCGCCATTTTGCATATGGATCACCATAAATCCACCGCCACCGATATTTCCGGCTCTTGGCAATGTCACAGCTAAAGCAAATTGCACGGCTACCGCAGCATCAACAGCATTGCCTCCTTGTTTAAGAATATCTTTGCCTATTTCAGAAGCGTACTTATCGGCAGAGACGACCATACCGTTTTCATAAGATTTGGAAGTAAGAACCTGAGCCGAAAGAGAATGAGAAGTGAGAATGAAGGTGAGCAGTAAGAGAATTATACGCATTATACCTGATTTGTGATTTTGAGAGATTCGAAGTTAAAATAACAGTTTGAAGACTGAATGGTGAACGAATTATGTAAAGAAAAATTTCCGACAGCTTTGCAAAGATTTATTTTCGGGAATCATATCAAGCTCTTGGGTGAAATTCTTTATGAACCTGATGCAGAAACGAACGGTCTACATGTGTATAAATTTCAGTTGTCAAAATAGATGAATGGCCAAGCATTTCTTGTACGGCTCTTAGGTCGGCACCGCCTTCCAATAAATGTGTTGCGAAAGAGTGTCTGAAAATGTGCGGATAAACATTCTTCTGAATATCAGCTTTTTCTGCAGCTTTTTGGACTATATTCCAGATACTCATTCTCGAAAGAGCACTTCCGCGCATGCTTAAGAATACTTTATTCTTAGCCTTTTTAGGTTTTTCCGGATTCAAAAATTGCGGGCGTATATGCTCGGTATAATGAGAAATGGCGTCCTGCGCGATCTCTCCAACAGGCACCAAGCGCTCTTTATTTCCTTTTCCAATCACACGGATAAAACCTATTTCAAATATAAGCCGGTCTTGTTCCAAACCTGTAAGTTCACTTACGCGCATCCCTGTCCCATAAAGTGTCTCAAGTATGGCTTTATCTCGGATTCCTGCAGGGGTGGTCAGGTCAGGGGTTTCCAATATGGCTTCGATCTCATCACGATCTAATACTTCCGGAAGTTTAGAAGCTTTTTTGGGGAGCTCAACCAATTCTGCAGGATTAGCTTTTGTGATGCCCTCTACAACAGCAAATTCATGAAAACCACGTACACTTGAAATATTACGGGCGAGAGAGCTTGCGGATAGTAATTCTTCATCCACCAAAAAATTCAGAAAATCTTCTATGTGACTTAAGGTTACTCCGGTCAGTTCTTTGATCTTTTTTTCTGTGGCTAAATATATAAAGTATCGTTCAAGATCATTTTTATATGATGTGACAGAGTTTTCACTTAGTCCTTTCTCAAGCTTTACAAACTGTAGATAAAGATCCAGTTCTTGCTTAAATGCCACAATTATTGGTCAGTTTTTGCTTTTTCCGTGTGCTCATTATCATTGTCTGTTCTCTCTTTATTCTCAGAATCCTTTTTAGCTTTTTCATCGGCTTCTCTTTTTTTATCCTCAGGGTATTCCACTCTACTATGGTAAACCCCGACAAGAATGTTTAGAAAGGTTTCTTTTATCACTTGCAGGTGCCTGAAAGTCAGAGGGCAATGACTGAGTTGGCCTTCCGTTAAACGGTCATCAACCATACGATTGACAAGAGTCTCAAGTTTGTTATAAGTTGGGTTTTTCATTGCGCGAGATGCAGCTTCTATCCCATCAGCTAATAATAGAATACCGGTTTCCTTGGTTGAAGGAAGGGGGCCTTCATATCGGAATTGATCCTCATGAAGCATGCTTTTTACATTTTCATCCTCTTTTGCTTTCTCATAAAAGTAACGAATCACTGAAGTGCCATGATGTGTTCTTATGAAGTCGATGATGATCTCGGGTAGGTTTTCTTCTTCTGCCATTTTTACCCCTTCACTCACATGTGCTTTGATGATCATAGCACTCATTTGCGGTTTAAGCTTATCATGCTCGTTACTGCCTTTGCTTTGATTTTCTACAAAGTAATCCGGCTTAACCATTTTCCCGATATCATGATATAAAGCTCCAACTCTGCAAAGCAAGGAATTGGCACCAATGGCCGAGGCTGCTGCTTCTGAAAGGTTGGCTACCTGAAGGCTGTGGTGGAAAGTGCCCGGCGCCTTATTCATTAATTTCTTTAGAATAGGTTGATTGGTATCACCTAACTCAATAAGGGTGAACTCGGTAGTTACTCCAAAAATTTTCTCAAAAAGTAGAATAATAGGATAGGTAAAAAGAATAAATACAGAGCTGATTGCTACATACATGAGGTCAGAGGAAAATGTCTCCCATCCTCGCAGTGTAGATATATTAAAAGCTCCGATAACTAGTAGATAGGTTATCATGACAATGCCCGGGGTGGTAAAGAAAAACTGAGAACGGTCTTTAATATCACGAACTGAAAAAACACCTAAACTACAAGCTGTAAAAGTGGCAATTACAAATTCAAAACTACTACTGTTTATGAGTCCCAAAAGGCTGGCCAACATAATTGACGAAACCAGCCCTACCCGCGAGTCAAAAATAATGGTTAGAACAATAGGGGCAATAGCTACAGGAATCATGTATGGGTCAGCTACATCAAAGAAGTTGATAAGTCCGGCTGAAAATGAAACTAATCCCATAATCAGGAAGACCAGGAAGAAAAGACCGTTATCTGAAGTGATCTTTCTACGGTATAGATAGATATACATGAAGAAAACAAAAGTAACCGCAAAAATGATAACCAACTGGCCGGAAAATCGAATCCATCTCTCCACTTTACTGGCATTACCAGACCGGGCTTCAGCAAGACTTTCTAAAATATTTGCCTTTTCTGAACTCACTATATCTCCGCGACGGATAATTACTTGACCTTGGGCAATAGCTCCCTTGGTTTCAGAAATGGAAGACAATGCTTCTTGTAAGCGTGCTTGGGTGTCTTCCTGGTTAAACCGCAGATTTGGAATTATAATCTGGTTATAGATTTCCATGGCAAGCCTGGTTTGCTGCTCATTGAAAATTCGATTTAATTGGAATTGCACAAATTCATTTGCCTCTCTAAGGTCACGTATACGAGCTATATTGATCGTTTGTTCAGTGCTTTGCCGAGTATTTCGAAGAGTAATTCTATCCGATTCCAGGGTACTTTTATTTTGATTGATAATACCTTGTTCTAATAACTGATCTATCAGCGACTCAAGCTGTTGCTTGATACGGACACCAACGAACTGACTGGGCTCGCGATTAGAACTACTGACGGCATCAAAATTTTCTAAAAGCACTTGCCATGAAGCGTCTGTAAAGTCGATTGCAGAATTTTGTAATGTATTGCTAAAACTTACACTATCACTTTCAGCTGAAGATTCAGAAGACCGTAGAGCAGTTTGCCACTCACTGTAAGCTTCTAATACAGGTTGAATCTCGCGATAAATAGAATCAAGCTTGGTTTGAATAGTAATGCCCGCATTTGGATCTGCTCTAAAAATGGGGGCGGTTTTATCTCGAATTTCTTGCCGTTCTACCTCAAGTTCTTCAGAAGTTTTGTTAATAGAAAAGGTAAAAGGAGCAGTTAAATCTGCATTTCTCCAGGGTTGACTTTGCGTGTAATTCAATCCGGAATTTACAGGATTTCGTGGAAGTGAGAAAGC
>NZ_DASSWP010000104.1:0-13409 GCF_035704785.1 Gracilimonas sp. | reverse complement strand
TACCGAAATATTCAATTTAACAGATATAGTTGAAGAGGTTATTCCTGATTATAGTTTTGTGTATGGGATGTACTACTTAAAAAATGAAAATCGATTATTAATTACGGTTGAAGATTATAATCGACCACCAACTACAATTTTTTTCGATATCAATCTTCATAAAGGGACTTACAAAGCAAATTTAACTGGCCAACATGCGAACATTGTTCCTTCTGAAAACAAGATGTTTTTCTTTTTAACTCATGCAAGTAGTTTAAGGTTAAGCTCCAAGCCTACCCGACATTTAACAGTTTATAGCGTTAGCGAAAAAAGAATGTTTAATCTAATTGATTTTCAAAAAGAATTAGGAGAGAACGTTTATATCCAAGATATAGCTTCCGATGGATGTTCGCTTTATGCAGGTGTATTTTCAAGAAATTTAGGTTCAATGATTTTAAAATATAATATAGAAACGGAATATATAGATAAGGTGAAAAAAATTGGTAATGGAGGTACCACTATTACTGCTATAATTCTTACATCCAACCCAAAACTAAACGGAGAGCTAAAATGAAAAAAATAATAATACTTTTATGCTCGTTGCCAATCTCCAGCTTAGCAACGTCGTCCCGGAAGCTCCGGCTTCCAGTGAAATAAGAATGATTGGCACATCAATTAATTTCCTTAAATATACAAAGTCTAACCTCCGGCAACTACCAAAGCCAGTAATTACCGGCCAAAAGAGATCACTTTTACCGGATCAGTATTAGCGGCAACTCGGGCGGGAAACCAGGATGCCAAGCCGGATAAAAAGATGGTGACGATTGTCACTATAAGGAAGTCAATTGCATGAGGCTCTACGGGTGCATAAGCCATATAGTAATTCTCCTGGGAAAGGGGAATGATCTGATAATTGACCTGAAGGAAGTAGAAAAGTAAAGATATAGCAATCCCTATGATAAGGCCTACGCCCGCGACCATAAGTCCCTCCATTAAGAATATGCGGCGTATCATTTTAGATTTACTGCCTATTGTTTTCAATATCCCAATATCCCGGGTTCTCTCTAAAACCATCATCAAAATTGCCCCAATAAGGTTAAAGGCAGCGACAATGATCATGCCACTAATGACTAATGGGATCATATTTTCCTGTAATTCAACCCATGCAAAAATATTTCCAAAAACGTTATAAATGGGCTCGTTGTAATAGGGGAAAATAATGGTTTCGTTTAGTTTGTCTCGAAAGGGGATGATATTAGAGTCGTCATGTAGACGGATCTCAATAGCATCTGCCTGGGTTTCATTGTATTTGAAAAGCTGCCGGACATGACTCCTTTCCACCATAGCGAATACATCATCAAAAAGGTCAATTCCGGTTTCATAGATACCTGTCAATCGGAATTGTTTGATCTCGGGAGAATTTATTAATGAGGGAATTCCCTCAATTGTATAAACAGTTATTACAGAACCGATAGTTGCATCGAGCTGCTGTGCCAACTGAGCTCCCAAGACTATACCGGGCATTCCGGTTGAATCCGTTCCTAAATCATACTCACCTTTATCCATATAACTTCCCACACCAAAGTCCGGCCTTGCAAGGTCAACGCCTTTAATAGTGGTACCTGTTACCTGATCCCTCGTTTGTATCATCACCTGTCCCTGCAAAACTACTTGTTTACTTTTGATCTCAGGATACTGGTCTAAATAGGTGAAAAGGGTATCTGCACGTTCAATGGGTCTGTCTACATAAGTGCTGATGGTGATATGAGGGGCAAAATCCATGATCTTGCCATTGATGGTAGATTTAAACCCGTGAACAATGGAAAGGGCTATTAAAAGACCGGCAGCCCCAATGGCGATCCCTGCGATCGACATATATTTAATGAACGACAGAAACCCCGAACTTTTGCGGGAGCCTTTAAAGTAACGGCGGGCAAGGTACCATTCAAGCTTCATGGATTCGTTATTGGTTATTCGTTAATGGTTCAAATATACCTGTCATTGGTTTTTTCCTGTACTCAGATTTAATTTGGGCAACGATTTTCGAATAACGAATATACCATTAACGAACATCTAACAAACAAAGTTATTCCGGTTTCATTTGAGGGAAGAAAAGAACATCTCTGATAGAATCAGAATTTGTCATGATCATGGCCAGTCGGTCGATACCTATTCCGATTCCGGCAGTAGGAGGCATGCCATATTCCAGAGCACGAATAAAGTCGTCATCAATAGTCATTGCCTCATCATCACCACCTGCGCGGAGTTTGGCCTGCTCTTCAAGCCGCTCTCGTTGGTCGATAGGATCGTTCAGCTCGGTATAGGCATTGGCTATTTCCTTCCCGTTGCAAATGGCTTCGAATCTTTCAACTAACCCTTCTTTAGATCGATGCTTTTTGGTAAGTGGACTCATTTCAACGGGGTAATCTGTTATAAAAGTAGGCTGAATGAGTTTACCTTCTACAAATTCACCGAATATTTCATCGATGATCTTACCTGCACCAAAAGACTTGTCGATCTCTACATGCAGATTTTTGGCAATGCTGCGAAGTTCATCCACCTCTTTGCCATAGAGATCTTTTCCGGTTTCCTTTTCAATCGCTTCAAACAAAGGAATACGCGGCCATGGAGTTTTGAAATCGATCTGGTTTTCGCCAACCTGTACTTTTGTTGATCCGTGAAGTTCGAGCGCTACTTTTTCAAGCATGTTCTCGGTGAATTCCATCATCCAGTTGTAATCCTTATAGGCCACATACAATTCAACCTGTGTGAATTCAGGATTGTGGAAACGGGAGAGGCCTTCGTTGCGGAAATCTTTGGAGAACTCATACACTCCGTCATACCCACCCACGATCAATCTTTTAAGGTATAATTCATTAGCGATACGGAGATAAAGGTCCATGTCCAACGCATTGTGATGGGTTACAAAAGGCTTTGCAGCGGCCCCTCCATAAACAGGCTGAAGGATGGGAGTCTCGACTTCCAGATAACCCTTTTCATTCATAATGTTACGCATCATCTGAACCATCTGAGTGCGCTGCTGGAATGTTTTGCGTACTTCAGGATTCACGATCAGGTCTACGTAACGCATGCGATAGCGTTGTTCCTTATCGGTGAAGGCATCATGAATGATGGTTTCGCCGTCATCCGTGGTTTCCTCTTTAGGAGTAGGTATCGGGCGGATGGTTTTGGAGAGGAAGTGAAATTCCTCAGCATGTACGGTCGTTTCTTCGGTTTGTGTTTTGAATACAAAACCTTTTATGCCAACAAAATCGCCGATATCAACAAGCTTCTTGAAGACCTTATTGTAATTGTCAGTACCAAGCTCTTCGGTAGCCACATCATCACGCCTGATGTATACCTGAATGGTTCCCTCAGAATCCTGCAGATTGAAGAAAGCGGCTTTCCCCATAACTCTCTTTGTCATAACCCGGCCGGCTATCACCACAGTATCAGAATCAGGATTGGTTTCTTCATCCCGAAGTAACTCTTTTTCGTTTGCTAAAATTTGTTTTGAAGTATGGGTTACATCAAAAGAGTAAGGGTAGGGGTTTACACCCAATTCATGGAGTTGTTCAAGTTTTTCCCGGCGAATTTCTTCTTGTTCCGAGAGGGATAATTCCTGTTCAGACATTTATAAAAGTGAATTTAATTTTGACGTTCAAAGCGAAGCCGTGAAAATACCGAATTATGCAGAGAATTGTGAACGTGAAGATGGATTACTTTTCAGAAGATTCCGGTATAGATTAAAAGAAAAAGTTTGTATTGATTGGTATTAATTAATCTTAATGCGGCATCCTGCATAGTATTCCGTTTTTGATCTTAGGATCAAATTCTATCCAGAGAAACTTCTTTTGGTAAAGGCGTGGAATCAAAGATATAAGAGATCAGAAGATCTCCCAGATAGTCACTGTACATCAATCCTTTTGAACCGAGTGCCGTAAAAACATACATGTGCTCATTATCCGGGTGTCGGCCGATATAAGGCTTTCGGTTTGGAGCAGATGCACGGACTCCTGCCCATTGATCTGCAAGAGCGGCTTCTTTAAAAAGAGCAGGGTAGACTTTGCTTAATCTTTTGATCAGATATTGAGCCCCTTTTTCATCCGGTTCTTTGTGGTCGAAATGATGCTCATAGGTACTTCCTGCTATAAAACGTGTTTTAGAGATGGATGCAATATATCCGAGTGCTGAGATTGAATAATCGAAGTCCCCTGCTTTTGGAGTATCAAATATCGCCAATTGGCCTTTGATAGGGTTAAGGCGTAAAAAGTCCCAGTATTTCAAATATTTGGTCTCATTACCTGTAGCATATATAATGCTTGTGGCCTGAAGCACTTTCTTTTGTAACGAAATTTTAAATGATGATCGATCTGCTTCTTTTTCATACCTGGCATTGGTATAAACTTTCAACCCCTTTTTCTTCAGAAGATCTGTTTTAGATTTGAGGTACAACCCGGAGTTCACGGTAAGACCTTTCGGGAGCCACATTCCGCCTTCAACACAATTGAGTTCCGGATTAATGAACCTGATCTCCTCTTTGTTCAGCCATTTACACCAGCCTTCCGGCCAATCCTGTTGCTCGGCATTTTCTTTCATTCGGGAGGCCATTTTTTCATCCTGAGCGGGACGAAGAATTCCCGTTCTTTTGAAAAACTGAACCGGGCTTTGATCCTGTACTTTTTCCAGATCGGATGCAATGCCGCTATAACATTGTTCAGATCTCCAGGTTTTTGTACCAAATCTACCGGTAGCCAGATTTACTAATCCAAGGGGTGTTCCTGAAGCTCCCGAAGCAATATCCCCGGTATCAATAAGGCAAACGGAAGCCCCCTTCTGTATCAATTTATCTGAGATGGACAAACCGGCTAATCCGGCGCCCAAAACACAAAAATCAAAATGAGTTGGAGAGGGCAATTTATCCTGAGATCTCGTTAGAATTCCTGAGAGTCACACCGGCTTCTTTCATTTCTTTTATAGCTTTTTCCACTGAACCATCCATATCAATACCACGAACAGCATCCTCGGCAAGGGTGACTTTGTATCCGAGTTTGAGGGCATCTAACACCGTCCACTTCACACAGAAGTCAGTAGCTAGTCCCGTAACAACAAGCTCGTCAATATTTCTTTCTTGAAGATATCCATGCAGTCCGGTAACCGTTTCCTGATCATTTTCAAAAAAAGCAGAGTAGGAATCAATATGCTTTCTGAATCCTTTTCTTACGATCAGTTGTGAAGGCTGGGTTCTTAGGTCATTATGAAATTCTGCACCTTTTGTTCCTTGTACACAATGATCCGGCCAGAGCACTTGCTCTCCGTATTCCATCTCTGTAGTACTGAAAGGTTCTTTATCGGAATGGTTGGAAGCGAAAGAGAGGTGATCTTGTGGGTGCCAATCCTGTGTTTGGACTATACAATCAAAAGAATCCATAAGGTTATTGATTGGCTTTATTACCTGATCTCCTCCCGGTACAGCTAAGGCACCGTTTGGACAAAAATCATTTTGAACGTCAACAATAAGTAATGCTTTCATTGAATTATGCTTTTTGAATAAGTTCGATCTTTAAATCTCGCAATTTCTTGCTCAGGCCCACTTTGTACACGTGGGGATTATCAAAGCGTTTATGCTCGTTATTTAGTTTCGAAAGTCTTTGCTGGGCATATTTCGCGCTTTCCTGTACGGTTGGAATTGAAATGTTGATCTCACCTTTGTCGATCACTTTATGAAGTAATTCTTCGCATTTAAGCTTGGAAACAACTGCTGAACGGTGGGAGATATAAGGGTGATAAATAGAATCAGGATTTTCTTCATTATCTAAAGCCACTCCATCACTGTAAAAAGAACCATCAGGGTTGAAATAACGGATCAGTTTTTTAGCATCCGGGAGAGTTACTTTCTCTTCATTTTCAGAAATCTTTAACGTAGGCTTTCCGTTTATGGAACTCAGTTTATACACTCCATCAAGGGCCGGGTCGTCATAGGCCGTTACCAATTTTGTCCCTACACCAAACAGGTCGATGGGCGCGCCCTGATCCAGTAAACTTTTTATAAGGTACTCATCAAGCTGATTGGAGGCTGCGATCTTGACATAATCCAAGCCGGCATCGTCCAGCATTTCTCTGCTTTTACGGGCAAAATATGCAAGGTCTCCACTGTCCAGTCTTATACCGATCAATTTATGCCCTTTTTCTTCGAGCTCTTTAGCAACCTTTATGGCATTTGGAACTCCCTGCTTTAAGGTGCTGTAGGTATCAACCAGCAGGATAGAGGCATCAGGGTAATGTTCTGCGTAGGTTCGGAATGCAGTTAGCTCATCATCAAAAGACTGAATCCAGGAATGGGCCATAGTTCCATTGACGGGGATATCATCCAGCTTACCGGCCAATACATTCGATGTGCCTTGAAATCCACCGATAATGGCGGATTTTGACGCCTGCAGTCCACCGAGCCCTTGTGCTCTCCGTAGTCCGAAATCTACCACAGAATGTTTACCTACGGCCAACTTTATGCGAGAAGCTTTTGTGGCGATCAAAGAAGAAAAGTTCAGGGTATTTAAAACTAAAGTCTCAAGGATCTGAGTTTCCAGTACGGTACCTTCAACTCTGAGGATCGGTTCATTTGGAAAAACGATCTCACCTTCTTTTACGGAATAAATGGTTCCCCTGAATTCGAAATCCTTTAAGTATGTTAAGAACTCTTCTTTAAAACCCTGGGAGCGTAGATAATCCAGCTCATCCGGTTGGAAACGGAAATTTTGAATGCTCTCCAGCAGATCACCCAATCCGGCGAATACTACATATCCGCCATCAAAGGGGAGACTTCTAAAGAAATAGTCAAAATTAGCAGGTTGTTCATGGCGTTCGGATAAAAAATATCCCTGAGCCATCGTCAGTTCGTAAAGGTCGGTGTACAGTGCCGGGTTTTGTAAGATCATGGATATAAAATAGAAAGGCTTTCCGACAATCAGAAAGCCTAAATACAAAAGATTTATCCTCTAAAATTTCTACGCTCGATCAGTTTTTTAATTTTTTTATTTCCGATCCATACTTTTTGATTGGTCTCAACATTAACCAGTTCCAGATTCACCGTATAGAAAACAGCTAAAGTACGCCGATCAGGTGTCTCATCAACGATAGAGCTGATATTACCAATAAGCATAAAGTCGGCCCCCATTTCTTTTGCCATTGCTTTCATGGTTTCCAGTGAGGCGAATTCTTGTTGTTCAAGTCTTTCCTGGCGGATATCCTGCCTTTCCTCGCTGCTTGCAACAATATTTACCGAGCCGGAATTAACGAAAGCACGCTCCATTTCTTTAGTGATAACTTCTGTGTCGATGTGTTCCATGCTTTCATTTCGAACATTGCCTACGATCACAACCGGGGGTTCCTGATATTGTCGGTTATACTGATTAAGCCATGATTTGGTAAGAGCATCAGAGATCATTTCCTCTGATACCATCCGTGCGTCCGTATCATTCCATCTGCCTGAAAGATCGGTGGTTTCAGAGGGATTGATACGATTTACTTTACTTGTGGGTCGGCATCCTGTGATCAGGAGTCCGAATAGCAGAGTGGATAGGATTACGTATTTCATAATGGTGTTGTTTGAAGTTTTATGATTTTAATAAGAATAAATTGATTCAATAAGCCCTAATTTGGTTTGTTCATCAATTTCAATGGATTTTCTTTCGGAATAAAGTATGGATCCGGAAGCTGATAGGTATTGTATCTCGACCTCATTGATACCATGCGGTAAATTGATCACGTTCATCCAGGCTTTACCGGGCATGGTTTGCCATCCTCTGAGATCCGCTTTCTCTGAACTTTCCTGCCCGATAATTCCTAAAACATCAACCAGGAAACCCAGGCCTTTATTTTTTTTACGAACGGAGGAAGCTATAAAGGTTGATCCCGTTGCTTTCATTGTTGCCCTCAGTAACGAACGGGTATAAATGATCGGTACTTTCGCCTTATAAACCTCTGCAGATACAACATCCAGTTCTTCTATAAGCTCAAGATCATGTGGTTGCAACGAGTCAGTTAGAACTCGTATACTTTGTACACGTGATCTATACAGATCAATTTTTGGGAGCGAGAATTTTACATAGAAGCTATTCTCGTCATCATCTCCATCCAGCCAAAGCCTGAAGTCTTCCTGTCTTTTAATTGGCGCCTGACCTGAAAAAGCTGTTATAAGCACATTATAAGAATTGGGGTCTTTTATTTTTTCAAGCTTTTCACTTTCGATCGGAGCTCTTTTATGGAGTTTCTTTTGCTCACTGAGAGCAATATTCAGTTTTTCAAATTCGATACGGGAATCGTCAGGTTTTCCTGTCTTCGCATATAAGATACTTGCCAGATAATGACTGAAGGCACTATTCTGGATATTCACTTTACCTGAATGCCAGTCCATATTTCCTGTAGTGTCTTCTCTGGAAAATGCTTCGGCTAAACCTTTTAAGCGTATATCGAGCTGCTCCATTTTAAAAGCCATTCTGCGGGTTTCAACCAGGGCAGCCTCCCAATTATTCTGATGAATATAATTCAGGCTTTTGAATGCGTTCAGGTATATATCTTCATAAGGTTCACCATCATAAACTAAGGTGTTATCATTCACTAACATGGCTTTAAAGCCCCGGCTTACACTTTTTGTATAAGCATCATCGATCAATATTTCTGCATTATCAAAGAAAACGCTGCTGCTGTCAAAGTTTCCGGCAAAGTGATGGATCAATCCGGCTTCGAGATTTTTTAATACCGCGTCTTTGGATTTATACACTTCTTTACGCTCAAACTCTTGCAACAATTCCGAAGATTCTTGATACTTTCCCGAGGTAAAGGAAGAGCGCAAATCATGCTGGGCGTCATCAAGTACGTAAGCATGGCAACCGGAAAGTAAAATGATCAGGCCAAGGCAAAAGAGATGAAATCCGGCTTTATTTATGATTATCTTAGCGATCATTAAAAAATCTGACCCCTTATTATTTAAGATTTTGTGAATTTTGAATTATAACCAATTTACGTGGATAATAGACGTTTGTTATATCGCATTTTAGTGTTAGCTATTTCCGGATTTATGGTTTCTTGTGCAACTCCAATTGCACCTACTGGTGGTCCCGCAGATAACGACGGACCGGTACTTGAATTCACTGATCCCGAAACCGGTACAACGAATTTTGAGGGAAGTGTTTTTGAGTTTCAGTTTGATGAGTTTGTAAATCGATCTACAGTGAGACAGGCTATTACGGTTGAGCCGGATCTTGGAATTGGTTATGAAGTATCATGGAAAAGAAAGACCATGTTCATAGAGTTTGAAGAGCCTTTTCCCGATTCAACCACCATTATCATTAAGCTTGGGACGGAGATCTCAGATACCCGAAACAACAAAATTTCAAGTCCGATCACTTTAGCTGTTTCAACCGGAGATGATATCGACAGCGGGGAGATATCGGGCAAGGTGCTTCTTGCTGAAAACGGGCGGGCAGCTGATGAACAAAGAATTCTTTTATACCGTCAACCGGTCGATCTTACTAAAAGAGCGAACTACCAGGCGCAAACGGATACTTCAGGCAGTTTTACATTCTCGTATTTAGCTGAAGGAACATATAAGGCTTTGCTGGTGGATGACAGAAACCGGAATAAGATCTGGGATGAGGAAATTGAGACGGCATATCCTTTTTATCAGGAATTCATTGGGTTGGAGAAAGAGGGGAGTGATACCCTGGATGTTATATATGCCGTTCGCGAAGATACTACGAAACCCGATCTGCTGGGAGTAGGATTATTTTCACAAAATAGAATGAGATTCAGATTCAGTGAATCTATCCAATTAACAGATAGCACTACCATTCAAATTTCTGACTCTTTAGGAAACGACTATTCTTCGGCTTTCCCACTTTACGTTTCTCCGAAGGAAAAATTCGTTTTGTTTGCCCAAAGCAATGAACCGTTGCTCGAAGAAGTAGCTTACAGCACTGAAATAAAAGGTATTACTGATCTTGAGGGCAATGAACCGGCTTCTGCCGTGTTCAGCTTTACCGGGACAGCTCAGGAAGATACCACAAGGCAACGCATCATTTCTGCCAATGGCCAAAACGGACTTTCACAAACCGATGATTTTGTAGTAACCTATGCAGCTCCCATTACTGAAAGTGAGATCACAGATTCAGTTGTAGTAATAGAGGGAGATGTGGACTTTGACGATTGGCCTGAGATCTCCACCGAACGAAATAAACTGAGTATAAGTCCACAGCAAGAATGGATCGAAGCGGTAAATTATCAGTTTTTGGTTTGGAATCCGGTTACCCAAAGAAGGAGTATGTACGAACCGGAAGTATGGGATTCAACCGAATATGGTGAAATAGAGATAAACATTGAAAATGCAGATTCTTCTGACACCTATTATGCAATTATCAAAGGCCCAAATGGGCAGGAAGTTGAATTTATCCAATTTCAATTTGCTACAACAATACAGGATCTGCCGCCTGTTGCTTATACGCTGATCTTATTCAGGGATGAAAACGGAAATGAACGCTGGGATCGGGGAACCGTTACTCCTTACCAAGAGCCGGAACGATATTATGTACAAAGAAATATAAATGTTCAGGAAGGTTTTATTTCTGAAGTCAATGTCACATTTGAATAACCATGAGTGAATTACTTAGTCCATATTTAAGTGCTGAATGGCACCTGCCCATTTTAATAGGTTTCATTATTTTCATGACCATTATAATTGCCTCTATAACCACGAGGATCATCAATGTAATGATCAAAAAAAATCGGGAAATAGATGATAATGAGGATGTCACGAACCTTGTCTTTTTCAAACGTTCCGTAAGTGTCCTTATTTACATTACAGGTATCAGCTTCGCGATCTATATGATCCCACAATTAAGAGTTGTCGCAGCTTCATTGCTTGCAGGAGCCGGGTTGTTTGCCATCGCCATCGGTTTTGCCTCTCAGGCCGCTTTAGCGAATGTGATCGGTGGTTTATTCATCGTTATGTTTAAACCGTACAAAATTGGGGATCGTATTCAGGTTAGAATGGACTTGAGTGGTGTGGTGGAAGACATTAACCTTCGGCATACAGTTATTCGGAATTTTGAAAATAAGCGCATCATCATCCCAAATTCTGTGATCAGCAATGAAGTGGTCGTAAATTCAAACTACGAGGATAACAAGATCTGTAAATGGATCGATATGGGGATCAGCTACGATTCGGACATAGACCTTGCGAAGTCTATAATGAAAGATGAGATCCTGAAACACCCTCTTTTTGTAGATAACCGAACGGAAGAGCAAATTGAAGAGGGAGAAGAAATAGTACCTGTTCGGGTTGTAATGATGGGTGAATCGTCGGTTAACTTACGGGCTTGGAGCTGGGCTGTAAATCCACAAGATGCTTTTGTTATGGGCTGCGACCTGCTGGAAAGTATTAAAAAAAGGTTCGATAAAGAGGGAATTGAAATTCCTTTCCCACACAGAACCTTGGTATATAAAACTCCAAAGGATCAAGAAGAGGAACAGGCACTGTAACAGATCATTAAATTTGAAATGTCATCCTGCATTTTCATTTTTCTTTACACTAAAATCATTATTGCTGAACACTTCTGATAAAATAGATTGTTCAATATAGCTTCGCTCTCCTGATTTTGCAGGAATACGAACGATTAGATGTATCTCGCCGGCTACCGGAACTTGTAAAGTGACACGTGGTTCTACAGATGGTACTTCCAATCCACGCTCTTCATTGATCTGACGCATATGTTTTCTTACTTCCTCGAGGTAAGGTTTGCAATATTTATTGGCAGCTTTAAGAACCGTTTTTTGTGCTTCTTTCCAGTTATCCTCTCGTTTTAAGGGGATGGTAAACACATGCAGTACATAATCATGAGTAAAGCTTTCATTGATTAAGGGTTCGGATACAAAGAGAGCATTCGGAATTACAGTCATTCTTCCCGTGCGTTGGTGAGTAATCTTACCGGGGCCAACTTCGAGGATGGTTGTAGCAAGCAGGTTTTGGTCGATCACATCGCCCCTGAAATCTTTGATCTGAATGCGATCTCCGATATTGAAAGAACGGGATCCTGTTTTTAGGATCGAGCCTGTAACGCATAAAATAAGCTCCTTGGTAGCAACAACGAATGCTACAGCAATGGCAACTAAAGAGAGAGCAAAAGCCTGCAATTGATTGCTCCAAATGATGACCAATCCCAGGATCATTAATAATATAAGTCCATTGCGTATCTGAACATGCCACTTTCGACGAAGATCTGTTGAAGCAATGTGTTTTTTCAGATAACGACCAATGAGTAATCTCAGAATGATGAAGGCAAGCACCAACAGAGTCGTGCTGATCAGGGATTTAGTTAAACCTTCGTAAATGAAAAGCTCAGACAGGTTAGTTTTGAGTTGTTGAAAAAAGTCGTTCATCAAGTTGATAATAGCGTTAAGGGGTTAAAACATGTATAAATTAACGAAATCTTTACGGGTTATAAATCGGGAATCGAAAATCCATCAACAAATCGTTATCTTGTGAAACCGCTTCCAAAACATCAAGAAATTAAATTATGTCGGTAGAAACGAAATCAACATCCCCAACCAAGAAAGCCGCTGCACAATCGGAAAGTAAAAACTCCGTACAGGAACCATATCAAACTAAACATAAGGTTCGCTTTGTTACGGCAGCCAGTCTGTTTGACGGCCATGATGCCAGTATTAATATTATGCGACGGATTTTGCAGAGCAGTGGGGCAGAGGTGATCCATTTGGGGCACAACCGTTCGGTGCACGAGATCGTAAATTGCGCTATACAGGAAGATGCCCAGGGTATTGCCATAAGTTCGTATCAGGGTGGACATGTAGAGTATTTTAAATATATGATCGAGCTGCTGGAAGAGCACGGAGCCGGACATATCAAAGTATTTGGCGGCGGTGGCGGCGTGATCGTGGGTGATGAAATCGAAGACCTACACAATGCCGGCGTGACACGTATTTTTTCTGTGGAAGACGGAAGTAAGATGGGGCTGCAGGGCATGATCAACTTCATGCTAAAGGAATGTGATTATGATCCTATTTCGATTGCCAGGCCTGACCATAAAAAAGTAGCCAAGAAAGACACTATAGCCTTGGCGCGTTCCCTCACGGCCATCGAAAATGAAAAAGAGGATGTGCTTTCCTACAAAGAAGGTAAGCTGTTGGATGGCAAGGGAAAAGAAATTAAGATCGGCACAAAGACCATTCCGCTGGTTGGGATAACCGGAACCGGTGGAGCCGGAAAAAGCTCGCTGACGGATGAATTGGTCCGCCGTTTTTTAACCGAATTTGAAGACCTAACGATCGGTATCATTTCCGTTGATCCGTCCAAGATCAAAACAGGCGGGGCTTTGCTTGGTGACCGCATTCGCATGAACAGTATCGACACCGAGCGT
>NZ_DASSWP010000055.1:0-3100 GCF_035704785.1 Gracilimonas sp. | reverse complement strand
GTTAACCCAGCGCCACACTCTACCATCAAAAGATTTTTTACCTTCCACCACCTCTTCAAACTCCTTTATAAGCGCATTCTTATTCAAGAAAGCCATTTCCGGAGATTGAATAATCCATTTTCTTATAACAGGCGCCATGTCAAGAAGCCAGGTGGACTCAGGTGTGGCAAATCCGATTTTATCTTTTCGCTCCAGGTGGCTGTCGGGAACAATTCCACGCATGGCTTCCCTGAACACATGCTTGGTTACGCCACTTTCCGAGATGAGGTAATGTTCCGGCAATGACAACAAAAACTCAACCAAAGGAAGAGTTAGAAAAGGAACGCGACTCTCAACCGAAAAGGCCATTGAATTACGATCACCATGCCGCAATAATGATGGCAAGCCCCTGTACATCAGAGCGTTTGCCAGAGCTTCTTTTACCCTCCGACCACGGTGTTCAGCATTCAATTGGGCACGCTTCTCGGTAAGGCGGACTCCATGTTGGGACATGAACTCCGCATTCAGCCAACGAGGCTGAAAGTCGCGGCCCATTTTCTTACGCACAAGAGCATAAAGCCAATCAGGTAGTCTAATTCTCGCCAAATACTGCCAGGCCATCATATAACTCCGACCCGCTGATTGCGCCCAGCGCCTGGCATATTCATGTGCCGCCAACCATCCTCGGGTTTCAACCAGACTGAGCAGCCGATGTCCCGGATAACCCGAATAACCTGCCAGCAGCTCATCTGCACCCTGGCCATCTAAGGAAACGGTAACACCATTCTCCTTCGCTAATTTAAAGACACGGTATTGAGCGTAAATACTAGTACTGCCAAAAGGCTCACCTTGTTTCAGCAGCATATCATCCAGATCAGCCTCCATTTCTCGCTCATTGGCCATAACCTTGTGCCCTTTGGCAGCCATCTTCTCATTTAGCTGATCTATCCATTTTTCCTCTGAGATAGCATCATCACTGGCAATATAGCTGAAAGTGTTAAGAGGCTTATCAGGCTCCAGATAACGAACAGCTGATACAATCGCCGATGAATCGATACCGCCAGATAAAGCTACTCCCAACGGTACATCACTGCGAAGGTGCAGCTTCACGCTATCCAAGAAGAGCTCTTTCAGTTTCTCCACTGCCTGATCAAAGCTCAGCGACGACGTTATGGCAATATCTGGTTGCCACCAACGGGTTGGAGGTAATGCATGACCAGTTTCCATATCAAAAATCAGGTAATGTGCCGGAGGCAGATGCTTAACCCCCTCGATAAATGTATTTTCCGAAGAATCATAATCACCATGCACCAAGTAGTCATATGCTGCCTGCAAATTGGGTTTCGAATTTTCCTGCCTTAATGTCAATAATGGGCGAAGCTCCGAAGAAAAGTACAATTCCTCGTTCTTCAGGGAATAAAAAAAGGGTTTTATTCCAAAGGCGTCACGTCCCAATATCAACTTTTGTTCGAGACGATCAAAAAACACAAAAGAAAACATACCAACAAGACGCGGCAAAACGGGTATTCCCCACTCTACCAGAGCATACAGCAAAACTTCTGTATCTGATTTGGTTCTGAAGATATAACCGACAGCCTTTAACTCTTCAGCAATCTCCTTATAATTGTATATCTCACCGTTGAAAATCAAAGAATAACGCCCACATGTTGACTTAAAGGGCTGCGAAGCATGTTCTTTTAAGTCGATAATTGATAACCGAGTATGCCCTAGATAGAGAAAACAATGAGCTTCTTCGTGGACATCAAAATCTGAATGATCAGGGCCCCGATGTTCAATCATATCCAACGCAGCATTGATCAAACTCTCATTTTTTTCTTCTTTAACGAAACAACCAATAAAACCGCACATTAATAGAACTCGCGATGACTAAAAAAGTTAGATGAAAAACGCAAGGAAAAATCAATCAAATAACCTCCTCACGAACTTCTGTTAAAACTATTACCAAACGGGTATTAATAAATTTTACATCTTATCATAAAGCGCCCACGAACCGATAGAAGCGCGAACAATAAAAATGACAATACTATAAGGTATATGCTATAAAAATATCCGCTAAAGCCAGTCACCGATAAATCTTTAAAAGCCAGTATTAACCAAACAGAAAAACCAATAGATATCGGATTAATTTCAATCTTTGAGACAAGATAACTTACAAACGCAACAAACGTTCCCATAATAAAAGCAACAATCGGAATACCGGCCGGCCCAAAGTTGGCATAAGCTTCCCCCCAAAAAACTGTTGGTGCACTTCCAACAACACCTGATTCAGAAAGTGCCGGGAATATCCAGTTCATGACTTCAATGGTATAGCGATAAGGGATATAAGGCATTAAACCGCCAGGGTTCGGAAAAGTACTCCCCCAAAGGTATTCATGGTGCTCAGGAAAAAACTCAAGGTAAAAATAGGCGGGTGATATACTGCCAGAGAAAGCACGGGAAAAAACCGACGTAAGTGCGGACCAAATATCATTAGATCCCATAAAATTTATATAAAATAGTATAAGAATAAAAAGCACAATACATAATAAAATAATTATTTTTTTAAAAGGAATGAACCCATTCCTTTTAACCAGAAAATAGACCATAAATAAACCAACCAGTAGCCATGCAAAAGGCGCTTTCTCAATCGCCATAACTGCTACTATTGTTGAATACGAAAACGCAGCTATAAACGCAATGAACGAGAAAGTACTTTTGCGAGTAAGCCATATAGCAAAGCTGGTAAAGGTGAGAAAATTACCAATATCATGCATCACCAGTTTATACCAGTGATAATCCCCGGCAAAAGAATTGCCCATATTGCTTCGGGCTTGATTTGCAGCAGTTATGCTGTCCGTCAAGGCTACAATAATGGCAATTTGATCTAGCTGTTTAACATATTTTACGAGTATCAGCACACACAAACCGAACAAACCAATCAACGCCAATCGCTGAAGACTACCTATAGGCATGATTTCAGTAGATTTAAAAGCAATTATCTCAAGCCCCATTAACTTACGCACAAAAATAACGCCAAACAGAAATAATATTAAATTTACCGAAGAGGATACGAGAACCATCAGAACCAAATATGGATTTGTAATTCCTACACTGTACCTAT
>NZ_DASSWP010000023.1:0-3026 GCF_035704785.1 Gracilimonas sp. | reverse complement strand
AAATAGCAACTATTTAGTTAAACAGATTCAAGGCACCTTCAGGCAGTATACGGCTTTGCTGCCTACATTCACCATGTAGCCCTCGCCCACCCCCAGCGAGGAGATATAAATGTCGTGGCTGTCGGTTTTATAGCCCGGCGGAAGCTTGCTGTAAATGACCTTTCCGCTTGAGGTATCCAGTACCCAGATATCTCCACCACCAGAATTTGTAAAATATAACCTGTTGTTCTGTACCGTAGGAATACTGGTATTGGAATAAAAGATATCCTTTCGCCAAAGCTCCTCTCCGGTTGTGAGGTCCAGTTTATGCGCATAGGTACCGATGGAAGCGGCATAAATGGCCTCGGCATCTACCGCCAGGCCCACATCAAACCCGCTGTCAAAAAAATTATGTACCCATTCAATGGTTCCATCTGAACGGTTTACGGCCACTATGGCGAACCCCTGAAGCAGGACAATCAATGAGTCTGTTAGCGCCATGTCGTAAATTGGAGGGCTGACCAGCAGCGAATCACCTGGCTGCTCGGTATTGTAGTCATCCACAAGAAACTCTGCGCGAAGCTCCCATACCAAATCGCCGGTAGCGGCATGGAAGGCAAATAAGTTTCCCCGATAGCGTTCTTCTCCGGGAGTTGTGCGGTCAAACGAAGTCCCGGACACATACAATATGCCATCTCCATAAGGAGAAATAATTGCTTCGGTGGCTCCCTGAGAAACCCCTTCAGGCACCAGCCGGTCGATGGGGTAGCGCTGAGTAACTGCCCCGTCACTCTTGCGTACCTGTAATACATAGTCCCGACGGCCTGCATACAAGTACTCTTTGTCCTGGCTCATTACCGGCGAACCCATGCCGGAGAATTCCGTGGCGTCCGGAGTCACAGGGTTGTTCCATAGCATCCTTCCGTTGGCTTTGGAAATGGCTTTGATGCTGAATCCTTCATCCAGGTACAGCGTATTCTCACTGGAAAGGATCGCCCGAGAGAAATTGCCGTTGCCGGTATTAATACTCCAGAGCCGCTTACCTTCTTTAAGGGTGTAGGCTTTGAGTTGCGTATCCTGAACAAAATATACGGTTCCTTCTTCGATCAGTGGCTGCGTGCCCACTAATCGGTCGGTAGAGTTTTCCACCTTCCAGACCACCTCTCCCCCTCCGGGACCGGTATCACCCCCGCCAAACAGCTCACATGAAGAAAGCAGGGCAGCGCACAGGCATAAATGAGTTATAAAATAGCTGTAATTCATCGTCATTTTCTAGTTTTTAAAAAATGTTAGTCTCTTTAAATTTATTTCATAGTACGGATACATACCAGATAGCGGTTGCATATTTTACGGCACTGTCATTACCAGTTTAGCGGCAACACGGGCGTTTTTTCAATATGGTTAGCACCTTCAGCCTTTAAAACTTTGGGATTATAAGAATCAAAAAAAGAAGGAGCCTGTGTATCGGCGATTAGGAATCCATCCCATATTATGTTTAAGAATAAAATGATATAACGGCCCGTCGCATAACCCCTAGTTTTTAACTAGAAATGCCTTTGCGTGAAAAAATTAAAATAAGCAACTCTGTAAAGAAAATAAGCCTGTAGCTGGCAAAAGAGTGCATTCAAGTGAAAATATTTGCCGTATGTTTGCCGGTACTAAAAAACGCAAAAGCCATAAGATATTGTAAGTAAATACCTTATAGCTTGACGTTAGTACGTCTATGTACACCCGGAAAAACTCTAAAATTGATATAACAAACAAAAGGAAATTCCCGATTTTATCGTCCATAAAATGGTTCGGATCCAATTGGTGGAAACCAAAGTATTGATGGCTGCTTCATTCTTATGATCTTCCAGTTTTGAATGTGCCGGAATAGAAAACAATCCTGTTGCTGCCCATATCAATATCACCACATAAAAGCCGAAGGCGTTGAGGGACGTAAAACCATCGATCCATGCAAGTCCGAATGAAGTGGCGATCTCAGCTACCATCACGGGGATCACAATCTTGTCGATACTCTTTAGATGATGCTGTTGAAAAGCCGTGAAATTTTCTGCGCTTACATATGAAAGGAGGGGTAATGAACCAGTTGCACGATCCAGACAAGACCGGTCAAAAAGAAGGATGCAAAAGTATTGATCAGAAAAATAAGTTCGGGTGACATTGAAGTAAGCGATTCGTTTACATTATGCGTATTTTCAGCGCCTTAGTAACCAAAAGTTTTCACTCTACGATTCATCAAAAAGAATGACCCTTAAAAGAACACACACTTGCGGAGAACTCACCGCAAATAATATTGGCGAAGAAGTAATTTTAAATGGTTGGGTAGGACCACGTCGTGACCTCGGAGGTGTAATATTTATTGACCTTAGAGATCGCTATGGCATAACCCAGGTTGTTTTTAAAGAAAATGATGATGAGTTGCATGCCAAAGCGGAGCAGCTTCGAGCAGAGTATGTGATCGGTGTCAAGGGAAAAGTGATCACCCGGGGAGAAGGAAACATCAACAAGAATATGCCTACTGGCGAAGTTGAGATCGAAGCCACAGAACTGGTGATCTATTCCGAAGCAGAAACACCTCCTTTCGAGATCAAAGACGGTATTTCTACCAATGAAGAAGTCCGGCTGAAATATCGCTATCTGGATCTGCGCCGCCCTGAAGTACAGGATAAGATCATGCTTCGGTCAAAATTCTACCAATCGGTTCGGGAGTTTTATCATAACCTGAATTTTGCTGAAGTTGAAACTCCCGTTTTGATGCGAAGTACTCCCGAAGGAGCCCGTGATTATTTGGTTCCAAGCCGCGTTAATGCCGGTAAGTTTTTTGCACTGCCTCAAAGTCCACAGACGTACAAACAGCTTTTGATGGTTTCGGGCTATGACCGATATTTCCAGATCGTGAAGTGTTTCAGGGATGAAGATCTTCGAGCTGACCGCCAGCCGGAATTCACCCAGATCGATGTGGAGATGAGTTTTGTGAACGAAGAAGTCGTTTATGAAACCCACGAGGCACTATGGAAAAAGGTATTCAAAGATACCATCGG
>NZ_DASSWP010000033.1:0-7641 GCF_035704785.1 Gracilimonas sp. | reverse complement strand
AATGCTTCATTTGAGCTGGCCAGATCATTCATCAGGCGGATCTCAGATTTCAGCGATTCCTTTTTACTTTGGAGGGTTCGGAGCTCGTCTTTAATTTCGTTTTGTTTGTCAGCAAATTGTTCTCGTTTTCCCCGGGCTGTTTCAAGCTCTTCTTCCAGCTCATCCCGCTCAATTACTAAATTGTCAAGCTTCTCCTCGATCAATCCCTGCTCGCCATTCAGATTTTCGATCTCATCATTCAGGTCAACGATCTCATTGTTGATGCGCTCAAGGTCACCTTCAGTATTCTCAAGCCGGCTCTCAATTTTGATACGCTTGGTCTGAAGCTGATTCAGTTCATTATTGGTAGCACTTAGCTGTACCTCAATTTCATATAATTCACTGCGCTCACGGTTATACTGCTGCTGAACTTGCCCGTACTTTTTCTTTGAATCCTCGAGTGCTTTATTGGATTTTTCAAGCTCGTCATCAAAGCCTTCCAGTTTTTTACGGCTAGAATCGAGCAGCTCATTCAGTTCCTTAAGGTCTTTCTGTCCGGTTTCAATATCCTTGGCATATTCCGCGATCACCTTCTTCTCGTTCTCGATCTTTTCGCGGGTGATGCGAAGATTGGTGTCGGCTTCACGAATAGCATTATGCAGCTGACTTACCCGGCGCTGAGCTTCAGCCTGTTGCCGTTCTTTTTCAAGAAGTTCTGCCCGGGCCTTTTCATCATTTTCCTCAAGCTGTTCGATGGCCTTGGTAATCTCTTTCTTCTCTTTGTCAGCATTGGCGATTCGCTCTTTCAGCGGCTCAAGCTCGGCTTTGATCTTGTTGAAATCGTGAAGGGTAAGAGCCTTGTCAAGCAGCTCCAGCTCATCTTTATAGACTTTCGCCTTCTCGGCTTTTTCTGCCTGAATTTCGAGGGATCGGGCTTTCTTTCTTAATTCAACCAGCAAGTCATCTACGCGCTGAAGGTCCTTACGGGTAGATTCCAGCTTACGTATGGTTTTCTTTCGTTGATCCTTATACTTGGTTACTCCCGCGGCTTCTTCAAACAATCGCCGGCGATCATTATTCTTATCATTCAGGATCTCCTCAACCATTTTGAGCTCTATCACCGAGTAGGCATCCGATCCCATTCCGGTATCCATGAACAACTCCATGATGTCTTTCAGCCGGCAAGAAGTACCGTTGATCAAGTATTCACTGTCCCCTGATCTGTACAACCTTCGGGAAATGGTTACTTCACTGTATTCGATGGGTAGAATGCCTTGGTCATTTACAAAAGTGAGGGAAACCTCAGCCATACCCAGAGCTTTTTTCTGAGCTGTACCATTAAAAATAACGTTACTCATGGCTGAAGAGCGAAGAAGGGAAGGCCTCTGTTCACCTAACACCCAGCGGAGGGCATCAACGATATTAGATTTTCCGCACCCATTCGGCCCAACAATGGAGGTGATTCCGCTGTCAAACTTTACCTTGGTCTTATTGGCAAAACTTTTAAACCCCTGTAATTCAAGTTCGGATATATACATTTAGCAGGGTTGCAGATTACGGGTTACGAGTTTCGTGTTTAAAGCTGTATCAGTCATTTTAAGTTAATTATACTTTCCAGCTTGTCTCAACGTAGTTTATGAAACTGTTGATTTTTCGGCCTAAAGTGTCATATCTGTTTAGTAAATCTGTAAGTGGTTCATCTTTAAAATGGATATCGCTGATCATATTGAGTTGTGAAACGGTTTCATCGCAAGATGAATGGGCAAAGATCAGGAATCGTACAAATTCATCTTTATACCGCCTTCTTCCGAAACCTTCAGCAATATTATCTTTTATACTTTTTGATGATCGTCGAATTTGACTTCCCTGTTCATGCATTTCAAATTTGGGGAGTGTCATTGTGAGTTTATGAACTTCAAGTGCCAGGTCATAAGCCATCTGATAAATTTCTAAATCCCGATAACTCTTCATAAACTATTTCTCTGGCAATTTGTATTAACCTCACAAACAACCCGCCCCTCTACACTGTCATTATTTCTTCTTCTTTTTTATTGAGGAGGTCTTCTACCTTAGCGGTGTATTTGTCAGTAAGCTTTTGGATCTCATCTTCAGCCTCGTAACGGGAGTCTTCGGAGAGAGACTCGCTTTCGGTAGTTGATTTGACGGTATCGTTGGCATTTCGGCGGGAATTTCTGATACTGATGCGAGCTTGTTCTGCAATATCCTTGGCATGTTTAACAAGTTCTTTACGTCGCTCTTCAGTAAGTACGGGAAGAGGGATGAGAATTCGCTCGCCGTCATTGCTTGGATTTAATCCCAATCCGGCCGACATGATCGCTTTTTCAATATCCTGCATTCCGGTTTTATCATAGGGCGAAACTACCAATAACCGCGCTTCCGGTGCACTGATATTAGCGAGCTGCTGCAATGGAGTTTGTGAACCATAATAATCCACCTTAACGCCTTCGATCAGTGAAGGGCTGGCTTTTCCGGCTCTGATATGTGATAGTTCCTTTTTAAAAAACCCAGTGGCTTCGTCCATGTGAAGCTCGGCTTCATCGATAATTTCTTGTAATTCTTCCGGTATCATAATGCCAAAACTTGTTTATGCTGGTTTACTGACTTTGCGAAGTTAACAAAAACAGAAGTGAGGACAAACCTGAAGTATATATTGAGCACTGATTATTGAACTTTAAAAGACGATATGAAGTTTTAAATCAATGAATATTAAGTAAACGTATGAAAAAGCGCTTTTCTGTATTTTAAAAGAACGATACTTATTTTGAACTAATTGGAATTATCCTGAACTTTAGAGTCCGTTGAAAATTCCTTAAAACCGCCTTACAGGCACCAAAAGAAAACAATTTTATGGCGAAGGTAGAAGTGGTCATGCCCCAAATGGGTGAATCAGTAATGGAAGGTACAGTAATCGAGTGGACCAAGCAGGTTGGCGATACCGTTGAGGTTGATGAAACCTTACTCGAAGTAGCCACCGATAAAGTGGATACGGAAGTTCCTTCACCTGAAGCCGGTGTACTCGTAGAAATTTTAGCGGAAGAAGGCGATGTGATCGAAGTGGGTAAAGCTATCGCCATTATTGAAACGGATGCAGATGCTGCGGGCGATGTTTCCTCAAATGGGTCAGAAGAGGCCAAATCTGAAGAACCTGCCGAAGAAGAAGCACCTGCTGAGGAAGAAGCGGAAGAAGAAACAGCTCAGGAAGAAGGGGCTGCTCCTGCAGCTTCAGGCGGTAGTGATGAAGGCGAACGAATTGAAGTTCAAATGCCACAGATGGGTGAGTCGGTTGTTGAAGCAACGGTGATTGGCTGGTCTAAGCAGGTTGGAGATACGGTTGAAGAAGACGAAACACTCCTCGAGATCTCTACCGACAAAGTAGATAGCGAAGTGCCATCCCCAGCCGCAGGAACCTTGGTTGAGATCCTTGCCGAAGAAAATGATACGATCGAAGTAGGGCAGACCATTGCCGTGATCGCAACCGGTAAAGCAGCAGCTTCTGGGAGCGGATCTTCGAAATCGGCACCAAAGAAGGAAGAGAAAAAAGAATCTGCACCGGAAAAGCAGGAAGCACAACCGGCAGCGGCTTCCTCCAATGGAGCATCAGGCGGATCTGAACCACAGCGCATGGGAAGTGACGGACGTTTCTACTCTCCGCTGGTACGTTCCATTGCTAAAGAAGAAGGAATTAGCCAGGAAGAACTTGAAAATATTGATGGCTCCGGTCAGAACGGAAGAGTTTCCAAACAAGATATTCTGTCTTATGTAGAAGACAAGAAAGCCGGGAAAGTTTCTGCTCCTGCTGCACAGAAATCATCAGGTGGCGGACTCAGTAAGCCGACTTCAAAATCTTCTGACGGATCAATTTCTGCCGGCCAGCTTGATGTGAAACATCCTCCATCAGGAGATGTTGAGGTCATTAAGATGGATCGTATGCGCAAGATGATTGCCGAGCATATGGTGAAGTCTAAGCAGACTTCGGCACACGTTACCACTTTTGCTGAGGTTGATGTAACCGATATGGTGAAATGGAGAAATGCGAATAAAGCTAAGTTCCAGGAGAAAACAGGCACTAAGCTTACATTCACTCCGCTTTTTGTTGAAGCCATTATCACAGCAATGCTGGAATTCCCGTTGATCAACAGTTCTGTGAATGGAGATGAGATCCATCTCAAGAAAGACATTAATTTTGGATTAGCTGTAGCGCTTGGTGAAGGCGGTGAAGGCGGGTTGATCGTTCCGGTGATCAAGAAAGCACAGGAGAAAAACCTTGTTGGCTTGGCGAGTGCCGTAAATGAAGTGGCCGTTAAAGCCCGAAGCAAGAAATTAAGTCCGGATGACTTGGTGGGCGGAACCATCACTCTGACCAACTACGGTAGCGTGGGTAACCTCATGGGAACACCGATCATAAATCAGCCACAGGTAGCCATTATTGGTACCGGTGTAATTGAAAAAAGGCCTGTAGTTCTGGAAACCGAAGCAGGTGATGTGATCGCTATCCGGCAAATGATGTTCCTATCTATGAGCTACGATCACCGAATAATTGATGGTGCTCACGGCGGAGCCTTCCTGAATCGCATTAAAGAGATACTGGAAGATTTTGATATGAGTCGTTCGGTATAATTAAAATTCTTACCTAATTATTAGGAGGCGCCCCAAAACGGCGTCTCTTTTTATTTGCGCATGAAACAAGTTGCCTCCATACAAGAAGTTCGAGCCGAAATAGCTGAGTTAAAAGCTCAGGGAAAACGAATTGCGTTCGTTCCTACCATGGGGGCTTTGCATAAAGGGCATATATCTCTTATCCGTTTGGCTAAGAAAAAGGCAGATGAAGTGGTGGTTTCCATATATGTGAATCCGGAGCAGTTTGGGCCAAATGAAGATTTTGATGCTTATCCCCGGCAGATGGGAGACGACCTCAAGGCGTGTAAAGCTGAAGGTGTTTTCCTGGTTTTCACCCCGGATGATGAAATTATGTACGGCTCCGATAGAAAATTTTTCAGTATAGATATTGAACAGCTGAATAAGCATATGGATGGGGGAAGCCGTCCCGGCTTTTTTGAAGGAATCGTACTTGTGGTGAATAAACTCTTCAATATCATCAAGCCGGATGTAGCTATTTTCGGCCAGAAAGACATTCAGCAGTTTCAGATCCTGAAGCAGATGGCGCATGAGTTTAACCATGATATTGAGTTGATCGCCGCACCTATTGCGCGAGCTAATGACGGGTTGGCGCTGAGCAGCCGAAATGCCTATCTCAGCGAGCAGGAAAGAAAGATAGCTCCAAGCTTATACCGTGCGCTGCAGTATGTGGAGAAGCAGATCAGGGATGGAGTGCTGGAACCAAAGTTATTGTTACAACATCAGCAAGATGAATTGGAAGCGAAAGGATTTAAAAATGACTATCTTAATGTGTTTTCCATGAAAATAATGGAGCCGGTTGAGAAACTTGAATCCGGTGAAACTTACATTTTGGCAGGCGCTGTATATTTAGGAAAGACCCGCCTGATCGACAATATAATTTTAGACCTCTGAGCGATACCGATGAAAATCACGATGTTTAAATCTAAACTGCACCAAATGGCAGTAACCGAAGCTAATCTGATGTACGAAGGTAGTATTACCATCGATCAGGATCTGCTGGATGCCGCCAACCTCCTTCCCTATGAAAAGGTGCAGGTACTTAATATCACCAATGGTTCTCGCCTTGAAACCTATACCATTCCGGGCGAGCGCGGAAGTCGTGTTTGCTGTTTAAATGGAGCCGCCGCCAGGCTGACCCAAGTCGGCGATCGCATTATCGTAATCAGCTATACAGAAATGACACCTGAAGAAGCTAAAGACCACAAGCCCAAAGTGGTGATCGTAGATGAGAATAATGATCCAAAAGAGATCATCGAAAATACCCAGCCCGGTACTTCTTATGATCTTGAAACCGGTTTAGTGGATAATACACTGATCGATTAACTGTTTCATTTGCTGAGGAGCCGAAGTTTTTTTCGGGAAATTTATTTAGAAAGTTTTCGGAATGGATAGCATCTAAGGAATCGTTGCCCCGATAAAGGTTAGATACCTTTTAAAATAATTGCAAAACTATTTACGTAGTATATACGTCTATAAAAATAAAGACTATATTTTGCGTTCAAACAAATTATACAAGCAAATGAAAAAGAGATATTTAATCCCTGCTATTTTTATAGGGCTATCAATTATAGCATGGTTTGTTTTTGGTGGAGATGCAGGCGACTCTGTAGAGCTTACGACGACTCCAAAAAAAGGAGAATTTGTTGTTGATGTTACCACTACGGGTGAACTTAGGGCAAAAAGTTCAGTAGAAATCAGAGGACCACAAGGAGGCCGTGATGTTCGATTATTCAACCTAACCATACAAAGATTGATCCCGGAAGGAACAGTGGTACAAAAGGGTGATTTTGTTGCTGAACTAGACCGGTCAGAAATCACCGGCCGTTTGCAGGATGCAATGCTTGAACTGCAACAGGCCCAGTCTCAGGTAACTCAGGTTTCCCTTGATAGTACACTTACTCTTTCTCAGGCCAGAGATAATCTCATAAATCTCGAATATGCTCTTGAAGAACGCCAGATTGTGGTAGATCAATCACAGTATGAATCCCCGGCGGTTCAACGACAAGCAGAAATTGAGTTAGATAAGGCACGCAGACAGCTTGCTCAGGAAAAGAAAAATTATGTAACAAAAGTAAAGCAAGCTGAAGCTCAAATGAGTGAAGTACAAGCTGATTTACAGGAAGAGCAAATTGAAGTTGATAAGATTCGCTCGTTGATGACAGAGTTTACTGTAAATGCTCCCGCAAATGGGATGATCATTTACCGACGCAATCATGATGGCTCTAAAACAGCAGAAGGCAGTGAAATAAGTGCCTGGAATCCGGTAGTAGCAGAACTTCCGGATTTTAGCGTAATGGAATCAGTGACCTATGTCAATGAGGTTGATGTTCAGAAAGTGACTCGCAATCAACCGGTTTTTATAGGGCTGGATGCCATTCCAAATAAAACACTGACAGGCACGGTAACCAGCGTGGCAAACATCGGAGAACAAAGAACCGGCTCAAATTCTAAAGTGTATGAGGTGATCATTGAAATAGCTGAGGAAGATACGGTGCTCCGCCCTGCTATGACCACGAGCAACCGTATTGTTGTAAACCGGTTGGAAGATGCGATGTTTATTCCTTTGGAAACCATTCATGTTCAAGATTCCTCAAGTTTTGTGTTCAAAGATTCAGGCCTTTCGGTAGTTATGCAAGAAGTTGACCTTGGCCTTATGAATGAGAATGAAGTAGTAGTGCATCGAGGACTTTCCCTTGATGATGTTATCTATCTTTCAGTACCGGAAGATACCACGGGTATTCAGCGTGTTTATCTGGAAGAAGAAATAACATCAAACTAAGGAAGAACCTGTGCTGCAAAAATTACTTTATAACTTTGATATAGCGATTGAGGCCATTCAACGAAATAAACTGAGAGCCTTCCTCACCTCATTGGGTATTATTTTTGGGGTTTCTTCGGTTATTGCAATGCTTGCTATAGGGACCGGTGCACAACAAGAAGTGCTGACACAGATGCAACTCTTAGGTACTAATAATGTGATAGTACAACCTGTGGTTGAGCAGC
>NZ_DASSWP010000168.1:0-5478 GCF_035704785.1 Gracilimonas sp. | reverse complement strand
ATTAACTCCTTTTAAAACCTTACTCAGAGCCATGTCGGAAGAGCCCGGTATGGCTTTTATATTTGTACAACATTTAGATCCGGATCACGAAAGCCTGCTGCCCGAAATACTTCAAAAAGAAACAAACATGCCGGTAGTAGAGATGTCGGAGGATTGCAAAATTGAGTCTGACCACGTTTATGTAATGCCAAGTGACAAACTGATGACGGCATCAGATGGTAAAATAGAGCTCATTGATCGGCCGGAAAAGAAAAAATTAGAACGTATTCTTCCCATCGATCTTTTATTTTCAGCCCTTGCTGAAGCTTATGAATCACGTGCCATTGGCGTGGTACTTTCGGGTACAGCATCGGATGGTACCAAGGGTTTAAAAACTATAAGAGATGCCGGGGGCATTACCTTTGCTCAGAATGTAGAATCGGCAGAATACAATGGAATGCCCGGAAGCGCAATTCATGCTGGGGTAGTTGATTTTGTGCTACCGCCGGAAGAAATCCCGAAAAAATTACTCGAGATAAAGCACTTTATTAAAACCCAGGATGCTTTAGATACCTCTTCAGAGAGTAACAAAGAGAGTGATAAAGAGAATAATTTCATGCAAATTATCACCCTGTTGCGGGTTCGAAAAGGCACTGATTTTACCTATTACAAACAGACCACGATCCGCAGAAGAATACTTCGGAGGATGGCGATCAACAAAATTAAAAAGGTGTCTGCCTATCTTGAATATCTAAGAGAAAACAAAGAGGAACAGGATACCCTGTACAGTGATTTTTTGATTCCGGTTACCTCATTCTTCCGAGATCCGAAAATATTTGAAAATTTAGCCGAACAATTTTTACCGGATCTTATAGACAAAATTCCCGCTGATAAAACCATACGGGTATGGGTGGCGGGTTGCAGTACCGGAGAGGAGGCATATTCTTTGGCCATTCTGTTTAGAGAACTGTTGGAATCCCGAACTATGGGAAACCCCGGGAAAAAAGTGCAGATCTTTGCATCTGATCTAAGCGAATCTGCAATCGACAGGGCTCGTTTAGGTACTTATTCGACAACGGAATTGGCGGGGGTATCTGAGAAACGAATAAAGAAATACTTTACCAAATCAAATGGAAATTTTCAGGTGAACCGGCAGGTTAGGGATATGTGTGTTTTTGCTGTTCATAATTTTTTAAAAGACCCTCCATTTGGTAAAATAGACCTGATAAGCTGTCGTAATGTGTTGATCTATTTTGAACCCTATTTACAGAAAAAGGCACTTAACACGTTTCATTATGTGCTAAACCAAAACGGGATATTATTGCTCGGTAAATCAGAAACAACCAGTGGGGTTCCTGACCTATTTTCTGAAGCTGCCAAAAGCGACAAAATATATACGCGTAAAGATGCATCAAGTAAGTTCGTGCAGGTGGTTAACCGGAATACCGAACTTGATTATAATGAGAGAGAAAAACATGATACGCCGGAAAAGAAGAGTCCCGACTTCCAAAAAACGGCAGACGACTATATGCTCAAAAATTACACCCCTGCCGGTGTAGTGGTAAATGAAGCGATGGATATTGTACAGTATCGGGGTAAAACCGGCCCATTTTTAGAGCAATCGTCTGGGAAGCCGAGCCATAATCTCATGGCATTGGCCGTGCCCGGTTTGGCTTTTGAATTGCGAAATGTTCTGCATAAAGCAAAACAGGGGGGTGAAGAAGTAAAAAAAGAGAACATTCCGATCAAGCTTAATGATGAACTTCATTCGGTGTCCATCGAAGCTATTCCGCTTCCCAATACGATAGAGCCGCATTTTTTAATATTGTTTCACGACAGAATTTCAGAAAACAAAGGACAAAAACCTGAAACTGAAGGCTCAGAAACAGGCGAAGTGCCGGATACCGATAAAGATCTTCGCATTCAGCAATTAGAGCAAGAACTTGTGGACACAAGGGAGGACATGCGCAACATCACGGAGGATCAGGAAGTTGCCATTGAAGAGCTCCAAAGTGCCAACGAAGAGTTGATGAGCAGCAGTGAAGAACTACAGAGTTTAAATGAAGAGTTAGAGACCAGTAAGGAGGAGCTTCAAAGCACGAATGAAGAACTGATTGTCCTGAACCAGGAAATGAGCAGTTTAAATGAACAGATCGAAGCAGAAAGAAACTATTCTGAGTCTATTGTAGCAAATATTCGCGAACCATTGCTGGTACTGAATAAAAAACTTCAGATAAGAACGGCTAATAATGCCTTTTACAAACAATTTGAGCTTAAAGAACAGGAAACCGTTGGGTCACTGATCTATGATCTGGGTGATGAGATGTGGGACTTTCCTGAAATTAGAAAATTGCTTGAAGATATTATTCCCGATAAACCTGTTGTTATTGATTATGAAGTCACTCACACTTTTTCCGGTATTGGTGAGCTTCATCTGCTGCTGAATGCACGAGAGGTTGCGAAAGATGATGAATCTGAAAATTTGATCCTCTTGTCAGTAGAAGATATTACCGAACAGGTAAAAGAGAGAGAAAAACGGCGTGAAATTCAGGAGCAACATACCAAAGAACTGGAAGAAAAAATTGAAGAACGGACGGTTGAGTTAAAAAATGCTATTGAAGAACTCCGGGAAATGAACGAGGAATTGGTAGAAGCGAATAAAGAGTTGGAAGCTTTTACATATATTTCGAGCCACGATTTGCAGGAGCCGCTCCGAAAAATCCAAACTTTTGCCGGCCTGGTACTCGAAAAAGAAAATCAAAACCTGTCCAAAAAGGGTAAAACCTATTTCACTGTTATGCAGGGCGCTGCAAAACGGATGCAGAAGCTTATTGATGATCTGCTTGCATTTTCACGCCTGAACACGTCAGAGAGAACTTTTGAAAAAGTGGACCTGGGTGATATTATTGAAGAGGTTTTAGCAAGTTTCAACGACGTTATTAAAGAGAAAAAAGCCAATATTGAGCTGCAAGAAATGTGTAAGGCAGATGTTATCGTCTTTCAGTTCCGGCAGCTGATGCATAATCTTATTAGCAATGCACTCAAATTTTCAAAACCCGGAGAAAACCCTGAGATAAAGATCAAAAGCAGTATTGTAAAAGGGAGTGAACTGAAGTCAAAACGCCTGTCTCCGGATCAAAAATACTGCCATGTTTCAGTTTCAGATAACGGGATCGGTTTTGATAAAAAGTTCAATGAAAAGATATTCGAGGTATTTCAAAAACTTCATTCAAAAGATGAATATCCGGGTACGGGAATCGGGCTGGCAACTGTCAAGAAAATTGTGACCCATCATAATGGGGAAATATTTGTTGACAGCGCTTTAAACAAAGGAACCTCATTTGATATTTATATCCCTGTAGAGACTCAAACTCCGACGGAAAAATGAAAAATAAAGCACCACTTCGCGTTCTTCTAACCGATGATGATGAGGACGACAGGCTTGTTTTCAAAGAGATCCTGCAAGAGATGGATAAGGATATCATTCTGCATATGATGAATGATGGCAAACAGCTGATGGATTTTCTCGCAAAAAAAAATAATCCACTTCCACACATTGTTTTTCTGGATCTCAACATGCCAAATATGAATGGTATAGAATGCCTGAAAGAGATCAGAAGCCATGAGAAGTACAACGATATCTCAATTGCGATCTACTCTACCTCAACCTCTGAAAAGGATATCGAGGAAACCTTTTTGAACGGAGCTAATATTTATATCACCAAACCGGCGGCATATAGTGACCTCAAAAAAGTATTGAAGAAATCTCTTACGGCTGTCCGTTTGAACCTGAATTCAGATTTCGACAAGTCAAATTTCGTGCTTAAGATATAGTTTTCGATATCTGTTACTGCTTCCCTGGTAAGTGGCTCATCTCAGGCTTACCACCGTTTTTCACCCCTCGTTCCGGCGCTCCGTTGGGAACACTTCATGGGATCACCCGGCCCCTCTTTAATGGAAGCAGACCTAAACCCTGCAGCTTCGTGACGAGTATAAAAGAACATCTTCATTCAATCTCGTTTATTTCGTACCGCACCGTAAAATTAGTTGTTTCAATTCTTTCTCCATTATTTTCTGCATAGGTTTTTACAAAAGATGCACCATAATAAAGAATAAAAGATGAATAAAATATAAATAGCAGTACCAGCACGAGAGAACCTGAGGCGCCGTAAATGGTGCTAATATTTCCTAACACCAGCACACGTCCCAATATAAATTGACCTATGACAAACAGAACAGAAGTTAGCAATGAGCCGGGCCACACGGTTTTCCAACTTAAAATTACATCAGGCAGGAACTTGTAAATAGAAGCAAACCATAAAGTAAAAATTCCAAGAGAAAAAGCGATATTCAATAGTGATATCAGCCATTGATCTATCCCCGGAACCAGGTAAAAAATATTTTCGCCCAAAAAACCTATAACTACATCCAGTAAGAGCGTTACCAGAAACAAGAGGCCGGTCACAAGGATTATCAACAGTGATATTCCCCTGTTCTTAGCCATAAACTTGTAGCTGACACCTTTTGTGGGTTTCACCTTCCATATTTGATTAAATGAACTTTGAACTACAATAAAAAGGGTTGTAGCTACAAACATTAAAAAAATGATTATACCCAGGGTAGCCAAAGTTCCCTGTTGCATATTCTGAACATTTTCAAGAATGGTGGATAGATAATCAGTTGTTTCTTCCCCCAAGTGAGTTGCCAATGCATTAAAAACCTCTCCGGTTAATAATTGTTCACTAAAGATTATAGTAAAGAGGTTTAAAAGAAGAACTATTGTTGGGATTAAAGAAAAAGTAGCAAAAAAAGCTGTTGATGAACTCAGTCGAAGTGGATCATTGTCATTAAAATCTTTGAAACTCACCTTTAGTAGTTTCCAAAAGTTTAAAACTTTCTGTTTTTTCATAATTTACTCTCCATCAGTAGGTGGGAAAGAATATTCTTGATACACATGCTCTTAAATGCGCTTTATTGACAAATAAAAGCTGTTTTTAATTTTTCCCTAAGTTAGTAAACTGAAGATAAATGAAAGATTTGTTTGTCAGAATTATTTCCAAAAGTTCGATTTTTCACTTTAGAATGGCGCAGATTTTAGTGGGAAGGAGAGGGTCAAATTAAAAAAACAGACTCGTTTATTCCACGAGTCTGCTCAAAGAGTTGATTTAATAGGTAACGATACCTATGATAAATTTCTTGATAAATTTATACATCAAGATAATATTCATCGAATTGATTGAATTCTGATCGGTTAATTAAACCGGTATCGTTTATATCCCAGTTATCAAAAACATAGTTTGCTAATTCATACTCACTGATATAATTATCTGCATCCAAATCAATGTCAGTGAAATATGCTGATTCGTATAAAGCATCATAATATTCTTGATATTCAACTTGTCCGTCACCATCTGAATCAACTGCTACCATATCGTCATAAACAAGGTAGTCTTCGTAGAAATAATTGAATCCTGTCAACCACTCTTCATCAGATAGGAA
>NZ_DASSWP010000091.1:0-13346 GCF_035704785.1 Gracilimonas sp. | reverse complement strand
ACAGAAGGACTTCTTCAACGTATGTTTGGTTTGGTCAAAGTTGAGGTAAAAACGGCCGGCGGAGGTACAGAAACGGCAACCATCAATGCGATAACCAGGGGTGAGGCTGAAGAGCTTCGGGCAGAACTTCGCAATAAGAATAAAAACGGGGAACAGGCTTCAGATGATTCAGAAGGCGAAGCTGCCCGGGAAGAAGAAGTTTTAGCGACCTGGAAATTATCAACAAAAGACCTGGTGTACGCGGCTTTCACATCTGGGAATTTTGGCTTGATCGCTTCGATCTTGGGTGCGATTTCCGGACAATTAAGTGAAGTGATCAATGAAGAAACCATAGAGTACATCTATGAAATAATGCCCGGTTACAGTGATGTAACGATTTACGTTGCGTTGATTCTTGGAATCATAGTGGTGTCTTGGTTACTGTCATTTTTAGGGGTAATATTTAATTATTCTGATTTTGAGCTTCACAAGACCGACAAGGAGCTGATCATTACACGGGGATTCATAGAAAGAAAACACATTACAGTCCCATTTGATCGTATTCAGGCTGTTCGTTTTGCAGAAGGGGTAATTCGTCAGCCGTTTGGTTATGGAATGATATATGTTGAAAGTGCAGGATTTGATCAAAATCAGAAGGGGAGGTCGATCGTTTTGGCCCCATATATTGCCGGAAATGAATTTAGTTCCTTCCTAAAGGAATTCTTAGCAGAATACACTGAGCCCGAATACGATATAATGCCTTCAGAAAAAGCTCTCTTCAGATATATAAGGCGCCCTAATTACTTTCTTTTGCTCTTGATTCCTGTACTTTGGTTCTTGCTAAGTTATGGCTGGCTTTCATTGCTGCTCATACCTCTTTTTAGTGCATTGGGATGGATGAGATATAAAGATGCAGCCATAGGGTTTGATAATGACATATTAAGAATGCGTTATCGTACTATTTCAAGAACAACAGCCATTATGAAGAAAAGTAAAATTCAGGATGCAGGGCTTTCTGAAAATCCCTTTCAACAACGAAAAGGACTAAAGACCTTTTCAGTAACTGTTGCTTCAGGGGCAGGAGGAATGGGATTTGAGGTAATAGATCTGAATGGGAAAAACAGTCTTGAAGCCTATTCCTGGCTAACCAAAAAAGATGACCTCAATGATGGCGATGTAGAAATTGAAGCGAACTATGAAATAAATGATGATCAGTGATCCGACTTTTGAACAGTAACAGGAGTTATTTCAAAAAAGATCTTGAATCGTGTCCAGTCATCTTGCTCGATCTCAAGCCGCCCGTTAATTCGTTTCACCAAGACCTCAATTAGGGTCATCCCCAGCGAATCACTTTTAGCTGCATCAAAATTGCCATCCATTTTATTGCCATCACTTTCTACAAAAAGCCTCATCTCCTCCTCAGATCCCTTTTGCAGGTTTATCTTCAAGGTGCCTGATTTGAACCCTTTATAAGCATGTTTGAATGCATTATTGATCAATTCATTGAGGATAAGCCCAATTGGAATGGCATCATTTATGTTAACCGTTACCGGAACTACGTCAATAATGATGTCAATTTTCGTTTCATTGGAAGCGTAGGCTTTTTCGATCTCTTCCGTAATCTCAGTGATATAGGTATCAAGCGGAATATCTGAAAGCGTTGTAGACTCATACAGCTTTTCATGAACTTTAGCGATGGACTTAATGCGAGCCTGACTGGAACTGAGCATATTCTGAATGTCTTCACTTACTCCGTCTTTTTGCAGCTCCAATAAACTTGAAATGATCGCAAGGTTATTTTTAACCCGGTGATGAATTTCCTTGAGTAATAACTCTTTTTCTTGAAGCGATTCCCTGATCTTCTCCCCTTGTTCTTTTTGAGTAGAAATATCGCGTACGGCTCCAACAATGGCTTCAGGTTCACCGTGTTCATCACGGATCAAAGAGCGGACATTGCTTACCCATTTCCAATTCCCGCTTTGGTCTTTTAGTCGAAATTCGGTCGCAGGCAAAAAATCCCCTTCCTGTAAATCATCGTAGTTTTCAAGAACTTTATTCATGCGTTCTTTGTCATTGGGATGCATAATAGAAATAATAAATTCAACTCCTCCCTCAACAACATGCTTCCTGCTATAACCGATCATTTGTTCTATTGCAGGACTCATAAAAACATATTTCCTGGTTTTGAGATCCAATTTATAAAGCACATCCTTAGAATTATCGAGTACATTTTTGAGTTGCTCTTTACTTTCTTTGAGTGCACGCGTCCAGGTTTGAGTGGCATGATAGAAGCGGGAAGTGATCCATATTCCGATACAGATCAAAATTAAACCCAAAGTGATGGTAGTCCAACGGAAGATCTCATTCACCAAACGAGCCATGTTGCCCATGGCAAGGGAAAAATTGTACTCAAGGTCAGTCAATTCATGATCTAATACTTCCAATTCCTCCATCCACCGGGTTTTTTGGGCATTGGAAATAGTATCACTGCTTTGGATCTCTGTATGTATGGAGGCAGCAAAAGCTCTAAACTCTTCAATCTTTTTATCTCCCGCAGTCCAGATCTCAATAGCTTCTTCTACATGAGAAATATTTTGAAATCTTCGGAGTAGATTCACCATGTTTTGTATGTCTTCAGGGTGATTTTTACCCTTTATGAATCCTTCGTATGCTATATCGTAATCAAAATTTTCTTTTTGAAGCTCTTCTCGTGCTGTTCGGTCTCCCTCATTTACCCGAAGTACGCTTTTAAAGTGCTCATATTCTTCCGGGTTTTCTGTAATAATATAATTACTCAGATGCATGCCGGCCTCTTTCTGAGCTTTAGCCCAGTATCCTTCTCCGGCAACATATGCCCTCACTCCTGAAGAGGTATTGATGGAAATATTGACCATTAAGATAAGAAGGAGCGCACATATCAATCCAAAGGAGACGACACCGATAATTTTCCGGTCAATGTCTACTCTACCTTGTCCGGTTTTTTTATACATGATCCGTCTTTTTGAAGAACAAAATTATTTTTGCTGAACTCTTTTTTTGTAGACAAAAGTTAAAATATTAACATTGATTTACAAAAATAAAACTTATCAGATAAAAATGGTTACCGCATTAGTTTTTTGTATTTGATACGATGCGGTTGGTCGTCTGTAATGCCCAACCTTTGCTTCTTATTCTCTTCATATTCTTCAAAGTTTCCCTCGAACCAATAAACCTGACTGTTTCCTTCAAAAGCCAGAATATGGGTGGCAACCCTGTCAAGGAACCACCTGTCGTGAGAAATAACAACGGCACAGCCGGCAAAGTTAAGTAAGGCTTCTTCTAAAGCACGAAGAGTGTTTACATCCAAATCATTAGTGGGCTCATCCAGCAGAAGCACGTTGGCTCCTTCTTTTAACACCTTGGCGAGGTGGACCCGGTTCCTTTCTCCGCCGGAAAGCTCAGTCACTTTTTTCTGCTGATCACTTCCGCTGAAGTTAAAACGAGCTACATAAGCTCTTGAGTTCACTTCACGATTGCCCAGCTTTATGAGATCTTGTCCACCTGAAATTTCCTGCCAAATGGTTTTAGAGGGATCCAAAGGACGCTTTTGATTGATGTATCCTAACTCTACGGTATCGCCGGTAATAAGGGTTCCTTTATCCGGTTCTTCCTCTCCGGTGATCATCTTGAAAAGTGTGGTTTTACCTGCACCGTTTGGCCCGATCACCCCAACTATACCGCCGGGAGGAAGCTTGAAGTTCATGTCTTCTATTAACAACCGGTCTTCAAATCCTTTGCTTACATTTTCAGCTACAATAACTTTGTCGCCAAGGCGTGGCCCGGCAGGAATGAAGATCTCCATATCGTCACGGCGTTTTTCATTTTCTTCAGAAAGTAATTCCTCATACTTGTTGATACGAGCTTTACTTTTTGCGCGCCTTCCTTTTGGATTCTGACGGATCCAGTCGAGCTCCTGCTTCAGTGTTTTTTGTCGCTTGGATTCTTCCTTTTCTTCCTGCTCAAGTCGTTTTGATTTTTGTTCCAGCCATGAGCTGTAATTTCCTTCGAATGGGATACCCTCTCCACGGTCTAACTCCAGGATCCATCCAGCTACGTTATCCAGGAAATAACGATCGTGAGTTACGGCAATTACGGTACCTTCATAACGGGCAAGGTGCTGTTCGAGCCACAACACAGATTCGGCATCCAGGTGGTTGGTAGGTTCATCGAGCAGGAGTACGTCCGGTTTTTTGAGCAAAAGGCGGCATAGGGCAACACGTCGTGCTTCGCCCCCTGAAAGTACTTCAACTGAAGTCTCACCCGGAGGGCACCTAAGTGCATCCATCGCCTGCTCAAGCTTACTGTCTATATCCCAGGCATCAATTCGGTCAATTTTTTCCTGAAGCTTGGACTGCTTTTCAATGAGCTTTTCGAAATCAGCATCAGGATCGCTGAATCCTGCATTAATAGCTTCATATTCTTTGATCAGATCCATGGTTTCCTGAACCCCTTCTTCCACGATCTCCTTTACTGTTTTCGAAGGGTCAAGCTTTGGTTCCTGAGAAAGGTATCCAAAGGTGATCCCTTTTTGGGAGCTGATATCTCCCTGGTAGTTTTTGTCCTCTCCGGCGATGATCTTCAAAAGGGTGGATTTTCCGGCTCCGTTTAATCCGAGTACTCCAATTTTAGCTCCATAAAAGAAGGAGAGGTAAATATTTTTTAATACGGTGTTGTTAGGTTTGTAGGTTTTCGAAACCCCAACCATCGAAAATATAATCTTGTTGTCGCTCAATGCCCTGCAATTTTATTAGTTGTGAAGGAAGGCAAAGGTACGAAATGAGTTGGGATTTTAGAACGTCGATTTTATCCCAGTGCTACATCTAACACCATCATAACAACAAAACCACCCATGGCACCAAGTGTAGCAAGATCAGTATTTCCGTGAAGCTGACTTTCAGGTATCAGCTCTTCTATAACTACATAAATCATCGCGCCAGCAGCAAAAGCGAGAGCATAAGGCAATATAGGCTGAATGAATATAACGGCTGCCGCTCCGATAACAGCAGAAACCGGTTCTACAACTCCGGAAAGCTGTCCATAATTGAAGCTTTTCCACCGGCTCACCCCATCTCGTCTTAGCGGCATGGAAATAGCCATACCTTCCGGGAAGTTTTGAATGCCAATTCCTATAGCAAGTACGATAGCTGCGGTCACTGTTGCACCACCGGCAACATCCAGTCCTAAGCTTGCGGCTCCAAATAAAACACCGATAGCCAATCCTTCAGGGATATTATGCAGGGTGATAGCAAGTACCAGCAGGGTTGCACGTTTCCATTTTGTTTCTACGCCTTCAGCTGCATCACGCGGAAGACCAATGTGAAGGTGAGGAATGTATTGATCACAAATCCTAAGAAATAAACCACCAAGTAAAAAACCGATCGCAGCAGGTACCCACGAGATCATTCCCTGGGCTTCGGCCATATCGATGGAGGGGATAATGAGCGACCAAACGCTGGCAGCTATCATGACGCCGGCCGCAAAGCCCATCATACCGTCCAACAGTTTGTGGTTTACACCTTTAGTGAAAAATACGAATGAAGCACCAAGAGATGTGACACCCCATGTAAAAAGTCCGCCACATAAAGCTTGCACAACAGGATTAAGTTCAAAAAACCAATTTGGGATAAAGTCCATTTTTTTCTTTTCAATATAATAATTTGAATTAACTTAATAAATATTTAGCTAAGACTAAACATTTTGATTATGAAATTTTCAATTTACTAGTCAGATTATTTTTTACCTTGAATTTCAAATCATTCAAAGTAATCATGAGTAATAAACTTGCAGCTTTTAAGGAGCCCATCAGGGAAGGCTTAATACGTATTTTATTGCGTATTACAGGGGTAGAATGCGAAGTTGAAAATGATGCTCCTGATTTTGTTGATGCCAAAGAGGATAAACCAAGGCTGCTTATCATACCTGAGTCAGATCTGGCGGGGCTAACCAAAGTTTTTGAAGAGACCTACAAACTGACTTTAAATGAGCGTAAGTCAAAAGGAAACGTAATGGTTTGGGAGCCCGAAAAGGGCGGTGTATGGTTTGATATTGAAATGGATGCTGTAAAAGATATATGGCTTTCTGATTTTAACTTTTTTATTGAAAGTGAAAAACCCCGGTATCTGGCTTATTATATAAAGAATGTTGAGCATAACGTTGAGTGGCTGCAAACTGACATTAAAACCGGTGAAATTCGATCACTGAGTAATTTCAAGAAAAAGTTCAGCCCTCCTCCTGTTTCTGAAAATGAAAAATATTCCGGGACTGAGATCTTAAAATGTGCTGATATGTTGAAGAGAGCTATCTCAAAAATCGATATGAGAACTCATAATGCATTAGTGAAATTCAATGTAGATAAAGGAAGACTGGAACCGCTGTTGATTGGCATGGGAGAAAGGCTGGGGTATACAATAAAAGCTTTGGATAAAGAAACTATTTACAATCAGAGTGAAAAGGGTAACAGCGTTAGCCATTCGATTGCCCTTAAATAAAAAGCCGGGCTGTGTATGTCCCGGCTTAATATGTATTTTATACGATGAATTCAGCGATCATTCCTGTTTCCAAAAAACTATACCACCGGCTTGTTTTCCGGTCTCAATAACATCTGCTCGTTCCATCTTTTTAAGGTCTATGATCTCAACAGAGCCGGGTTCACCGCCAATTCCTTCTACTGATATAAAAGCAAACCGGTTGTCAGCAGAGATGGCAACACCGTGTGTTACCTTTCGGGTATTTTTAATGTAAGCGAGTTCTTCTCCTTTTTCTAAATCCCAAACACCAACAGCTCCTTCTCCTTTATAAGTTACCACAAGCAATTTCCCGTCATGGCTTACTTCTAAATTGTAAGGACCTTTTGCTGTATCAAACCTTCGGGTGACCTCCCAGTTATCGGTATCAACTTCTATGATCTCATTTGAACCGTTACCGGCAACATAAACCAGGGGTTTATTTGGATGAGGGTCAGCCCATGTTGGTTTTTCTACAGGACTATGATCTATTTCCATTTCGTTGTGGTTCATATTTGAATGATCCATGCTGGCATGCATAGAACCCTGTTCCGCATCTTTTCCAAGCGGTAATGTACGTGTTACTTCCAATGTGCGGGCATCGACTTCATAAAGTTCGTCGGTCATCATGGATACATGATATGCAAAATTACCTGAGGGGCTCACTCTGGTACCGTGCGGCATTATGCCAACAGGAATATCAGCAACGCGCATCATAGTTTCAGCATCTACTACCGAAAGGGTACTGGGTTCCATATCACCATGAAGATTGAAGTTTACAACGTAAACCATTCCTGTAGATGGGTTGTAATCCATACTGGCAGGAAACATCCCCAACTCAACCGAATCCACAACCTCATTTGTTTCTGTAGAATATTTCCAAAGTTGGCCATAGGGCATTCCGTGGGCTATAGTTACGAACCAATATTTACCATCTGCTGAAACTGTGACACCATGAGGTCCTTCATTTTCCTGAGGCCAGGTACCTACATCTATGGTTTCTGCTATAGCACCCTCTCCGGTTTCAGCATTAAAATGGATCAAGTGAACCTGATCTTCCGATTCTGCTGCTACATATGCATAATAGTCTTGTGCTGTAATATTGGTACTGCAAAATATGATAAAAGAAGAAAGCAGAGCAGTAATTTTTAAAAACATCATGAGTCTGTATTAGTTTGGAATTTCATATTGTACAACGCAGATGGATATAAATTCATGCCATCAAAAGATAAAAAAAGCCCTTCAATGTGAAGGGCTTTTCTATTTATAAGATCAGTCGAAAAAATTTAATTGGTTCCCTGACCTTGGTTATCAACCAGTTTTATAGCCCATAAACCAGAATTCCAGTCAGAGATGAAAATATGATCTTTGTAAGGTTGAGGACCCCAAGTGAATGGGGCATTTGGAACGATAGCATCGGGATGAGTCGGTTCAAATTTGGCGATCTCTCTTCCCTGATCGTAAAGATTCCCCATTAATTCACCGGAAATATCTACGATGCGAAGTCCTGCATTGTAATAAGCAACAAACAGAAGGTCGCCCACTACCCAAAAGTTATGCGTTCCTGCTTCCGGCACCTGATAGCGTGCTACTTCCTTAGGCTGGTCCCAACCGTCAAATTTTATGAAGTGGATCCATCCTGCAGCTGCTACAGGATTACTGCGAGAAGGAAGGCCGTTAGGGAATGATTCATCACCGGCAACAACGTAAAAATCTCCGGTAGACTGGCTTTTGAATGGGAATGCGGCATGATTTCTACCGCTTGGGTAAGAGTAACTTCCCAGCATAACCGGATTTTCAGGAGATCCGCCGGCATCAGCCAATTCACTGTCCTGGCTTCCGATATCTACAGCGACAACTCCGTCACTCCAGTTAGAGGAATATGCAATTCCGTCTTCGATCCAAACATCGTGAATAGAATGTCCGGGTGTATCTAATTCAAAACGCCCAACAGTAACCGGGTTTTCAGGGTCTTCAATGTTGATGATGTCATAGCGGCGTCCGTTGTTCACAGCGTAAACATGATCTTCATAAATAAAAGCATTATGCACGCCACCGGTGAGCCCTTCGTTGTATTCAGATAGAATTTTCACATCTCTTGGGTTCGATACATCAAGTACAACCATTCCATTTTTACGATCAGAAGCACCTTCGCGAGTGATCACGCCAATAGTTCCGTCTTCTGATATCTTTACATCATTAACGGTACGGGCATCCACACGGACAGTATCAATTGGGGTAATGTTTGAAGGGTCGGTTACATCCCAAAAATAGGTATCACCGTTAGCACCCCATGTTCCTGTGATCGCATAGTCACGACCGTCTACACCTTCCCAAACCCAAAGGTCTGAAGTGTGTACGTCGAGCACTTCGCCATGACCTACCAGCTCAATTTCCTGAGATACATTTCGTTCTCTAACACGAATAACTTGTTCGGAAACCACGTTACCGGATCTAGCGATCAGAGTAAAAATACCGGGTTTGTTGGCTACAAATTTTCCTTCCTGTGAAACTTGCCCTTCAGCACCCTGACCTAAATTATCTTCAGGTTGTGCGATAAAAGAATAAGTGATGGGTACACCAACATTTTGTCCGTTATTACCTTTTGCAACGGCATTGAAATTAACCACATCTCCGGTTCTAATATTCGTTTCCTCATTTCCAATTTCAATAGATGCTGTGGGGTTTTGTTTTACCGTAACATCCAAAGTTGTTTTTACACCCTCTGAAGTTGCTGTGATCTTTGCTTTTCCAGCCTTCAGTGCCATCAATTTACCATGGCTTACCATAGCAACTGATTCGTTATCGCTGGTGATGGTGAGGTCGGGGTTCTCCCGAATAAGATCCATTTCATCAATTACATCTACATTCAGATCGATGGTAGTTTTTGAGTAGATGTTTTCAGGAACATTTTTAAACTCAACTTTTGCGATCGGTGGATATGGAACCTGGATCTCAAATGATTTAGTAACCCGTTGTTCTCTGGGGCCGGATCTTAGTGCCAATGCCGTATAGATGCCGGGTTTATTGGCTTTCACATATCCTTCTCTTGAAACCTCAAGGTCTTGGCCATTACGGGAGTAGAACAAAATGGTGTCGGGCAGGGCTTCACCTTCCTCATTCACTAATTTTGCATTCAATTGCAGTTCTGTTCCTACTTCCAGTACTACAGGATCGGGTTCAATTACAATTTTTAATGTGTTTACATCCTGTGCAAACGTATGAGTAGCTCCAAAAAAAAGAACTACTGCCAAAAGTTTTAATGCTTTTCCCATGATCTGGTAAAATTAATTAAAGAATACTCTGATTTTGTTAAGACCTATAATAAATCAAAAAAAAGTGAGAAACAGAACTAAACCCGTAATGGATTACTGCTTTTTTCAGCTCTTTTTTCCTTATTTTACAGAATCCTGTTTTAAAAATTGTTTGCCTGAAATTTATAGGCTTCAATATGTGTTCCAAACAATCTAAAACCAACACATTTTCTTATATAGATGAATATCAATTTTGATAAAGAAGTATTTGCCCGCCGACATAACGGACCCAATCAGGAATCAATCAAAAAAATGCTGGAGGTTATTGAAGCCGATTCACTAGACAAGCTGATTGATGAAACTATCCCGGAAGGAATTCGCCTGCATAAACCACTGAATTTACCGGATGCTTTAAGTGAGACAGATTTTCTTGCTGAATTCAAGACCTTGGCAGAGAAGAACAAGATCTATAAGTCCTTTATCGGAATGGGTTATTATGATACAATAATGCCTAATGTGATAAAGAGGAATATCCTTGAAAATCCCGGCTGGTACACGGCTTATACACCTTATCAGGCTGAAATTGCGCAAGGCCGTCTGGAAGCTCTTATCAATTTTCAAACTACGGTAAGTGACCTGACGGGAATGGAGCTGGCTAACGCCTCTTTACTTGATGAGGGAACAGCTGCAGCAGAGGCAATGAATATGCTGTACGGTCAGAGAAAAGGGAAAAAGCGTAAAGAAGCCGATGTATTTTTTGTTTCGGAGTTATGTCATCCGCAAACTATTGAGGTGCTTCAAACCAGGGCAGAACCCATTGGTGTTGAAATAAGAGTTGGTGATCACAAAAAATTAGATGTTACTGATACTAACCTTTTTGGGATATTACTTCAGTATCCTGCAACGGATGGAACCGTAGAAGATTACACAAACATCATTTCGTCGGCTCATGAGCACGATGTTTTTGCCGTTGTAGCAGCTGATCTTTTAAGCCTGACATTGCTAAAAGCTCCCGGTGAAATGGGAGCGGATGTAGTAGTTGGGTCTTCGCAGCGTTTTGGAGTTCCTATGGGATACGGAGGCCCTCATGCTGCATTTTTTGCCACACAGGAACAATTTCAGAGAAAAATTCCCGGGCGTATCATTGGAGTAACTCAGGACGCAGAAGGAAAGCCTGCTTATCGAATGGCGCTTCAAACAAGGGAGCAGCACATTCGCCGTGAAAAAGCCACCTCTAATATCTGCACTGCTCAGGTTCTATTGGGAGTGATCGCAGGAATGTATGCGGTGTATCACGGGCCGGAAGGACTGAAGAACATCGCGTCAAAAACTCATGGTCTTACCAAACTGACCAAAGCCGGACTGGAGAAAATGGGAGTAGAAGTTGAAACGGAAATCTTCTTTGATACTATTACCGTTAAAGTTGATGTTGCTAAGGTTCGAGAAGCAGCCGAGCAGCATGAAGTAAACTTTCGTTATTACAATGATAACCGAATTGGGATTTCTTTTGATGAAGCCAAGAACCTTGAAGATGCAAAATTGATCTTGGACATCTTTGCGGAGGCATTGGGCAAGAACAATGAATTTGATATTTATGCTGAAGCCAAGAATACCAAAGTAGAATATCCTGCTGAATTGAAAAGGACTTCAGAATACCTAGGTCACCCTGTGTTCAACCTGTATCATTCCGAACATGAGATGCTTCGTTATATGAAGCGTTTAGAGAACAAAGATCTTTCCCTGGTTCATTCCATGATCTCTCTTGGGTCTTGTACCATGAAATTGAATGCCACAGCTGAGATGATCCCGTTGACGTGGCCGGAATTCGGACAAATTCATCCTTTCGTTCCGCGTGGACAAGCTGAAGGTTACACGCAATTGTTTGATGAGCTTAGCGACTGGCTCTGTGAGATCACCGGTTTTGCCGGGATGTCCTTACAACCCAATTCGGGAGCTCAGGGTGAATATGCCGGGTTAATGACTATCCGGGCTTATCACCAATCACGAGATGAAAGTCACCGAAATGTAGCCTTAATTCCATCTTCAGCACATGGAACCAATCCTGCCAGTGCGGTAATGGCCGGTATGGAGGTGGTGGTGGTCGAGACCGATTCCCACGGAAATATCTCCAGTGAAGATCTGGTAGCTAAGGCTGAAAAATACAGTGACCGGCTCGCTGCACTGATGATCACGTATCCATCTACACATGGTGTTTTTGAGCACAAAGTGAAAGATTTTTGTAAGATCATCCACAAGCATGGCGGACAGGTTTATATGGATGGAGCTAATATGAATGCTCAGGTTGGGTTGACCAGCCCCGGAGAGATTGGTGCGGATGTTTGCCACCTGAATCTTCATAAGACATTTTGTATCCCACACGGCGGTGGCGGCCCCGGAATGGGTCCGATCGGTGTAGCCAAACATCTCGTTCCGTTTCTACCTTCACATTCTGTAGTTAAAACAGGTGGTGAAAAAGGAGTGACAGCGATCTCTGCCGCTCCCTGGGGAAGCGCCAGCATTTTAACCATTTCACATGCTTATATTCGTATGATGGGTGGAAATGGTCTTACCGATGCAACTAAAATTGCGATCCTCAATGCTAACTATTTGAAAGACCGGCTGAAAGATCATTACGAGATACTTTATACAGGAAAGACCGGCCGTTCGGCTCATGAGTTCATTGTAGATCTTCGTCCGTTCAAACAATCGGCAGGAGTGGAGTCAGTGGATGTGGCCAAGCGCCTTATGGATTATGGCTTCCATGCGCCAACCATGAGTTTCCCGGTTCCTGGTACACTTATGATCGAGCCGACTGAAAGCGAATCCATGGAAGAACTGGATCGTTTTTGTGATGCGATGATCTCCATCCGAAAAGAGATTCAGGAAATTGAGGATGGAGTTGCAGACAAAGAAGACAATGTGCTAAAACACGCCCCTCATACTCAACGCGTAATGGTTTCTGATGAATGGAACCGAAGCTACTCTCGCGAAAAAGGAGCCTTCCCACTTGAAGACCTCAAATTCCAAAAATTCTGGCCATCCGTTTCGCGTGTAGATGATGCGTATGGCGACCGGAATCTTGTTTGTTCCTGCATCCCGATGGAAGCGTACGAAGAGGGGATAGAGGTTGTGGAATAACGAACATCGAACATCCAACACTGAATGTTGAACGAAACCCAGTTCAGTGTTAAAAGTTCGATGTTCCTTGTTGGATGTTCATCTCCATTCATTCGGATCGAACCACCAATAACCTTCCCGGGCATAGTCGGGACGGGTTAGAAATTCGCGAAGATCTTCATCTTCAAGGTGGTGGTTTTCTGCGAGTGCTTTTCTGAAGTCATCCCAAAGCTCTGCATGCTTATCCACAGATGGCCCCCGAAGCATAAGCTGATAAAAATCATTTTCAAGGGTATTACGTGAACGGTTTGGTTTCCATGTTTGTGCTTCAAAGATGGCATTATTGAGGATGCGTAATGCAGATGATTCCATGCGTGCTAACTTATTTAAGATATATAAGAGAAAATAGGGCTTATATTTTATGCCAATATCTTTATCAATCTATTAAATGGAA
>NZ_DASSWP010000009.1:0-9736 GCF_035704785.1 Gracilimonas sp. | reverse complement strand
TTTAAGCGAACCGGAAAAAGATGACAGCTAATAGGTTTTTCCCAGTTAAACCTTTCTTCAAAAAAAGCTTTTTGAATTGAACAATATGCCACTTCATTATCATCATAGTTAACAAATATGCACTCTTTTTGGTTTACAGTGGTAATCTCATAACCTGCTTTAGCTGAGCCTGTTACCACACCCTCTCTTTCAGCTACTTTAACCGATTCCGGTCTTAATTCATCTTTTAAGAACTTATAAGCCTTATGTAATATCGGTATTTCATCTTTCGATACAGGTGCTCCTGCATCGCCAACTACACAGCATGCTCCTTTGCAGCGAGGCAGATCGCAAGCAAATTTAGCGGTCGCTATATCGTCAGAGAGAATTGTATTTTTTACTTTGAACATGGCCTAAGATAACAATCAATGCGACACTTTTCGATGAAAGCATTTTTATTTTTATGGCCAACCAAAAACCAAAATAATTTAACGGGTATTTATTTGTGATAATTTTGCATCGGCTCTATCTTCAACCCATATGAGAAAACTAACTCCATCAGAGCGAAAAATTTTAGATCGTCTTCTTTTTCCTGAACCATTTGAGGTTATACAGGAAGAAACCCAACTTGCCTATGGCGAAATCAGAGATGATATTATAAATCTGATGAACTCTCGTCTTATTGAAGTGGTCGATCCGGATCAAACCGATGCTCAAAGCACTTCCTTATTCGACTCTGATAATATCAAAGATTCCACCTACCGCATAACTAAATCAGGAATTAAACACATGAATAACCGCTTATGAAATTCCAGGCAACTTTTGGCGAAAATGAACATCAAGTAAAATTATCTCCTAAAGAAGGGACTTTCGAATCAGGAAAGGAGAAAGGGAATTATACTTTTGAGTTCGTAAACGGACGCTATATCCTGCGAATCGGAACAAAAACCTATAAGATTGATAATGTACATAAAGAAGGTTCTTCCATAGAATTTTCAATGAATGGCGTTTGGCATTCGGTTGATGTTAAAGATGAACAGGAGCTACTTCTTGATCGCCTTGGTTTTAAAACCGGAGCTGCAGCTGCGGAGGGTATTCTTAAAGCTCCCATGCCCGGTAAAATTCTTGAGATCATGATCTCTGAAGGTGACCAGGTTGAGAAAGATCAGCCATTAGTCATTCTGGAGGCCATGAAAATGGAAAACGAATTGAAAGCACCGATAAGCGGAACAATCGCAAGTATTACAGCGGAAGTTGGACAGTCATTAGAAAAAAACTCACCTATACTGGAGATAGAGACCATTGGATAAATTTATCATTAAAGGCGGCAATCCATTAAAAGGAACGATCCCAATTAGCGGATCAAAAAATGCTGCACTGCCATTAATGGCTGCATCACTGCTTGGTGATTCCACCAGCATCATTAAAAATGTTCCCCGGCTAAAAGATATATACACCTTTAACAACGTGATCCGGGTAGTAGGTGCCCAGGTTGATTTTAAGGATGACGAAAATACATTGACTATTGATCCTTCTAATGTAAATCATCTTGAAGCGCCATATGATCTGGTTCGAAAAATGCGGGCTTCATTTTATATGCTTGGTGCTCTAGTCGGCAAACACGGTTATGCCAAGGTATCTCTTCCGGGTGGATGTGCATGGGGCCCCCGCCCTGTAGACCTGCACCTAAAAGGTATGGAGGCCATGGGCATCGATATTTCTTTGGAGAAAGGTTATGTGATCGCTAAAGCTGAAGACAAGATCGAGGGCGGCTCTTTTAAACTGGAACCAAGCAGTGTGGGAGCAACGGTTAACCTGTTACTGGCTTCTGTTTTAAAAGCGAAGAAATTCATTATTAAAAACGCTGCCAAGGAACCCGATGTGGTTCAGCTGTGTAATTTCCTGGTTAAAATGGGTGCTAATATTGATGGTATTGGAACCGATGCACTCACCATAAAAGCTGTAAACAATCTCAGTGGGATTGAAGTTTCTAATGACCCGGATCGTATTGAACTGGGAACTTTTATGATTGCCGGAGCCATGTTCCCCGGGTCGGAACTTACCCTGACCGGTTGTAACCCAGAGCAACTCGGCAACTTCCCCGATAAACTTAGAAAGACCGGCACTTCAGTTGATATCAACGGAACAACCATTAATGTAAAAGCACCTGATGTGCTTAAACCTGTTTCCATCAAAACAGAGATCTATCCCGGATTCCCAACCGATCTGCAAGCCCAATGGGCAACAATGATGACCCAGGCTGAAGGAGCATCCAAAGTGACAGACACCGTTTATTTTGATCGATTCAGCTATGTGCCGGAATTGGTACGCTTGGGCGCTGATATGGATGTTGAAAAAAATACCGTTAGCATCTCAGGCAAGACACCACTGACAGGGGCTTCTGTTATGAGTACAGATCTTAGAGCAAGTGTGAGTCTGGTGTTGGCAGCCTTAGTTGCAGAAAATACTTCTGAAGTGCTTCGTATTTATCACTTGGATCGTGGTTACGAGTCGCTGGAAGAAAAACTTACTGCCGTCGGTGCAAATATCAAACGCGTGGAAGAAGATTAAAAGCAAAATCTCAATTATCCCCAACTAAGAACTTAAGCGATTTTTTAAAAGGACCACTTAGTTTTTAAGAAACATTCCTATTCAATCTTCATTCATCGTTATTAGATGTTATTCTGTATCCGTTAAAGTTTATTCCGTTTTCAAAAAAGCGTTTACATTAATCACCTTTCACAGTTATATTAATAGAAGAAAAAATCGACCTATAAAAAGCTTTTTTAAACTATTTTCGATTGCATAACGCACAGAATACATATCAAAAACAAGAAATGACGGCATCATTTTTTATCTATTGTAACGATGCTATCACCGATTTTTTCTTTTTCTGCGGGTTACTTCTTACAACATTAACGCAGAATCTCTTTTCTGATCCCAATACGGGATCCCCAAATAAAACAATTTTAACAGATATTATTCCCGAAGCAGCCGCTCGACCGTTTGCTTCCAACCCCAATCTCAACAATGAGTCCGTACTAAATTTGCACCGTAAATTAATACGATGGTTCGTTTGCAGGGGTTATAGCGGCTTCCGGGAAAGGAAGAATTTTAATGAAGAATCAAATTATTATACACTCTTCGGGCAATCAGACCCGTATTGCGCTTTTGGAAAACAGCGAGTTAGCGCAGCTATTCATAGAAACGGAAGAAAACCAGCGTACTGTTGGTAATATTTATGTAGCAAGGGTTCACAAAGTATTAAGCGGTATTCGTGCTGCTTTTATTGATATGGGCACGCCTAAAGATGCCTTTTTACACTTTTCTGATGCCGGTGACCATCTCGATGAATATGTAACGAGGTTAAACGGACCTGACGCCATTCCAAATCAGGCTAAAAAAGATATTCAGAATAAAGAAAATCTGTCGAATGTAGAAAAGCAGATCCTTGCCGGTAAGATCCTCCGAACAGGACAAAAACTTTTAGTACAGATCGTTAAGGAACCAATTGGTTCCAAAGGCCCCCGAATTTCAACTGATATTACCATTGCCGGACGATTTTTAGTATTGATCCCAATGGGTGATTATATCGCTGTTTCCAAGAAGATCGGTCATTACAAAGAACGCCGCCGTTTGAAAGGTATACTGAATAACATGGTTCCTGATGGTTTTGGAGTGATCGTAAGAACCGTTGCTCAGGGGCAGGACAAAAAAGCCATGGAAGATGACCTTCGAAACGTTCTTAAGAAATGGGAACAGATCGTTGACAAGCTCGAAGACGCTAAACCCCCTGCCCTTCTGTACCGTGATCTGAACATGACGGAAAGTTTGATCCGGGATCTTTTTGCAAAAAATTATGACCGTGTTTTAATTGATGACCCTGCTTTATATCGTCAGATCAAATCATATGTAGGTCAGATCGCTCCTCAAATGATCCCTAATGTAGAGCTCTACAAAGGCAAGGAGCATATCTTCGATTACATGAAGATTGCACATGACGTGAACTCGATCTTTAGCCCCCGGGTACGCATGAAATCCGGCGGTTATCTTATCTTCGAGCAAACTGAAGCCATGTATGTGGTGGACGTAAACTCCGGCCCTTACGCAGCCAAAAAACGTCAGGAAGATAATTCCCTGAAAACAAACCTCGAAGCGGCAAGAGAGATCGCAAAGCAGCTTCGGCTCCGGGATATAGGCGGTATCATCGTTGTTGACTTCATTGATCTCCGTGATGACAAGAATCGTAAAAAGATCTACGATGAACTCAAGAAAGAATTTGTCAAAGACCCGGCTAAAACCAATGTGATAGGCATGAGTGACTTTGGCTTGGTTCAGATCACCCGTCAGCGCATACGTCCAAGTGTGGTTAATTCTGTATCTAAAGTGTGCCCGGTTTGTGGCGGTTCAGGAAATGTTGTTACAGAAGACACCATACTCACTGATCTTCAAACATGGTTAAGCAAATTCAAGCATAATACAAGCTACCGTGCTGTTGACCTTTATGTAAACCCTTATCTTAGATCCGTTCTGACAAAAGGTCTGTTTAGCACCAGATGGAAATGGATGGCAAAATACCGTATCAAGATCTCATTGATCGGTGACGAAACGGTATCCATGAATGAATTCCGAGCAACCTTGGTTGGCTCTGATATAGACATCACTGATATTGTTATGAGGGATGAGTCTATTGAAGAAGTTCTGGAGCGTGAAGGTGAGCTCATTGAACTTGAGAGTGGAAAAGGTGATAAAGAAGGACTGGAGATCTCCAAAAAAGAGCGAAGCAATAACAGCAAATCGTCAGGCCAAAATGACAATTCGAATGGAAGAGGCAATAATAAGTACTATAAGTCCTCAAATTAAGCCTTGGCTTGGTTTTTGTATCTCTTGAGTCAATCCTATTAAACAAAATTTAAGCATGAATTTATCAGAATTACACGCAACTACCGTTGTGGGAGTAATCCACAATGGTAAGGCGGCAATTGGAAGTGACGGTCAGGCTACCATGGACAAGACCGTTATGAAAAGCACCGTAAAGAAAGTACGCAAATTATATAACGGCAAGATCCTGGCGGGATTTGCAGGTTCTACGGCTGATGCCTTCACCCTTTTTGAGAAATATGAGGAGAAGCTAAACGAATATAACGGAAGCATGGAACGTGCAGCCGTTGAGTTAGCCAAAGAGTGGCGTAAGGACAAGTTTCTGCAAAAACTGCAGGCTTTACTAATTGTGATGAATAATGAAAAGTCGCTGGTTATCTCCGGTCAGGGTGATGTCATTGAGCCAGATGATGAGATCGCAACCATAGGAAGCGGAGGCTCATATGCCCTTTCGGCAGCCAGAGCCATGGTAAAACATGCCCCGAAATTATCTTCCAGGCAGATCGTTGAAGATGCTCTGCACATTGCTGCAGATATAGACATCTACACCAATCATAATATTACGATTTTAGAAATTGAAGACTGATATGTTAACTATTGAAGAAAAGAATTTAACGCCTCAGCAAATTGTAGCTGAGTTAAACAAATATATTGTTGGCCAAAGAGATGCAAAAAGATCCGTTTCTATTGCCCTTCGTAATCGCTGGAGACGGCTCAATGCCGAAGAAGAAATTCGCGAAGAAATAGTGCCCAATAATATTTTATTGATCGGGCCAACCGGAGTCGGGAAAACTGAGATTGCCCGTCGTCTTGCCCGGCTGGCTCACGCTCCTTTTATGAAGGTAGAAGCTTCAAAGTTTACTGAAGTTGGATATGTTGGGCGTGATGTTGAGTCGATGATCCGTGACCTGACTGATATTGCTATCAGCATGGTGAAAAAAGAGATGCAGGATCGCGTAAAGGAAAAGGCAGCCGAAAGAGCCGAAGAGCGAATTTTAGATATACTCATCCCTCCTGTTAAAAAAAACGGTCCCGGATTTAAAAGCAGTAACTCTGATGAAAACTTTGACCCGCAAAAAGCCAATGATTCGGAACTAAATGAGCGTACAAGGGAACGCTTTCGGGAAAAATTAAGAGACGGAGAACTTGAGGACCGGGAAATTGAAATTGAAGTAAAATCCTCAAAAAGCCCTATGATGCAAGTTTTTGGCCCGCAAGGCATGGAAGAAATGGGGATCAATCTTCAGGATATGCTTGGCAACCTGGGTAAAGGAAATAACAAGTCAAAAAGAAAGCTTCCGATCAGTGATGCCCGTGAAATTCTCACTGAAGAAGAAGCGGAAAAATTGATCGATCATGAATCTGCCGTTCAGGAAGCTCTTGAGCGTGTACAGAAACAAGGGATCGTTTTTATAGATGAAATTGATAAGATCGCGGAACCTTCCAGCGGAAGTGGCGGAAAAAGCGGGCCTGATGTAAGCCGGCAAGGTGTACAGAGAGACTTACTTCCCATTGTTGAAGGAAGTGCTGTTAATACCAAACACGGCATCGTAAAAACAGATCATATTCTATTCATCGGTTCCGGTGCATTTCATGTTTCAAAACCATCTGACTTGATTCCGGAACTGCAGGGCCGCTTCCCTATTCGGGTTGAATTGACATCACTTACGGAAGATGATTTCGTAGATATTCTTTCTAAACCAAAAAATGCTCTTACCAAGCAATATATTGCCATGCTTAAAACAGAAGGAGTAGGTATTGAGTTTAAGGAAGATGCAATCCGGGAAATTGCCAGAATAGCAGCGGAAGTAAATTCTTCCGTCGAAAATATTGGAGCCCGGCGTTTGCACACGATAATGTCTTCGTTGTTTGACGAGCTTTTATTTGCAGTACCTGATGATATAAATTCCGGTAACATCACAATAGATAAGGCATACGTGGATAAACAATTATCCGGAATTGTGAAAGACAAGGACTTGAGTCATTATATCCTCTAATGCAAGTTTAAAGATGATAAATACTCCAAATATCCGGTGAGATCAGATTGAAAAAAATCACTTGATCGAGATAAAAAAACATTGCTTAAAATTGTACTATACTACTTTATTCATTACAATCGTTTGCAATGAAACTATTCCACCTGATTTTGGTTATCAGTATAAAATAATTGATGTAAGATGATATTTATGCAATTGAAAAAAATAATTTACCCAAACGTTTTAATATTATTACTCCTCTCCTTCCTGCGTTTTACAGGCATCGATCCTGTTCTGCAATCAGGTAATGATGACACGGAGAATTTGACTAAATATCATCAGGCACAACGCAGTATCGTTGCCAACTATTTCAAGGAACCCGATCTGAATGAAATGTATAAGTCCAGTATTAAGTATATGGTCGAAGCTATAAAGGATTCTACCCTAAAGATTGACGGAACTCCTATCGACACAACTTTCAAAGACATTGAAATAAATTCGATCAGAGATTCTTTCGCAAACTTTGAAAAGGCTTATTTATATGTAAGTAATAACAGCCCTGATGAGAACATGGCTAATCTTACAGAAGAAGCTATTAGAGGTATGTTTTCAACGCTTGATCCTCATTCCATGTACATCGAAGCGGAAGATAATGAGCAAATACAGGCAGAATTTGCCGGCGAGTTTCAGGGTATCGGTGTTCAATTCCAGATCATCCAGGATACCATAACTGTAATCACAGCAATTTCCGGTGGACCCAGTGAACAGCTTGGAATACGTTCCGGAGACCGAATCATTCAAATTGAAGATTCTTCGTCAGTAGGTTTCACAAATGAAATGGTAATACGCAAACTCAGGGGTGAAAAAGACACAGAAGTTAACGTCACTATAAAAAGGCCAAATGTAAAAGATCCCATAAACTTTACTATCATTCGTGATGATATTCCTCTCTACACCGTAGATGCCTCTTACATGCTCGATGAGAGAACAGGATATATTAAAATAAACCGTTTTGCAGCAACTACTCATCAAGAGTTTATGCAAGCTCTTGGTGAACTTCGTGAGAAAGGAATGAACAGGTTGGTATTAGATCTTCGTGGCAATCCCGGAGGCTATCTAAGTCAAGCCATTGCTATTACTGAAGAATTTTTTGCTGAGGGCACTGAATTAGTTTCTACCAAAAGTAAGCATAGTCGTTTTGACGGGGAATATTTTTCCCGGAAAGACGGTGCTTTCAAAGATAAACCTGTTATCGTTTTGGTTGATGAAGGTGCTGCCTCGGCAAGTGAAATTGTAAGTGGTGCTATTCAGGATCACGATCGAGGTTTGATCGTAGGTAAGAGAACCTTTGGGAAAGGATTAGTTCAACAGCAATATGAACTGGTTGACAAGAGCAGCGTTCGTGTTACCATTTCCAGGTATTATACTCCTTCAGGCCGGTTGATACAGAAACCATTTGTAGAAGGTGGTGAAGAATACGCTTATGAAATTTACCGCCGTGATGATGCAATGGAGGATGCATCGGAGTTCATTGATGATATCCCTGATTCATTGAAATACCGTACAAGCGCCGGAAGAACTGTGTATGGAGGCGGTGGTATAGTTCCGGATTATATAGTGCCTAGCGACACCAGCACTTCTGCTTATGTATTCAACTTTGCTATCAGAGAACGTGCTTCTTTCGATTATGTCCGAACATTCCTTGATGAAAACGGAGAAGAATTCAGAAGTGAATGGGAATCTGATTTCCAAAATTTCCGTGAAAATTTTGAATGGGAGCCAAAACATCTCGATGAATTAAAATCACTGCTTTTAGACCGTGGAATGGTTATCGCTGATACGGTTGAAAGCCCGGATTTCAGAAACGATTCCCTGTTTGTACCGGAAGGTCATTTTGAAGATGTAGCCTGGCTGCTTGAAGGCAGGATGAAAGCTGAATTAGCACGTCAGGTTTGGGGAATGCAGTATTTCTACCCTATTGTAAATGATGTTTTTGACAATACCCTGGACAAAGCAATGACGCTTTGGGATGCTGTAGCCCGACTTGAGGCTCTTGCAAACGGCAAGGCAGACGCTTCAGCAATAGGCAACATCAACAGTAATGAAATGTAAGCCCTGCTTTCTTTAATTTTCATCTCTATTCTTTTAACCAACAAAGGCTTCCGCAAGGAAGCCTTTTTTTGTTTGAACTTCGCCTAGAATTCAAAGTCAGTCCTTATCATCTTTAAAAATATCATTGATCAGGTGTCCGTATTTATCAGCAATAACCCGGCGTTTAACTTTTAAGGTTGGGGTCATTTCACCTGTTTCTACTGAGAATTCATGAGGCACTAATCTGAAATCACGGATCTTCTCATGAGAAGCCAATTCTTTTGAAAATGTCCTAAGTTCTTTCTTGTAGATATCTTTGACTTCTTCTAATTCGATCAGCTCTTCATTCCCTGAAAAGGATAACCCATTTTCTTTGGCAAACTTGGCAACCACTTCAAAGTCAGGCACAATGATCCCAGCCATATAATTTTGTGCTTCCCCAACTACCACGATCTGATCGATCCATTTGCTGGTTTTGAAAAGATCTTCGATGGGACCCGGATAGATGTTTTTACCTCCGGCATTTACGATCATATGCTTTATACGGTCGGTGATCTTAAGGAACCCCTCATCAAATTTACCTACATCACCGGTATGCAGCCAGTCATCATTGTCGATCATTTCCTTTGTAGCCTCTTCATTCTTCCAGTAACCCTTCATAACATTCGGACCTTTACAAAGTATTTCACCGGCTTCGCTGCTTAGATCGGTTGGATAGTCTTCCCCGCTTATTTCAGCGATGATCTCGCCATTTTCTAAACTTTGAATTGCTACCGTAACTCCGGGTATGATCGTGCCTACAGCACCAA
>NZ_DASSWP010000239.1:0-8476 GCF_035704785.1 Gracilimonas sp. | reverse complement strand
CAACTCGATCGTCTTGAACAACTTGGGTTTGGTGAACCGATATTGGTCAATGAATATTTTGAGGAAGGAAATTAAAAAGTAGACATTAATAAAATTCCGGTAACCAATGTTCAGGTACTCTTTAAATGGAAACTGAACATTGGTTATTTTATTATTGGATATTCAATATCCAATATATGTATCTCCTTCCCGAAGCTGAATAATACCGTCTTTAGTAGCAAATTTTACTGGAATTGAAGTAAATCCTCCACCTCTTTTTGTTTTCTTTACTACAAAATGAAGATGAGGTCCGGTAGCATATCCTGTTGCTCCTGAATATCCAATCACCTGCCCCATTTGAACTTGCTGGCCTATTCTCACATTTGCTCCCTGATATTTCAGGTGGGAGTAATCAGCAAAAGTGCCGTCATCGTGCATAATGGTTATAAAATTTGCAAACTCCATCATATTAGCTGAGGGCCCGCCCTTGTCACTATTCTCCTCCATCATTACAACTTTCCCATTTCGGGCTGCATAGATCGCAGTACCCATAGGCATATTGAAATCGAGCGCATACTGCAGCTCTCCCTGATGAGAAAACTGCCCGCCAAAACCTTGATCAACTTTATAGGATTCTCCTCTGTGATAAGGTAATCGGTATGCAAAACTATTATTATGGCGAGCATTGATGTCACCCATGTAATATTGATAACCTGACCTGTATTTCCAGCCTGCACTCTTGTCTTCATAAAAAAGATCCATGATCTTTTGGTCTCTTCCGGGATCAACGGTATACAGATATGGGGGATTTTTGTCCGGTCGTAAATTTTCGATCTCAAGTTCAATTTCAATGGTAACAGGATACACATTTTGATTACGGGCATAGATCTCAATGTGATCTTCCTTCTCTTCTTTATACAGTTCAACAGTCGTGCTATGCTGTAGGAAAGCACTTGAAAATAGTAGTAAAAGAAATAAAAATGTCTTCATGCCGATTTCTTATTCTAATATAAATTCTTCAAATTTAGCGAAAATAAAATCATTTAGATGGACGCAACTGTTATTCAATTATTACTGATTCTGGGCGCTGCATTAGACAGTGAGTCTAACGAATCAGACATTTATTTAAAAATTAAAAACGGAGATCAAAAGGCTTTTAAGAAATTTTTTGATGCTCATCACGGTGAATTATTTCGGTTTTTGATGCAAAAAGGCGTTTCTGAAGATGCTGCAGAGGACCTTATTCAAAAAGCATTCATCTATATTTGGGAAAACAGAGGCAAAATTGAAGAAAGTAAGTCCTTGCGTGCCTACCTATTCAGAATTGCATACACCAGAATGTTAAACCTGTTTAGAGACCATTCCAAGTTCGACCGTAATGAAGAAATTCCCGATGTAGCCGTTTCAACTAATAACGCTCCGGATGGTAATCTGGAACAGCAAGAGCTTCATAATGCCTTAGAAAATGCTATTTCAAGCATGCCTGAAAAAAGACAAAATGTGTTCAGGCTGTGCTTTCTTCAGGATTTCACTTATAAAGAAGCGGCTGAATTTTTAGAGGTTTCTGTTAAAACCATAGAAAATCATATGGGACTTGCCCTAAAAGACCTCCGTGCCCTCCTTTCAGAGACCGCTAAAGATTTTTTATAATTTCTTTTAGGGGTATCCCCTATTTCATGTGTAATTAAGTTGGAACAAATACAGCAAAATGCTGTTAAAAATAATCCGAACTTAATTTCAACACCATGAATTTATCCAGACTATTCATACCTCTTACAATTTTTATTAGTGTAATGCTTGTCGGAGCAGGATGTAACGTCCTCAACTCTGACGATAACGGCCCAAAAGAAGTAGCCGTAACCATGCAGGTACAAACTTCTTCTGTAGCCAAGTTTAAAGCAATAAATTTAGATTCTCTTACTGAGATCAAATTGCTTGTTGAGGAACTTGAACTCGAAAGTGTAAATGATGACTCTGCTGATTTTGAAGTAGAGGACCTCATCGTCAATCTTCCGCTTGACGGTAGTCGCGTTGAATTGACCTCTCATCAAATCCCGGCCGGCCTGTATGACGAGTTTGAGATGGAAATTGAAAATGATGATGACGGCACCCAAGTTGATGATCCTGATTTCAGAGATGGAGATGACGAGTATTCTCTCGTGATCAAAGGCATTTATAACGGTGAAGAATTCATGTTCAGATCAGACGCAGACTTTGAAATTGAAATGGATCTTAATCCCCCATTGGAAATCAGCAGCAGCACAAATTCTGCCGCAGTAGCTATTAATATAGATCCGGCAGGTTGGTTTACTGATAACCAGGGAAATCCATTAGATCCAACAAATCCAGCTAATAAAGAGATCATTGAAAATAATATCGAAAACTCTTTCGAAGCCGAAGGTGAAGAAGAAGAAGATAATGATGATGACGACGACGATGATGATGATTAGGAGGCACTTATGGCCTACTACTAACTGACAATAAACCCAAGCAAGCCCTGTTATGTGAACAATAACAGGGCTTTTTTTGTTATTAAGATTTCTGAAAAAATATATTAATATTGGTTAGGGGTACCAATCATCTGATGTGTATTAATAGTGAACACAGAACAATAATTTTATAATCATGAAAGCATTTAAAAAACTTCTGAAAGCAGCAGGTTATATAGTACCTGTCTTTTTGATATCTGCATGTACTTTAGGGGATGTTTCAGATGACCTCAACAATGAACTTACTCCTGAAGATATTGAAGCCGCCAGCCAAATTATGGGACAGGCTCTTTCTGATGATAATGAGGGGGTATTCTCCAGTTTGAATGATGCATTGGCAACGGTCTCAATCGATGGATTCGGCACAAGTAGCACACTTGCCAAAGATGGAGATGGTGATAATGATGATGACGAATATTCAGGCAGAGGCAACGAGAGTAACTTTCAGTATGATTATGATCCTGAAACCGGCACACATAGCATCAGTTTCGACCGTCAGGTAAATGCTCCAAACTTCGAAAAAAACCTCTCAGCAGTTCTCACTTATATCTTTACAGATATTGAAGGCGCATTTATTCAGCAGCCGCGTATGAATAAAGAAAGCATCGAAAATATAGATTTCACTGCTTCAAAGACCGGTGATATGTCGAACCGCTTTCGGCACTCAAATTTCAGCCGTGCAGATACTTTTTCCATAAAAGGATTAAGTACAGCCGCTTCTGTTCTTTCATTTGACGGCAAGCATTATGGAAATGGTTCATTTACAGGAGTTAGAGCAAATGGAGATACATTCGAGCGGTCGTATGTAAATGAGATCAGCTTTCTTGATATTGAGATCAATAAAGATACCGTAGCTCAAAATGGGTCTCTTGAACAAGGTGTTAACGGTACACTCACCTACGAAATGAGTATCTATAAGAATAATAACGGCGATGAATCAACTAAAACCATTACCGGAACTATTGTTATGGATGGTGATGGTACCGCATTGCTAAGATTTCGCAACCTAAGCAAACAATTTAGGGTCAACCTTTCATCCGGATTCGTAACTGATGACGATGACGAACTTGAGGCCTCAGTAAATTCAGTAGACCTTGATAATGAAACTGTCACTCTCGACAATGATATAATCGTTATTATTACCCCAAGAACAGAGATTGAAGGAGATGATGGGTTTGAAACCTTGGAAGATGTAGCTCTCGCTCTGGAAAGCGGCGTTACGGTTATTGCCGAAGCCGAGGGTTATATTAATCCTCAAAATCAACTGGAGTTCATTGCAGACGAGATCGAATTTGAGCTTCCTGATGATGATAACGAAGAAGATTGATCCACAGATCCTCTAATAATTGGGGCAGATGCATAATCTGCCCGTTTCTTAAACTAAAATGGCTGACAATTCCTACATATCACCTGATGACGCTGACCTTCTGCTTGCTAGGAAGATAGGAGAAGCTTTGCCGGATCTGAGCTCATTGAAAAAAGATGCGGATCCTTTTCTCATTGAGTTGTTTAAATACCGGAATACTATAAAAAAACATGTTCCTGAAATAGACTCCGCCTCTATCTGGAATTCTATTCAGTCTGAAATTGATCAAGAAAAAGACACTGCCCGGATCTTTAAATTAACGCCGGCAATTAAAAGGTATGCAATTGCTGCAGCTTTACTGATCACAGCTTTGGTAGGAAGTTTTGTTTATCAAAGCCTTACAAGTCCTACACTGATCGGTGAAAGTTTTGCATCCATTCAGCAGATACAACTTCAGGACGGATCAACCGTCAGCCTTCGCCCTAACTCTCGATTGTATGAAAATTCTGTTTCTCCCAATTCCGCAGAATATAGAATTGAAGGGGAAGGGTATTTCGAAGTTGCTCATAACCCGGATCGTACATTTACTGTCGTTACGGATCAGGCCAAAGTTGAAGTTTTAGGAACCCAATTTGTTTTAAGCAGCTGGGGAAATTCATCAAAAGTATTTCTGCAGGAAGGGAAGATCAAATATGAATCCCTAAAAAATTCAGAATCTGTGATACTGGAGCCCGGTCAGTCATCTATAGTTAATGATGCCACTGATTCTCCTCTGATTACACAATCAGAGGAATCAGTTTATACCGACTGGCTAACGAATGAGCTGGTCTTTCAAAATGAATTGGTGTCGGCTGTATTCAACGAGCTTGAGCAGCATTTCAACATACAAATAGAAAGCCCTGAATCGGTGCTTGATGAAACCTTAAGCGGTTCAATTCAACTTGATGAGATTTCCTCCGTACTTCACGACCTGGAACTGGTTCTTGGGGGAAGCTTCACACATACCGGTGACAGTACCTACGTATTTAATCCGGGCAACTGATGCTTAAACACCTTTCTGCGATTTTGTTTTTTTTAGGGGTATTAGGGGTGGGGCAGCAGGCTTTTGCTCAATTTTCATTTCAATCTGCTCCATTACTGCAGATCATTGAAACTATTGAAAGCAAGACTGACTATCGGTTTTTATATCGGGAATCGCAGGTTGCAGGTATAACTCTTAGTTTTAAGGCGCAGCAAGATGATTTTATAGACTCTCTGAGTTCCCGCATTTCCGCCTATAATATTGCAGTAGATGCAAATACAGATCGAAGACAGATCGTTCTTTACATACAAAAAGCTGATCCCGCCCAAAATATTTCCATAACCGGGCAAATAGTTGATGCAGAAACCGGGGAGCGCCTCCCCTATGCCACCATTTTCTGGAAAAGAGGAAATAAAACATACGGAACGGCAAGTAACTCATCAGGAGTGTTTAGTATTACCTCGTTAGCGTCAGGACAAGAATTCTCCATTAGCGGATCTTATCTCGGTTATGCAACCAATCAAATTTCACTTGATCTGAAGCAAGGCAGCTCTTTTGAGGATATCACTATCCGTTTATCACCTGAAGCAGTAAAAGGGAATGATATCGTAGTTACAGGATTTAATTATTCAGCCGGCTCCGACAGTATCTACCGAAATTTTATAAATACCGGGGTACTTAATCCATTTGGGGAGAACAATACAGCGAAAGCGTTGCAATCGCTGCCTTCTGTAAGCAATGGCCCCGCTATCAATAATGGTATCAATGTAAGAGGCAGTTCTTCTGATGCTACTCAAATACTTTTAGATGGGATCACGATCTATAATCAATCTCACTTGTTCGGATTACTGGATAGTTTTAACCCCAATGCGATTCAAAATTCCGGCTTCTTTTATGATGTAACCCCCGCTCAAATCCCATCCTCTCCCGGCGGAACTCTTTCTATGCTCACCAAAACAGGCTCATTAAATAATTTCAGATCTTCTGCCGGGCTTAGTAATACCGCTTTCAATACCACGCTGCAGGGACCTTTGGTTTCGGGAAGGAGCAGCTGGCTGGTATCCGGGCGCACATCTACCATGAATACCTTAAACTGGTTTGGCAATGATGAACTCATAGCCTACGGTTTGAATATAGAGCGTCCCCGCGAAGTGATCGCAGATAACCTTTCTGATCTTGAATCAAGGCTTGTATTTCCTGGAGAGTATGATGCCGCTTTCTTTGATCTCCACGGAAAGATATACTTTGAATTTAAAAACGGAAGCCGATTGATAGCCGGCAGTTATTATGGTGCAGATAATGTATCTCAGGATGCAAAGCGACTTGTACGGCGTTTCAACCCAAGTGCACCTGATGAAAGGTTCAGCCTCGAAGACATGGAAACAAGAAATAACTGGGGTAATTTCAGTTCCAGCCTTACTTATACTGCTCCTGTAACCAATACCCTTTACAGCCATACTTTGGCAGCTGCAAGTATTTATAATACTGAATTCAGTAAAGATGACTTTGTTTATAACCGTATTGAAAATGGTGGTTCCGGAGTTCAGGTGTTTACCTTTCCCCTGAAAAATGAAAGTATATTCAATGAGTTTAAATTTGACCAGTCTTTTGATTTGATACGGCCTGAAACTCAATGGACCTTTGGGGGGTCTTTCCAATACTTCATGGGCGAATACTTGGAAGAATCATTCGATCGTCCCGGTTTTTTTACCAACTTTGAATCAGGGCTTATAGACCTTTACTCACAAATGGATTACACAAATTCAGACCTGATCAATCTTCATTTGGGTGGTCGATTACATTACTATACCAACGGTGAGTTTCTGTACTTCTCACCAAGAGTTAAACTTAAGTTTCTCAATGAAAGGCCTCTGTCATTTGGGTTGGGATACAGCAGGAATTATCAATTCACCCATCGACTCTCTTTTTACAACATAAGCAGCCCTGATATCTGGATCATTAGTTCTGAGGAACAGCCCCCCACTTCTTCTGACTATTTTACGGCCGGGGCGTACGCTAAATTGTGGGGAAATACGCTGTTTCAGATAGAAGGCTATTACAAAGCATTGAATAATGCCCGGCTTTTTGAGATCAATGCGCAGTCACTCAGTAACAGTTTTGAAGCCCCGCCATGGCTATACAATAATGACGGGATTTCCAAGGGACTCGAATTTCTTCTCAGAAACAGGTTCAAAAAAATAACTCTGAGCCATTCATATACCCTTTCTGAATCTACCTTCCAAAACGAGGTAATATTGGGGAGCAATGAATTTTATGCCAGTTGGGATCGAACCCATAGCTTCAGTTCTACCATAGAATATGAGCCAGTTTCTAATTTAAAGAGCTTTTTGAGTTTTACTGCTTCTTCCGGAGTGCCAAACCGACTTTATTTCTTAGGGGTTGAAAACAAACAGCGGTTAGGAGATTACCGAAGGCTTGATGCAGGAATTGAGTACAACCTAGACATCCGTAGTACAAAATTGGAAATGAATGTATCTGTATTCAATGTGCTGGATAGGCAAAATACCTGGTATCGAGAATTAAATCTGGTAATTGATACTTCAGTGCCTCAAAATCAACGGCGACTGACTGCAGAGCCTATGGATGTTTATGACCTGGGAATTCAACCTTCTTTTAACTTAATGGTGTGGTTTTAGTATTAGGTGTTAGGCTCAAAGTGTTAGGTGTAAGGCGGCTCACCACTCACTACTCATTTCTCCCAAAATCGCATCTACCTCAATTTCTACTAACAGATTCGGATCTATGAGTTTGTTTACTTCCACTAAGGTGGCTGCCGGATTGATGGTCCCGAAGAATTCCTCGTGTGCTTTCCCAAAGGCCTCCCATTCGTCCATATTTGTAATGAAGGTTCGTGTACGGACAACATCCTCAAGTGAAGCACCGGCTTTCTTCAGTGCCTTCTCGATGTTCAAAATACACTGTTTTGTTTGAAGGTAAACGTCTCCTTTCCCAACGATCTCCCCAGTTTCACCAACAGCTGTTGTCCCGGACACAAAAATCTGATTCCCGACTTTCACAGCTCGGTTGTACCCTACTTTATCTTCCCACTCTGTTCCTGAGGTAATGTTCTGCCTTTTCTTATTCATATCACTCTGCCAAACCTGCTTCCGCTATTAAGATCATAAATGCGCGTTGTACTCCTTTGTATCATTGATATTAAGGCTTCCAATAATAGCAAAACAGGATGTGAGTAGAAAGGGTGATACTATTGAAATTTGAATTGCAGAATTCTCATTCTGGTTACGTAGCTCCAGCTGCGTAACCTCCTCCCGGAAGCTCCGGCTTCCAGTGGTGCGTTATCCGGGAACATAAGCTCATTTCAACCACGGGAAGCTGGAGCTTCCCCGACTGCGTTGCGAAGGCGGACCTTCGCAACGAGGACAAATTCACACAAAATAAAAAAGCCAAAGCGCTTTAAAGGCACTTTGGCTTAGTTTTTAAGTGTATTGTGGAGGTGCGGGGAGTCGAACCCCGGTCCGGGAAGGTAGACCTGTTAGCATCTACATGTGTAGGTACTGATTGACATTCGCCTGAAGCCGAGCCCAGTACCTAAGCGACTTCAATCTATCCTGTTAAAGTTTCACGTTAAAGCGACAGAAAGCACTTCAACGCTATCCTATCTTGTATGACGTCCGGGCCGGCAATGATAGGCACTTAACC
>NZ_DASSWP010000201.1:0-18352 GCF_035704785.1 Gracilimonas sp. | reverse complement strand
CAAGTGTTGAAGGCCGTTTACTGGCACGTATTGCAGCAGTTACACTCGAAGGTAATACTCTTGTAAGACCTTCAAATTAATACAGCAATTTATTGATTGAACACATAAAGCCCCGACCGATTTATTTCGGTTGGGGCTTTTTTTTTCTTATAGATGTGCCAATGCAACAGTTTAATTTTCGCTCCCGAAAGCTGTATTTGAATCAGAGCCACTGCTATCGGATGAAACTTTTTTCCCGTTTGAATTCATCAACCGCTTGCGGAAAAACCAAACCAAGCCTAAAGCCATTGCCCACTGTAATACAACCGTAGCCACAGAATATGGGCTCAGCGGGTTGAACCAGGTATCAGGTGCATACTCAGCGGCACTCAGGTACATCCACCAGCCAAGCAATGTTACTACTTCGATCGGCACTACGTATTTAATAATGATCTCCCACCATTTCCCTAAAGTAGACGAGCGCTCTTCGGTATTTATAATTTCTTCCCGGAATTTCTGAGTTCCATATTTAATTACGGCATAGGATATCAAAGCCCCGGAAACCATCAGCCCTACTCCCCACACAAAATCCTGATTGGCAAAAAAGGTCAGATTAACCGCAGAAGGAATCCCAAAACCAAATCCGGCTCCGCAAATTATCATGGTAGCTCGTTTACGGTTTGCTCCCATATCTACAAAAACCTTTACCGCCAGTTCGATCATTGAAATAAGGGAACTGAAAGCTGCGAAGGTCAATCCAAGGAAAAACAGGATCGCGAAGATGCCCCCTCCTCCCATCGTAGCAAATAATTGGGGCATCCAGATAAAAGTGAGGCCAGTTGAAGCCGGACCTGAAGTTTTCATAACTTCCAGGATCTCGCTGTCGCCCATTGTCGGACTAAGGGTGCCAAATACAGTAGAAAAGATAATAATTGCTGCTATCAGTGAGACCATATTATTACCAATACCGGTTTGAAAAGCACTAATGGTAACATCATCCTGAGAACGCATATAAGCTGCATAAGTCAAGATCAATCCCCATGCAGCACCGGTATCCCATGCATTTTGCGTCAAGGCCTCCAGCCATATCTGAGGCTCCTTTAAGGTGGACCAATCCGGGGTGAATAAATATTCGATCCCAAGCCCACTTCCTTCCAGAGAAAGTGCTTTAAACAACGAGATTATCAATACCAGTAAAAGGGAAGGGATCAATACCTTGTTAACTTTCTCAATGGATGAGATTCCTTTTATCACAATAATGCCCCCTACTCCCATCACAAATGCATGACCCACCAGCGGCCAGTTAGAGCCTTGAAATCCTTCCCATATAGCATTGGCCTGCTGAAGATCACCGGGTAAGGCTGTAGTAACAGAGATAATTAGATAGTATAAACACCAGCTGGCAACCACACTGTAATAAAACATGATGGCCGTGGCAACAAAACCAACAAAGCCTCCAAGCCATCCTTTCTTCTCTCCTATAAGTGCCACAAAAGAACCGACCACTCCTTTCCTTCCATTTCGGCCCATGCCATATTCAGCTATTATCAACGGAATAGACCATAACAAAAGAAAACAAACCCAGGCGAATAAGAACGCCCCTGCGCCCTCTTCCCCACCATTTTGAGCGGCAATCCTTGGAAAGCGCCAAATATTACCGGTCCCGATAGCGATACCAAGTACACTTAAAATCAATCCGAGTTTTGAAGAAAATCTTTCTTTTGTATTAGCTGACATGCGAAAAATGGTTAGTTTTTAAAATATGGAATCAACTTCCCCGTTTTATCTGCGAGAAGTTTAAATTCTTATGTATCTTAGGTTTTGATTAGTATCAGGCTGTGCTTATAATTGCGAGCCTATCATAAAGTGTATTCTACGAATATCCAAAAAAAATTTTGAGCCGCTAACAAATATTTCATGTTTTCAGATCATAAAACTACCAATAGGTATCTCGCTCTTTTTGCTTTTATTGTTTCTCTCATAATTTATACGCTAACCCTCGCCCCTACTGCAAGTTTTTGGGATTCCGGTGAATTTATTGCTGTAGCCCACGGCCTTCAGGTGAATCACCCTCCCGGTGCACCCTTCTATTCCTTAGTCGGACGAATTTTTTCTATGTTCATGCCCGCAGGTTATGTTGCAGTCAGTATTAATTTTATAAGTGCGCTGACCTCTGCGTTGACGATCATGCTGTTATATTTGATTGTTGTTCGCTTAGTTCGGGAGTGGAAAGGACATCCCGACCAAATGGATCTGATGGATAAAATCGGGATGTACGGTGGAGCTTTAGTTGGCGCCCTTACTTTTGCCGTTACCGATACATTCTGGTTCAATGCTGTAGAAGCTGAGGTTTATGCGATGTCGATGTTCTTTACAGCCATTGTGGTTTGGCTTGCATTGAAATGGGCTGAAAATTTTGATCAAAAATACAATGAAAAATGGCTTGTACTTATCGCTTATATGTTTGGAATTGCCATTGGAGTCCACTTATTAAATTTACTGGCTCTTTTCTTTGTAGCACTCATTATATATTTCAAATTCAAGGATTTTGAGTTAAAATCTTTCCTTTTAATGGGAGCGGGAGCTGTACTGGCTTTCTTTTCGATCTACCCTTTTACTATTCAGAATATTCCAACCATTGCTAATAGTGTTAATGATCTGACCTACGGGTTAATTGGCTCCATTACCTTTCTCTTTCTTTTTATGGCAGCAGTAGCGTATGCCATTTACTACACTCAAAAAAATAAAATGCGTCTGGCCAATATAATTGCCATTTGCTACGCCATGATCCTGATCGGGTTTTCATCCTATTCGGTCATCATGATCCGTTCGATCGCCGATCCTCCCATTGATGAGAATGACCCGGAAACAGCTGAAGCTTTCATCAGCTATTTGAAGCGTGAACAGTATGGGGCTACTCCCATACTAAAAGGGCACAATTTCGATGACAACACCGGACAGATCAACAGAGAATCCGAAGAGTTTTTCCCCCGACGTTATTCATCAGCTCCCAATCATCTGGACTATTATTCCCGCTATAATTCTGACTGGAGCTTTTTCTGGGATTACCAGGTGAATCATATGTATATCAGGTATTTCAACTGGAACTTTATTGGCCGAGAGGCAGACATTCAGGGTGCAGGATGGCGATCAGGATTTGAAGAACCTGCTTACCCCAACAATAAGGCAAGTAATGCCTATTTCTTTATTCCGTTTTTGCTGGGCCTGTTTGGAATGATCTATCATTTTAATTCTGACTGGCAGCGGGCACTTGCTATTATGGCACTCTTTATAGTCACGGGGTTGGCTATTATCGTGTTCCTGAATCAAACCCCATATCAGCCTCGTGAACGGGATTATGCCTACGTAGGTTCCTTCTTCGCCTTTTCTATTTGGATAGGATTGGGAGTCACAGGATTGGTAGATCTTATTAAGAGTTATGCCAATAATAAGATATTGGGGTATGCAGCTGTGGTATTCTGCCTTCTTGCATCTCCGGTATGGATGGGATCACAGAACTGGGACGACCACGACCGAAGCAATCGCTATGTAGCTCCTGACTATGCAAGAAATCTGCTGGAGTCAACAGCACCGAATTCCATCTTATTCACTAATGGTGATAACGATACCTTTCCTCTTTGGTACTTGCAGGAAGTTGAAGGCGTTAGAACGGATGTTCGAATCGTTTGTCTGAGTCTGCTTAACACAGACTGGTATATAAAACAGCTTAGGGATCAATGGTCTCATGAATCAGCTCCCTTGCCTATTTCTTTATCGGATGAGGAAATTGAACGAGTAACCTCAGGTATCAGTCAGTGGCAACCACAAACCATACAGATTCCGGTTGACAAAGACATGCTACGAGAAGCTTTCTCTGATGACCAAAGCTATAAAGAATCAATTGGCATTAAGCCCGACACCTCTCTTTCAATACTCCAAAAAGGTGTTGATTTCGAAATGCCGGTCGATTCATTGGATGATGTAGTGAACTGGCAATTGAACGGACGCTTTTACGGTGAAGATCCACAAGGTAACCCGATCTATTATCTGCAAACACAAGACCGCCTGATTCTGGATATCCTGCAAACCAATAACTGGCTACGCCCAGTATATTTTGCTAATACGGTATCCAGTCAAAGTCAGCTCAATCTGGAAAATTATTTCCGTACAGAAGGCAAAGCATATCGTGTTGTTCCAAAGAACTTTGGAGCGGGTGATGATGGATATCTCAATCCAGAAATATTTATCAACCGTTTAGAAAAATTCCAATTCCGCGAATGGGATAATCCGGATGTTTATTTTGATGAGAACATTAGAAGAATGCTGAGTAATTACAGATTTATTTTCATGTCTCTTGCCATGGAATATCTGGAAGAGGAAAAAGCAGACAGTGCCGGTTATTGGTTGAAATGGGGTGAAGATAAGGTTCCATTCAGGCCTGATGAAACCAACCAATCACTTAAACTTTTATATTCAGTCAGATATGCACAGGTTGGTTTAACCGAAGATGCTACCCGGCTGGCAGAATCTGCTGAGGAAATTCTACTTGAAAGCCTCAACACAAATCTGGATAGATTTACTGAAATTGAAACGCAATTTAGCCGACTAAGCAGTGAATTTGAAAGTGCAAGAGCCCAAGGTGATATTAGTGCTCAAAGGGAAATCCGTTCTCAACTCAATCAGCTGAATAATGAAGCACAAGAATACCTGACTCAAGTCAGGACTATTCGTCAGTCGCTTACATTGGTCCAATATGCATATTTCCAGCATGGTGATACCGAAAAAGCCGTTCAGCTTGCCGAACAGGTAAACCAGTTAATGGGGTCGCAATTCCCGGGAATACCTGAAACTATAGAAGAAAGTGAAGCCGAAATTGAACGATATGGACTCAATTAACTCTGTTATTTAAACTTGTTAGTTGGTGTCGTATATTTGGATACACAAAACAAATGACTATGATCCATCAATTTACTAAAGAAAATATTGAAACGATTGGCAAGGTTCTGGGAACCTCAGCTAAGCCTCTGGGAAATGATGTATTTCGTTTTGAAGTAAAAAGCGAAGACGAGCCTCGTAAACTTGCCCTTGAGATCCATCTGGGACTGGATGTTAATGGGGAGCAAATGAACATGGTTTCAGTGTATGCCTATAACACTTTTCTTCAGCTCCATAACTGCACGGCTTTTGTAGCCAGTGAAATACTTCAACAGGTTACTTTTTTTGGAAAGTCAGGTGAAAAAACTTCGGGTTTGATCGTAGAGAAAACAGCCGGTTGCAGCTTGTATGCCAATGTTGACCAAAGTATTCTTAGCGGAGATTTCACCCAGCTTCCCGAAGATCTCATGATGTGTGGCATCGCCCTCTCCCTCACCGAGTCGATGGATGATGACTTTTCATTCTAACAACTCCCGTTTTGAATAATGAGACTTCCGTTCTTGAGATCTTTAATGAAAGCGAAGAAAAAGTCCCTTTAAGACAAAAAAAGGCAGAATCGATATTATATACAGTCTCTGATCAGGAAAATGCTAGATTCGCCTTTGTTGAATTGGTTTATGTGGATGAAGATGAAATTGTGCGGATCAACAAAGAGCATTTGAGCCGATATTATGTCACCGATATTATTTCATTCAGATATGATGAGGGGCAAGAGTCGCAAAATAACACTGCCATTGAAGGTACTCTATTCTGTTGTGCTCCCCGCATCTTAGAACAATCTGCTGAGTTTAAAGAGCCTGTGGAACGTGAGTTTCAGCGTATATTCATCCATGGCCTGTTGCATTTGATCGGCTATGAGGATTCAACAGAAAAGGATAAAGCTGTAATGACTGAACTCGAGAATAAATATTTAGCTTTATCTGGGTCAAACAAATAGTAAGACTTTGCGTATATCTTTCACAAAAAGTGAATGAACAAAGAAGAAAACTCAAATATCATCAAAGAGCGCAGTAAACAGTATGGCTTAAGGTTTTGGGACCTCATTCGTACTCAGGTAGATAAGCATGCCACAGAAGATGAACCTCGTGATACTCCTATAATACCACCCAAAAATATAATGGGGCGGCGCTGGCTGATGAACCTGCTTTTCATGATCCCGTATCTTCTGCTTGCTGTATTTGGCATTTCGTTTTTTTGGGATTTTAACGGAATGAACACGACCATTTTTGGTATCTATTTCTCATTTGAGGGCCTGCTGCGAATTATTAGTATAAGCGGTTTGATTGGATTTCTTACAAATTGGCTGGCCATAACCATGCTCTTCCGCCCTACTCATCCAAGACCTATTTTAGGCCAGGGACTTATACCGGCTCAAAAAGACCGCATTGCATACCGGCTTGCTAGTGCTGTCTCCGAAGATCTCATCAATCCGGAGATCATCAAACAAAAAATTCATGATTCCCAGGCCATTGCCAAATACCGTGAAAAAGCCACTATATATGTTAAAACCATTATTGATGACCCTGAATTCAGAGAAAATCTGAAAGCTTTAGTTGTAAACTATGTGGATGAGATGATCGCTGACCCGGAGGTTCGTTCATCTATTGCAAAAAAACTTATGGTACAAATCAATGAAGCTATTGACGAAAATTCTTTCGAGAGAGTAGCATTAAAAGCTTATAGTTTTCTAAAGGGACAGGAAATGCAGGATCTGGTTGAGAGTGCTTTAGTCAAACTTCCTACCGGAATTGAACACGGACTCAATAAAATGGACACATTCCTGGATAACCTTCCTCAAAAACTGGATGAACACGGCTCTGTGATCGAGGAAATGGTGACAAATCTTCTGTATAAGCTAATCAACCAGCTTGATGTACATGCCCTGGTTGAAGATAATCTCAGACAGTACGATGAAAAAAAACTGGAAAACCTCATTAAAAATGCCAGTAACGATCAGCTTCAATACATTCAATATTTAGGAGCCGTATTAGGCACTTTTGGAGGGTTTATTATTTGGGAACCGATCGCAAGCATAGTACTTTTAACCATCATTATAGGTTCTACCATTACAGCGGATCAGCTGATCCTTAAATTTAGAAATTCTTCCTGATCATCAGTAAATAATTTCAACAACAATATTAATTTTAGATTAATGAAAATCACTTCAAAACTCTTCACCCTCTTATTCTTAGTTATATTTACGGTCAGCTGTGCCGGCACAAAAACTGCTACTGAAAACAGTACAGCTGAAAATGATACAGCCGAAAGCGAAACAACTGAAATGGCTGAAGTTTCTGCTACAGAAACCTGGCATTTGGCTTCACCTAACCTGGATACAGATCCCTTTTATAGTACTGGCGTAGAAAAAGCATATGCTGAATTACTTGCCGATAAATCCCCGAAGCAAAAGGTGATCGTTGCTATTATTGACTCAGGCACTGACATTGACCACGAAGATCTTTCAGACAAAATATGGGTAAATGAAGATGAGATCCCCGGTAATAATATAGACGATGACGGCAATGGTTATGTAGATGATATCCATGGATGGAATTTCATTGGCGGCCCGGACGGAAGCCATGTAAATAAAGACACCTATGAAGTCACCCGGCTTTACGCCGAGCTAAGTGATAAATTTCAGGGGATGGAGCAGGACTCGGTAGCTGAAAAGGATCAAGAGGAATACCAATACTACCTCGAGATCAAAGATGCTTTTGAAAAAAGGTTCCAGCAAAATGAGCAAGAAATGATGCAGGTTGGACAAACTCAACAAGCTATTCAATTTGCTAAGCAGACCCTTCAGGTAAGCAGTATTGATTCGGTTAGCATGGAGCAATTAGAAATTACCGGACAAGAGACCCAGCAGGTTCAGCAGGCAAAACAGATCATGACGTATCTGAAGAATAGTGGCGCAACGGAGGCTGACCTAAATGAACTGGAAGATTATTATGAACATGTTTCCGGTTTGGCAGAATTCGGATTAAATCCAAACTTCGATCCACGTAATATTGTAGGCGACAACTATGAAGACCTTGATGATCGTATTTATGGAAATAATGATGTTACCGGCCCTACCAGTGATCATGGGACTCATGTAGCAGGAATTGTTGGTGCTATTCGTGATAATAACTTAGGTGCTGTGGGGGTAGCTGATAATATTGAACTCATGATCCTAAGGACCGTGCCTGATGGTGATGAACGGGATAAAGATGTAGCTAATTCTATCCGCTATGCAGCAGAAAATGGTGCCAGGGTCATTAATATGAGCTTTGGTAAAGGCTATTCACCCCAAAAGGAATACGTTGATGCAGCTATCCGTTTCGCTGATAGCCTGGGAGTGTTATTAGTTTCCGGCTCAGGAAATGGAAGTGAAAATGTAGACAGTACTGCATCTTTCCCAACCCGTTTTTATGAAAACGGCGGTCAGGCCGTTAATTATCTCAGTGTAGGCGCTTCGTCCTGGCAAACTGATTCAACACTTGTTGCAAGCTTCAGTAATTATGGAAAATCCACTGTAGACATTTTTGCACCGGGCGTAGATGTTTATTCCACCTATCCGGAAAATGAATACCAAATGAACAGTGGAACAAGTATGGCCTCTCCTGTAGTTGCCGGGATCGCTGCTTTGATCATGTCGTACTATCCCGAACTTCCTACAACTGAAATTAAAGAGATCATTTTGGAAACTGTTACTAAAATTGATCAGGTAGTATATAAACCTGGTACAATGGAACCAATTCCTTTTTCAGCGCTTTCTACAACGGGCGGAATTATAAATGCATATGAAGCTTTAAAACTAGCGGAAGAACGAACAAATCAATAATAGCTTGATCAACCCGAAGAAAGAATACGATGCAGTTATAGTTGGTTCCGGTCCTAATGGACTAAGCGCGGCAGTTCGGCTTGCCAAGGAAGGCCTGAAAGTGATCGTTCTGGAAGTTAAACCCACGATCGGGGGCGGAACCCGAACTCAGGAACTTACGGAACCCGGTTTTTTGCATGATGTTTGTTCGGCGGTTCACCCTACAGCAGCAGGCTCACCTTTTTTGAACACTCTAGATCTTGAACAATTTGGATTGGAATTTATCCAACCTGAGATCCCATATGCTCATCCTTTAGAGGATGGTGATGCAGCCGTTGCTTATCGTTCCCTCAAGAAAACTATTGATCATTTAGGAGATGATGGCAAGGCCTACCACAAGTTATTCAACGAGTTTGTAGAGCATTGGGATTATCTATCTGAAGATATCTTCGGGACCCTTCGCATTCCCAAACATCCTCTTCTAATGGCTCGTTTTGGATGGTATGGATTATTTTCAGCAAAATTGCTGAGCAATTCACTTTTTAAACGAGCTAAAACAAAGGCTCTGTTTGCCGGGTGTGCAGCTCACAGTATAGTTCCTCTCCATAAAGCCTTTACGGCCTCTTTTGGGATGGTTTTGGGAAGTTCAGCCCATTCTGTGGGTTGGCCGTTGGCAAAGGGAGGGTCAGCCTCTATTACTACTGCTTTAGCAGGACTCTTAAAAACATTGGGGGGAACAATTGAAACAAATCATCCGGTGGCATCTTTAGCTGACATTCCTTCTTCAAGAACTATTCTATTTGACCTTACCCCCCATCAGATAGCTAAAATTGCTGAGGATGAGCTTCCAAATGGGTATAAGAATAAACTTCGAAATTACACTTATGGTCCCGGGACTTTTAAAATGGATTGGGCACTGTCAGAACCGGTTCCATGGAAAAACGAAGAATGCAAGAAAGCCGGCACTCTCCACTTAGGAGGTACTTTTCAGGAAATAGCCGCAGCTGAGGAAGCTGTATGGAATGGAGACCATCATGAAAAACCCTATGTATTGATCTCACAACCCAGCATTTTTGATAGCACCAGAGCGCCTGAAAATAAACATACGCTTTGGGCCTATTGCCACGTACCTAATGGATCAGAAGAAGACATGACTAAGATCATCGAAGATCAAATAGAAAGATATGCTCCCGGTTTCCGCGATACCATCATCAGTAAACACACAATGAATGCCAATGCAATGCAAAGTTATAATGCCAATTATGTAGGTGGCGACATTAATGGCGGAGCACAAATAGTGAAGCAACTTTTTGGAAGGCCGGTGTTGAAATGGGACCCTTACAAAATTCCTGTGGAAGGATTATATATCTGCTCATCTTCTACCCCTCCCGGGGGGGGCGTTCACGGCATGAGCGGCTACCATGCCGCACAGTCAGTTTTAAAAAATGAGTTTGGCATCTCTTGAAAATTTAAAGTCACAGAAGCTTATCTTCACGCATGCTTAAAGCACTGCATAAAACTATACAAAATTTGAGATCTGATTCACCTAAGATCAGGCAGAAATCTCCCAAATGGACTTTCTTAAGTATGGGAATAGCTCTGCTGATCTCAATTCCCATTTTGACCGTCGTTTTCTCCATTTTTACACCTGCCGGCGAGATTTGGAGTCACCTTGCCGATACTGTTTTAGATGATTACGTATTCAATTCCATCATCCTGATCCTTGGGGTTTCCTTTGGAGTCATTGTTATTGGTGTTTCTTCTGCTTGGCTCATCACTATGACCAACTTTCCCGGCCGGCGTATTTTCGAATGGGCTTCCATCCTACCTTTTGCCATTCCGGCTTATTTGATGGCTTACATCTACACCGACTTTTTGGATATAGCAGGCCCTTTACAAATCACAATCCGCAACCTGTTTGGTTTGAGCCTTGGTGATTATTGGTTTCCAAACATCCGTTCCATTGAGGGTGCCATAATTATTATGTCGCTGGCTTTCTATCCGTATGTATATATGCTTTCCCGTTCCTCTTTTTTGGAGCAGTCAACCAGTCTGCTTGAAGCTAGTAGAATTATGGGCTATTCAACTTGGCAAAGCTTTTTTAAAGTTGCTATACCTGTTGCCCGCCCCGGCATTGCAGCCGGATTGGCCCTCGCTTTGATGGAAACACTTAATGATTTTGGAACGGTTGAATATTTTGGTGTTCAAACCTTCACCACTGGAATTTACAGGACCTGGTTTGGATTGGGTGAACGCCCTGCGGCTGCGCAATTAGCAGCTTTCCTTTTAGCATTCATTGTTGTTCTGCTGGTGCTGGAGCGGTGGTCCAGAAATAAAATCAGTAATGAAAAAGCAAATTCAGCGCGCTTCAAACGCTTAAACAGGTTTCAGTTAAATGGATTTAGGTCCTTTGCTGCTTTTACTGTTTGTTTTATTCCTGTATTAGTTGGATTCATTTTGCCAGTGATTCTCCTTTTGGAGATGTTCTTTTCAAACCTGGATCATCTGGATTTCAAATTCATTGAGCTTTCTTTTAATTCCTTTACAGTTTCAGCACTGACGGGATTCTTAGCTGTGTTCCTGGCGCTGATCATGGCATACTCAGCACGTTTAAACCCAACAAGATCTGTTAAATTATTTAACCGTGTCAGTTCGCTCGGATATGCCATTCCCGGTTCTGTGATCGCTGTTGGGGTACTTATTCCCTTTGGCTTTTTTGATAACTCTATCGATGCCTTCTTTAGAGAGCAATTTGGATTCTCAAGCGGACTTCTACTCAGCGGTACTATTTTCGCAATGGTATTCGCTTATCTGGTGCGTTTTTTATCTGTTTCGTATGGCGGGGTTGAAGCAAGTATGGAGAAGATCACTCCAAATATGGATGAAGCTGCCCGCGGAATGGGATATCGCTTCTCTAAGGTACTTCGAAGCATTCATATCCCGATGATGTCGGGTGGACTGTTAACGGCAGGACTGCTCGTTTTCGTAGATGTAATGAAAGAATTACCGGCAACGCTTATCGTCCGTCCTTTTAACTTTGATACCCTGGCAGTACAAGTATACAGATATGCTTCCGATGAACGATTGACAGAGTCTGCCGGGGCAGCATTAATGATCGTTTTGGTGGGTATTATCCCGGTGATCATCATAAGCCGAACCATCGCCAAATCCCGAAAATCAGAAACACAGTGACAAAAAAAAGCCCCAACGCAAAGCGTATGGGGCTAGGTTTTTGATAAGAGTAGATCTTTGAAAATTTCATACTTAACAAGGAACTTCGAATTTCACTATTCGGTGTTCCTTGTTAGATGTTCTTTTTATTTCCAACCGGCTCTGTCCATGATCTGAATAGCTTCCGGATTATTTCTTCCTAAAGCTGATACGTTTACCGCATCACTTTTGAATTCACCAAAGCCTTGCAGCACTTCAGCTATTTCAGCTTCATCATTGATAGGATACTCATTGTTTCCGCTAATGAAATATTTCTGTGCTTCAGGAGTAGTAAGATATTCCAAAAAGCGTATAGCATTATCCTTATTCGGAGCATTTTTTAGAATTCCTGCACCGCTTATGTTGATATGTGCACCACGCTCACCTTCTTCCTGGTTTGGAAAAACAAATTCTACTTTAGAGGCAATTTCGTTATCAACTTCATCGTCTCCGGTAATCATAGCTGCAAGATAGTAGTGATTCACGATAGCGACATCACAAGCACCCACAGCAACGGCACGAATTTGGTCCCTGTCACCACCTTGAGGATCTCTGGCAAAGTTATCAACCAAGCCTTCGGCCCATTCCTCTGTAGCTTCAGCTCCTATGGTTTCGATCATTGATGCTACCAGTGATTGGTTATATATATTGTTAGATGAACGAACGCAAACACGGCCTTCAAAACGTGGGTCAGCTAAATCTTCATAAGTCAGTTCGTCGTAATTTTCAACCGCTTCAGGATTTACGACAATTCCCCGTACTCTTTTGGAGAGACCAATCCAAAGTCCGTCGGGGTGACGAAATTCAGCAGGAACACGCTCTTCCAGTGTCTCAGATTCAAAAGGCTGTAAAATATCAGCTTCTTCAGCTCTCCAAAGTCTACCGGCATCAACAGTTATCAGAATATCAGCCGGAGAATTTATTCCTTCACTTCGAACTCGTTCGATAAGTTCATCAGATCCACCTTCAATTAAGTTAACTTTTATGCCTGTTTTTTCAGTAAACTCTGCATATAATTCTTGGTCGGTATCATAATGGCGTGCAGAATAAACGTTTACTTCTTCTTGGTTTGAGCATGAAGCTAAAACCATTGCTAAAGCAATTAGCGGTAATAGATAAGATTTCATCATGTTAGTTTTGAATTCAGATTTTATTTAGAACGATTCAAAACTAAGACTTTATTTAGATAGAATCTAAATAAAATAATAAGTCTTTGTAAAAATTTGATTGGTGAATGAGAGTTGAGAGTTGATAGTTGAGAGTTGATAGTTGATAGTTGATAGTTGAGAGTTGACGATTGATGTTGCTACGATTTACACTATATATAACTGGACTTTTCACATAAATGAGCTTGGTCTGAATTTCAAATAACGGTTTGACAAATAAGCGGCGCGACTAAGTCCTTGAATGTAAGCAACTAAACGCAAACGAGTCCGCTTGCTTTGCTTTGTTAACAGTAATTTCACCTGCCTAACCTAAAACCAACTCTTAATGCGGGAGCACCTGTAATATTTGATCTTGAAATTATATTGCCATAAAACACATTAGCGCCCAAATTTATTCTAAGTATGTCTGATATTTTATATCGAATTCCGACTTCTGGTCGAACTCCGATTAAGAATCCACTACTCGTTGATAAGTCAAACTCTGTTTCCTGATAGTTCGTAGAACCAACGCCAAATGTACTGCCACCATAATATGATAAGCTCTCATTTAATTTGGAGCTGTACTGCAATCTGGGGCCGACATACCACAAAGAGCTCATACTTTCACTCAGGTTGCCGGTTGTTCTATTAATGTCTGAGACTAAAAAATGAACAACTCCACCAAATGAAAAACCTCCGGAAAACTGTCTGCCTACCTCAAGCTCTATAAAATTACCAGCACTGCCAAGTATGGGTGTTAATTGATATCCTGGCTCTATATAATTCGATGAAGTATCTTGGCTTTGAGCATTTAAAGGCTGCCAAATTATAATTCCTGCAGTAAATAAAAGTGTTAATATGGTTTTCATGGCAAAAGTTTATTCAATTACTGTTAACATCACTTTATCAACTCTCAACTTTCACTCATCCCTTATGATTTTCAGGGTCAAGCCACCGCAGAGTTTCCCATTGATACATTCCGGAGTTATGTCCATCTCCCCAGGTAATCTTGATGGCGTGATTACCAACTTGTTCTAAATTTCGGATCTCAATTCGGGGTGGATTTTCTTCCAAAAAAGCTTCCGGTTCAAAATCTCCCATACTTCCATGCCCTCCCCTGCAGGTTACACAGGGGCAGTTCACCCTCAATCCATAGAGCGGAAAAACAGAGGTATGACCGTCTTCCCATGAAATTTCCAGAACCTGATCTTTATTGCTAACTTCAATGCCGGTGGGTGTGGTCGATTCGTCCATCAAAAACTATTTATAAGATTAAACTATCTAACCAAAATTAATCAATGCTTTGGATAATTGTTTCAGCATTTATCGTTGCTATATTGAGTACCTACCTCGGATATAAACGACTTTTATACATCGACCAGGTTACTCCCCGTAATTTATCTATTACTCTGCTTGGAGTAGTTTTTTTATTCCTAGTCTTACAATGGCTTCATCGTGTCGGCTACTTCCCCGAAGCCATTGCCGGAGCCGTTATGGCAAACGTGTACGCCTCATTATTTGGGTTCTTTTTAGGCGCAGCAATTCAGCAATTTCAGCAGAAGAGAGAGTATGGAGAGATCATTTATGTGAACCGCTCATTTTGGACCGACATCTTTCCAAATTTAGTGGCACTGGGTATCATATTATTTGGAATTCAGCGTACAGCATTGTTATCAGACCTTCCCTTCACTCCTATTCGGGTAACCTCAGGATTATCGATAATAGCGGTTGGGGCGTATAGCTTCACTATTCGGTTGGTTCCGGAGATTCGTGAAAAAGGATTGATCCTTTTAGACAGAAAAATAAGCTGGGAGAATTTCTTCACTTATTCCTGGTACTCTGAGGGGGTTATTGAAATTGAGTATAAGTTGAATGACACTATTCGCAGTTTCAAAACTATGATCCCTGATGAAGATGAACTTTTTGTAGAAAAAATTCTCTCTGAAAAAATTGCCGAGAAATTAGAAAATGACGAATTTGACGAATACGAAGAGCTCGATTAAAAAATGATAAAGTGGTTTTATTCGACTTGATTGATCACTTTAAACAATACACTAATTTAAAATTTCCAATTTCTAATTTAAAATTCCCTATATGGCCTCTTTTGATATCGTAAATAAAGTTGATGCTCAGGAAGTTGATAATGCTATCAATAACACCCTCAAAGAAATTAGTACCAGATACGACTTCCGTGGCCTTCATACAGAAGTTGAATTCCATAAAAAGGAAAACAGGATCCATTTGGTTGCTGCCGAAAGTATGAAAATGGAAGCTGTCAAAGATATGCTGATCAAAAACTTTATAAAACGGGGAATCAGTGCAAAAGTCCTGGACTTCAAAGAACCGGAAGGTTCCTCACAAGGTCATTTGAAAATGGATGTGATGCTTAAAGAAGGTATTGACCGGGAAACCGCAAAAAAGATCGTTAAAGAGATCAAAAACCTGAAAGTGAAAGTCCAGCCTCAAATTCAGGATGATCAGGTGCGCGTAGATGGCAAAAAGATCGATGATCTGCAGTCTGTTATCCAACACCTGAAAGCCAAAGATATGGGTGTACCGCTGCAGTTTGTGAATATGAAGTAGCTTTTTGAGATTTGAAAGTTGATAGGGTGATAAGAGCCGAAAATACATCTGTCACTCTATCAACTTTCAACTCTTATTAGCTCATTTAAAATTTCTATCCCACTCCACCATAATGCAGCGGTTTTTGATATAAATTAATTCGTTTTCTTCAGCGATCTTTTCGGCTTCCGGGGATGATACGTCGAGTTGAGTCCACAATACCGGATCTTGGCCTGTTTTCTTTTTCCATTCTGCAGCATCCTGTACGGCTTCGGCTGAGAACTCTGAGTTTCGAAAAATATTTACGATATCGATCTGAACATCAGAAGGTATATCGGTCAGGTTATCATAGCTTTTTTCACCATAGACCTCTTTTGCCTGGGGATTTACAGGGATCACCCGATATCCTCTCTCCTGTAGAAACTTGGCTGCGTAATTACTTGTTCGATACTCATTAGGCGAACAACCGATCATAGCTACGGTTTTTGCCTCTTTAAGCACTCGATAAATGTCTTTGTTATCACTGATCATGTTAATAGGTGTTTACGATCCTCAAAAGTGTTAAATATTCTGTATCTTTACAGCACAATATATTCACAATTAAAACAATATTTATTTTGTCTAAAGTAAAAGACGGTGACACCGTAAAAGTCCACTACACTGGAAAATTAGAAGACGGATCAGTTTTTGACACTTCTGAATCAAGAGATCCATTGGAAATAACACTGGGAGAAGGAAAATTGATTCCCGGTTTTGAAAAAGCTGTAGTTGGTTTAGCAGTTGGAGACACAACTACTGCTAATATTGAGTCTGCTGAAGCTTATGGAGATCGCAGGGAAGACCTTGAATTGTCTATTGAACGCGATCAGCTTCCTGAAGACATTCAGCCTGAAGTTGGTATGCAACTTCAACTGAATCAGCCTAACGGACAACCGGTTCCGGTTCAGATCACAAAAGTAGAAGATGAGAACATCACTATTGATGCAAACCATCCTCTTGCAGGCAAAGACCTGACTTTTGATATCGAATTGGTTGAGATTGTAAACTGATTTTAGATTTCTATCAAATTTGACACATGGAGTTCTTCGCAAGAGGAACTCCATTTTTTATATCCATTTATTTGAACACAGATAACATCCATGGCTGATTTTTCTCAACAAAGTACGATCTCTATCACCTGCCCTAAACGCATCACCCCTCTTCTTCGGCAAGAAGTTTCGGATCTTGGATTTCCAATTGTCAAGGAACGCCTGGCGGGAATTGAAACTAAAGGGTCTCTGAATGATTGCATGACACTGAATCTGAGTTTGAGAACGGCTCATCGGGTTCACTTTATGTTAAAGGATTGCCGGCCGAAAAATGGAGAAGAGCTTTATAATGAGCTGGTTAAAATTCCTTGGGAAGAATATATCGATAAACACGGATATGTAAGTGTTACTTCCTTCATCAAGAATAAGACCGTGACTAATACGCAGTTTGCCAATATGAAGGCTAAGGATGCCATTGTTGACCGTATTCGGAAGAAAACTGGTACAAGACCCGATTCCGGACCGAATTTGAATAAAACGGTCGTGTTCATTTTCTGGAAAAATGACCGGGCACAGATCTATTTGGATACCTCCGGAGAATCTATTTCAAGGCGGGGATACCGAACTGAAACAAGCGTTGCTCCCATGCAGGAAACTCTTGCTGCCGCTTTGATCCTGGCAAGTAAATGGAAACCAGGTCAGCATTTTATCAACCCTATGTGCGGAAGCGGCACCATTGCCATTGAAGCTGCCTTGCAGGCTTTAAATAAGGCTCCCGGCTTGCTTAGACCCAATTATGGGATCAAGCACATTCTCGGCTTTGATGAAGAGCGCTGGAATGACCTTCGTTCGGATCTGAAGAACAAATCAGAAAAAGAATTTGAAGGCCGTATTATTGCTACAGACCATGATGTAAGAGCTGTTAATGCAACCCGCAAAAATGCCCGGACAGCCGGACTGGATCATCTTATTGAAATCAAAAAATGTGATTTCAGTGAAACCGAGATCCCTTCAGGCAAAACCGGAGTGATCATGCTGAACCCTCCATACGGAGATCGAATCGGCAACGAGAAAGACCTGGAACCTACCTACGAGGGAATCGGAGATTTCTTCAAACAGGAAGCAACCGGATATTGGGGATATGTTTTTACCGGGAATTTTGACCTATCTAAAAAGATCGGGCTCAGAACCAATCAGCGAATCGAATTCTATAATTCTACCATCGATGCCCGCCTGCTAGAATACGAGCTCTATTGATCACAGATTTATAGGATTAGAGGATTTCACAGAAAGAAAACCATTCATTTTATGAATGGTTTATAAATCCAACCAATCCTGTAATCCTATAAATCTGTGATCCTGTTTTTCGCCTCTATCCATTTACTCATATATTTAGTACTGGCGGCTGTATGGTGTTGTAGAATTTCTCCTATAAAATTCCGTCTTCGATGAGCATTAAGCTTATCCCTTATCTCTTCTATATTGCTTATCAACTTATCTCTCAATTCTCTTTTCGAGTATAATTGATTGATAATTGGAATTCCCCCTTGCTGAGCTTTCTTCCATTTCCCTTCATCCTGATACAATGCTACTGCTTTTTCAGCAAAAGACTGCGGATCGTTCTCTATGAATCCCGGCCAGGACAGATCTCCGTGCATGGCTTCGGCTCCAATTTCTGTGGTTACGCTTGG
>NZ_DASSWP010000204.1:0-24376 GCF_035704785.1 Gracilimonas sp. | reverse complement strand
TCACAGTCCAGTGCGCTCCAATCAGGCATTTCAGTCCCGTTATATCCTGCCAAAAGTGTAAACTGAGATTCGTACTCAACTTCATCAATTTCCCGGATCAGCTTTAAAGTCTCGATCTCATCAATGGTTGTATTGATGATTGCATAAGCCTGACGTGCCGGTGCGGAAATGATCACAGCATCCGCACTTTCGGTTAATGCGGTTGGGAAATTAAGCATCCAGCTTTTCTTTTTGCTGCGATTTTCACCCATGTGAGTCAATCCTCCTACTTTTTCATTCAGGCGGATATCAAGATTACGCCCAAGGTATTTACCAATGGTGTTCATTCCATCTTTAGCAAAGTAATATGGAGAATCCTTCTCAATAGTAGTAATATTTCCTTCATCATCTCTATGAGCAAAATCACCTTCCCAGTTTGTAAGCACCCCTTTTGAGATCAGTTCTGTAATAAACTCTTTAAATTCATTCGAAGTTGCTGTGAAGTAAGGAACCCCATGATCAAGTTTAAGATCATTTCCCTGACCTGCATATCGAGTAGCAAGACGACCTCCATAGCCTCCGCTTTTTTCGAAAACTACAACTTCATGCCCCGCATTTGCCAGTTCCCGGCCTGCTGCCAAGCCCGAAATTCCTGCTCCAATTACTGCGATCTTCATATTCATCAATATTGTCCCAAATGTTAAAATTTCCGGCTGTTATACTTATTTAATTTCAAATAATGTAACTCTTGTTTTGACGGCCTTTTTATCAAGTAAAGCCGGCCAATACGCAACCACATCGCTTGCTTTTGGACGTCCTCCTGCAAAACCGGTCACTCCACTTGGTCCCGTTAAGATAAGAGGTGCTATTTCCATCCCAAAGCGATTCAGATCGTTTTTACTTTGCCCTGATACTGATACCCTCATTTGAATTTCATCAAACTCAGTTTCGAGCGCTTCTTCGGTTACCGGCTTCTCTGAATTACCGTTGTAACCTATATACTCTTTGTGAAATTCATCAAAATTTAAACCAAGACCCTCTGCTCTTTTTTCTAAGATCTCTGCACCTTTAATAGCTTTCTTAAGTGCATCAGGCCAGCAATAAACAAGGGTAGCAGCCAACTTATAGCCATCATTATAACTCGCTGAAACTTTATAGGTTGGAGTGTCAGGATGTCCTTTTATTCCGGTTACTTTCACCTTATTCTTCTCAACCTCTTTTACAGTTATAGAGGTAAAATCAGCTATAACATCCGGAGTGATGTAGTCGGCAGGATCTCCAATTTCGTAAAGTAATTGTTCCTTTACGGTCATGGCACTTACCAAACCGCCCGTGCCCTCGTGTTTAGTTACAAAAAACTCCCCATCAGGATATGCCTGAACGATAGGGAACCCAATATCTGTAAAATCTTCTACCTTTTCCCAATCCGTGAAATTTCCGCCTGATGACTGCGCACCACATTCAAGAATGTGTCCGGCAATAGTACCTACAGCCATTTTATCAAAATCATCATACTCCCATCCAAATTCATGAATCATTGGAGCCAACGTTAAACCGGTATCGGTCACCCTTCCTGTGATAATGACATCAGCTCCTAACTTAAGAGCTTCTACAATGGGCTGACATCCAAAATAGACATTGGCACTCAGTAACTGATCTTTTATTTCTGAAATTGGCCTGCCATCGTCCATGTTTTTAAGTTCATGTCCGTCAGCAATAAGTTCATCAATTTGATCTAAGATATCATCGCCATCCACTACGGCAACTTTTAAATCAGTATAGCCCTTTTCTTTAGCTATTTTTAGAATTTCATCTTTACATGCTTTTGGATTAACTCCCCCTGCATTGCTGATCACTTTGATCCCATCATTTTTGATCTCAGGCAGTACTTGCTCAACCACATTTACAAAGTCGCGAGCATATCCCCAATCCGGATTTCGCATCTTTTGTTTTTGCATAATGGACATCGTGACCTCAGCCAGATAATCCATCACAAGATAATCGATCGGCCCTTTTTTAGCTTGATTGACCGGAGCGTTGGGAAGATCACCCCAAAAACCCTGACCTGATGCAATACGGATAAATTCTTTCATAAAAAACTGCTTTTGTGTACAACTGAAATTCGGGCTGAATATCGTGATATTTTCATTGCATGTGAAATAAAAAAACCCTGCTTTCTTCAAAAGCAGGGTTTTGTGTATTAGGTTAGTTTAGTCTTGGAAGGACTAACATGAAATAATTTAAACATCATAGATCATAATAGAACCGCATGATGATGTGGTATTAGATTCTCCTACACTAATCAGGGCGTATTATCTTTTTACTTATCCCCTTTGCAATAGCTTCTGAGCGGGTATGTACTTCCAGTTTTTGATAAATATTGCGAATATGGTGGCGTACGCCATCTACCGATAAGTAGATTTCTTTTCCGATCGCAGCATATGAACGCCCGGTGGCTAATTGTTTCAGTATTTGAAGTTCACGCTCAGTTAACTCTTCTTCGATCTCAGCTGCTTGTTGAAAGGTATTGATGACCTTTCGGGCAATATTGGGAGTTATAGGTGACCCTCCTTCCTGTGCATCACGAATGGCACTTACCATTTCATCAGGGGTCACTTTTTTCATGAGGTACCCAACTGCCCCTGCTTTTAATGCATCGAAGATATGATCATCGTCATCATGTACTGTTGCCATGATAATATTAACATCCGGGTGGTGTTCACGCATATATTTAACTCCTTCAATTCCCGACATTCCCGGCAATCCAATATCCATGATCATCAGATCAACTCTGTGTATGGCCTTTGATTCAAAAGCCTCTTCACACGAACCGAAGCTTCCAATAACTGAGAGATCATTTTCATGACTTATAAATGTTTCCCATCCCTCCCTCATGTATTCGTTGTCTTCCACAATCCCAACTTTTATCACGTCTAGTCCCATATTTCTTTTACTTATATAATTGAATTTAATCAGTTCTGCATATGAATACACTGCATGGTAATGCAGTTTTTATACAGATACCTTCAGTATCCAACGGGTTCCAAATCCTTCTGAGGTATTTAAGGATATCTCTCCCTTAATTAGATCTGCTCTTTTGTTAATATTTACCATTCCATTTCCTTTCTTGACTGAATCTACATCCATTCCTTTTCCATCATCCTGAACAACCAGTTTTAGATGCCCCTTTTTATATTTTAAGATCACATCTACATGTTTGGCTTCTGAATGTCGAGCGGCATTTGTCACCATTTCCTTAAAAATGAGCCACAAATGCTGTCGCAGCCTCATATCTAATTTTCCGGGAATATGTTCGTCTATTTTCAGGCTATATTTTATGCCTTTGCTTTCCAAAAGATCAGAAGCGAAACGCCGGCATTTTGAGAGCAGCTCCTGCCAATCATCATGTTCTGGATTTATAGCCCATACTATGTCCGTGATCTTTTCTTTTGCATCACCTGCACTATTTGCGATCAGGTCAACAAACCTATTCTTATCTCCCTTAAGTTTATCGCTTTTAATAGCTTGGGCAAAATAGCTGATACTGCTGAGTGTAGCACTCACTTCATCATGCAGGTCACTTGCAATGCTATTCCTGATTCGCTCAACCCTTAGTAATTGATTCACCCTGATCTTATACAAAAAATATAAAATGCCTGAAATAGCTATTACATACATCAAAAAAGCCCACCAAGTTCTATACCACGGTGGAAGTATGGAGAATGAAAAAGACTCGGATCGGCTAACTACACCAAAAATATTCTGAGCCTCAACCACAAAATGGTACTCCCCTTCAGGTATATTAGTATAGTCTTTTTGTGTTTCTGTGGTCCAGATACTCCAATCTTCATCAAAACCAACCAGTTGAACTCTGTACTGTGTTTCCTCGGGAGCATAATAACTGGCAGCAGCATAGGTAAATCTCAATTCATTCTCTTGATACTCAAGTACAGGTGGGTCAGAATCTCCACCATTTATAAGCGAATCATTTCTTACCAAAACTTCATTGATCAGCGTAGGGAATAATTTAGAATGATCAAATGAATGATCTTTATTAAATCTCACCAATCCCCTATCAGTTCCATACCAAACATATCCACTGCTATCAGGATATATAACATTATTTTGCCTGTGATCAATAAGTTTTAAAGCGCCTTCGTACGTTTTATAAGTCCCGTTTTCCTGTAGCAATGCCCCTTGGTATTCCCCACCTGACCTGAACCATACATTCCCTTCCATATCCTCCTTGGCCCAAAAAAATTGGCGGGTTGTATCGGAGAATAGTGAACCATACCTGGTCACCTGGGTCATCTTTCCCACTTCTTTATTAAACTGCTGTAGCCCTTTTCCATAAGTTAAAAAAATAGGCTTTTCCCCTAGTTTCGTTACATCAATCCTGCCATCATCTTGTTGATTTGTTATATCTGAAAAATATATCTCAGCGGAATGATCAACAATCTCTTCACCATTTCTTTTCAATTCAAAATGAAGTAAACCCGAATTACCTCTTCCCACCCAAATGTGTTTACTGTCATCAACCTTCACGGTAATAGGTTCGATATTCGATTCTTCAATAGTGTATAAAAGGCTGAAAGAATTATCAGGCTTAATTTCCAGAACATACACATTGTCATTACTTACAACCACCAACCGGTTAGGCTCCTGAAATTCCGTAAATTTCCTGACCGGGCCCGGGGTTTCCATAACCACATATATGCTTCCATCATATCTCAATAATTGACTCCCACAGACTGCAAAAATATTTCCAAATATCTGATCAACCTGCCCACACATTCCGGTGGCTTTTTTTTCTACTAAATCATCATTTAGGTGATAGAGCCCCTGAGAAGTGCCATATATCAACTCATCCCCGGAAATCAGCAGATCTAAGACTGCTTCATTTACCCCCGTTCTTTCATCAAAAACTCGAAGTGGCAAACTAAAATCTATTCGGGAGATCCCATTTACGGTAGCAACCCAAACACTTCCGTTCCTGTCTTCATAAATACCATATACAGTATTGTTGATCAATCCATTATTCTCATCAATCAATTGAAGCAAGTTCCCCTTTTCATCAATGAATAAAACCCCACCCAGCCTGGTAGCCATAGCAATATTTCCATCTTCAAGTACAATAGCCTCATCAAGATAATTGGATGAAATATAGTCATCTACCTCAGTATCAAACGGAAAAAAACTCTCCTCTTCATAGATAAAACATTCCTGATAACTGCAGAATATATCTTTGTCCGGAAGTTCCAGAACGGTAGATAGAGATCGATCTGAAAAGAAATCGCCTCCCGGGATTAATATCAGAGAATCTCCTTGAATCCTCTTAATACCTTGATTTGCCTCTCTTACATATATTTGATCCTCAAGCCTGAATAGCATGGTAAAACTATCCTCAGGCTTATAAAATTTTGCTTCCACTCCGTTATATCTTACCAATCCTGCACCAGACTGGAAGTAAACACTCTCTCCTAATGATTCGATATTAAATATTCGTCCCAGATCAAGCGTATCTGATACTAATTGCCTTAAAGAATAGTATTGTATGATGGACAAGGAATCATCATTTGGTTCTGACAGATAGCCAAATTCATCTGAACCGGCTGCAAACAATTTCTTCCCTTCAGTAAGGTGTATTGAATAGGTACTTGAATTAGGAATAGAGGTGTCAAACCAATTAACCCCATCGTAACGGATAATGTTTTGAGTATTCGAAATATACAAGATACCGGCAGAGTCTTCTGCAAAAGCCCAATTCTGAACATGTCCATCGTATTCATCCGGGCTATAATTCCTGATGATGGGATATCCGTTAAGTCCCTGAGAGATCACGCTGGAAGAAAATCCAAACAAGATCAACACACAGAATAGTATATGCTTCATGCCACCCTTAAATTGTGCACATTATTTGTCAGTTAATTTATGGAAGTGGAGGCTCAGGTGGTTCTACATCGGAATCATGATCGGTAGTCTTGAGGGTCTCGCTGCTCTTAGTATTTAGATCATCGCTGCTCTCGATCTTAAAAATGTTATATGACCAAAGTTTGCCCTTATCCCTATCCATTCGAAACTGAAAACCGATCAATTTAATATTGCCACTTTGATCTTTGATTTGAAATCCATCTTTACGGGGCTCCTTAAATGAATATCTGAGCGCCAAATATTTATCAGAAGATCCAATCTTTATTTCTTCCCCATTTTTTATTGGTTTGAAATCAGGACCTACATTAAGATCTGTCATTAACTGATACTCTAACTCCTGTAAAATATCCCCCTTAATAAGAATACTTCCTGAATGCATTGATTGTTTTGTTGCCATCTTTTAAAATTTATTGAGATTTGTTTTCAGTTAATACGGTTACTTATCAATTACACCACTAAATAATGTTGTTGTGAAAAAAGCTTTAAAAATCTTAGTAATCAAGTTGCAGAACTTCTTTTCACAAAAAAAGCCTGTCTAATCAAAGACAAGCTTCTGGCAGTTCTTTAGGATCGTAAAAATACACCCTTTGTAACCACTCATGTACCCCTCAAACCCAAACCCTATTTTATATTTGATACTGATTTAGTATCGGTAACTTTTTGATTGCATACACTACATACTTATGTGGTTTTAAGAATCTATATTGATTCTGATAAACAATTCCCCAAAAAAAAAGTCCGGCAAAAGCCGGACTTTAATGTTTTAGAATAGAAATTAGATCCAAAAAAGTTTATCTGTTCACAGCATCCCTATTCAAGAACTCATCATAAAGCTGGATATGACGGCTTTGCATAGGGATTTTAAAGCCTTTAATAAATACTTGCTCGATATTTGTCATTGGCTCTAAAGGATCTCCATCCGAAATGAACAAATTCGCCTGTTTCCCTTCTTCTATAGAACCCAATTTATCCGCCACTCCAAAAATTTCAGCCGGGTTGATCGTGATTGCTTTAATTGCTTCATCTGTCCCCATACCGTAAGCTGCAGCATATCCGGCTTCAAAAGGGGTATTACGTGAGTTTTCGGTATCATTTGAAACGATGGCAACTTTCACGCCGGCAGCAGCCATTAAACCGGGATTTTCATAAGGTCGCTGATAGCTATCATAGTCGCGGGAAGGAGTATAAAGCGTGGTAGTTAAAACAGGAATTCCTGCTTCAGCTATTTCTTCTGCCACCCTCCAGCCTTCACGAACACCTGCAAATACAAAGCTCATATCTTGTTGACCTTTAGTCCATTCGATAGCATCTAAGATCTCCTCTTCATCATTAACTGATATAACGACGGGAACATCACCTGTAAGCACTTCGCGCATGGCCTCCATTCTTGGGTCAAAATCCGGTTTGGTTTTTCCTGAAGGATCTGCTTCGTAAGCTTTCATCATTTGATCATAAAATCGAGCTTTATTTAAGAAATCATTGATCTCTTTGATCTGATTTTCATATTGCTCCTGAATTTCTTCCTCGCTGCGGGTATCCCATGAACCTCCTCCTTTTGATGGAAGGTTCATAATCAAAGCTCCGCTTTTCTTGACAGCCATAGAATCCGGAGAATATCCCCAAAGATCCATTACCGCTGCTTTACCTGAAATACTACCTGAACTTGGGCGTGACAACACTGTTGTAACGCCACTGACACGCGTTACAGGTACTGAAGCACTATGCGGATTGAATGCAGTGAAAGCATACATGTGTGGATTGAATTGTCCTATTTCAGCAACATCTACGGTTACCGGTACAGCAGATATTTCGACCAGGCCAAGTCCTGTCCATCCGTCAATAATACCGGGATATACATGCTTGCCGGTAGCATCGATCCGAGTGTATTCATCCGTGATTTTAATATTTTGACCTACAAAAGCAATGTCATTGCCATCGATCAAAATTACTCCACCTTCTATGGTTCCATTCGTTACCGTATGTATAGTAGCTCCTGTAATGGCAAATTTACCATATTCCGGTTTCTCAGTTATCTGTGCTTCAGCAGTGGCTGATAAACTAAACAGCAGAGCAACAATTACAGCAAAAATATTAAGTTTTTTCATGAGTCTGATTCCTGTTTAGTTATAAGCGTTATTTTGTTCTTCCATAAGTATAAATGAATCTTGTAAGCATGCATCTTCATCCCTGCGAGTGACTATTTCACGGAAATTAGAGCCGTCATCGTAATCTGCTCCAGGATTTATTTGTATGCGCATGTCATCCGGATCATTCTCAAGATCGAAGTATTTGGTTCCGTCCACAAAAGTCATCTCAGCTTTGCTGTAGATACTTAGGGGGTGTCCACTCCAAACAACAACATCACCATGTTTACCCTCTTCTATACTGCCTACACGATCATCAATGCCTAATTGAATTGCCGGATGTAATGTGATCATTTTAATGGCATCGTTTACTGAAGTGTCTCCGTAGCGAACTACTTTTGCAGCTTCGTGATTGAGTGTTCTCAACAACTGATCATTATCACTGTTGATACTGTTTACAACTCCGTTTGCATTTAGAATAGAAGCGTTATATGCAGTTGAGTAATACACCTCAAACTTATACGCCCACCAGTCAGAGAATACAGAAGTCATGGCACCATTCTTTGCCAGCTCGTTAGCTACCTTAAAGGCTTCGTTTGCATGCTGAAAAGTATAATCTTCAATTCCATAGTCATTAAAAACACGCATTAACATGAGGATCTCATCTGCACGATATGAATGGCAATGAACAAGGATCTCACCTTCAATGACATCATTCAACACCTCATACCTTAGATTTTCTGCAACCGGTACCGGTGGGGTTCCCCGTTGTCTTCGATCATAATTGGCTTTGGCTTCCAAGTATGCCTCTCTTTTGCGCTTATAATCAAGGGCTTCATCGAAGTGGCCTCGAATAACTTGCTCAACGCCCATTCTGGTACGGGGTTGTACGCCATTTCCTTGCCCATGAACCCTGGTTGGATTTTCACCCAAGGCAAACTTGATCGTACGTTTGGCATTCTCAAATTTCATTCCTTCTTGAGAAGCTCCATATCGCAGCTTTAGGGTTTCACCCTGACCACCGATCACGTTTGCAGAGCCGTGCATCAGGTGTATAGTTGTAGCTCCACCTGCCAATGCATGATAAATACCCACTTCATTAGGATCTATGGATTCTTCCATCGTTACCTCAGCTGTGACCGGGTTACGAGCTTCGTTGATGTCTACACCATTCAAGTGAGAGTGAGCATCAATGATCCCGGGCATTACAAATTTACCGGTGGCATCCACGGTTTCTACACCCCGGGGTGCTCTTAAGTCTTTTCCAATTTCACGAATGATACCATCTTCAATGAGTACATCCGTATCTTCCAGATCACCGTTTGTTACAGTGATCACTGTTGCGTTTTGAATAAGAACCGAGCCTTTGTCCTGCGCCTGAGCAGTGATTCCAAAAGCAGCGATCATACATAGTGTTATAAGTTTCTTCATATTCTTAATTCCCATTAAATTCGTAAATTGTACCGTTCGAAATGCTGTACAGCACTTTCGCTTTATCTTCGCTCATAGCCTTATCAAATACTGAAAAACTGGCATTTTTACCTCTTTCAAGGCTTCCTAGAGTACGATTTAAACCAAGGATGTTTGCTGTGTTTATGCTCATTAAGGATACCAAATCACCTTCAGTAAGTCCTCCCTCGTCCAGCAGAATTTCAATTTTACCGTCAAGGTCTTTGAGTTCAATACCGGCTGAAGCATATCCAACAGGTACACCTGCATCCATTAGCTTTTTGATATTAGAAACTTCAGCTTTCCAGGCCTCAAGCTGTTTTTCACGATAGGCTTGTTCCTCTTCAGATATTTCTTCTTCCTCGGAAGCTTCCTCTTCTTTCTCATCTTCTTCGGAATCCTCTTTTTTCTTAGTCTCAGCATACCATTCAGGCATATCAGTGAAATCAATCCCGGCTAATATTGGAATATTTCTTCGTTTCAGCTCATCTGCTTTTGCATAAGCCTCCTTCCCGGACACAATAACTGCATTGAAGCCAAATTCATCCTGAAGCTTAAATAACCGTTCAATGTCCTCCTTGGTATCAACTTCAAAAAAGAGAGGTGTTGTTTTATTCACCAGAGGAAACATAGCTTCCAGAACTCTGCTTCTTTCCGGTGCTGGCATCTCCGGGTTTTGAGAGTAATATCTCATGTGCTGTTGCAGTGCTGTGGCATCAAACATCACTTGTCTAAACTTTGCCATCACACCCATCAAAGTAGATGGATAAGCACCGCTTCCCCATCCGCCGGGAGCTTCCTCAAATGATCCGGCTAATCCCAGGTTTTCTTTAATAAGCTGGACATTTTCATGATCAGTTGATAAATAAAATGCTTCTACCTGCCCCGGCAGCATGTTTCCATTTGGATACAAAGCCGCAGTAGTAAATCCGGCTTTCATTCCGGTTTCAAAATTTTCATCCTCTTTTAGAAGTACTGAAGGCTTTCTTTCAGGTTGAACACCGGCCCGGTCGTAAGGAGGATTTCCCGGTTCATCTAAACTGGGTAGATCTTGTGGTCGTGGGAGATCGGGGCTGCCCCAAATAGAAAATCCATCGATAAAGCCTGGATAAACATGAAGGCTATCGCCTCCGTCAATCTCAAAAGCATCGAATGGAAGGGTCACGTTAGTTCCAATGGCTTCAATAACCCCGTTTCGCCACACAATAGTGGCCGACTGGGTAGTAGAGCCATCGGCATTATGGATGGTTACATTTTTAAGCGCTTGAGCCGGGGTTGTCTGGGCAAAAATACCCTGCATCCCCAAACCCACAAATAATAACGCTAACAATAGCAATTGTTTTCTCATAGCAGATGGTCTAATTTTAGTTTTTTTGATGGTGACAATAACTGCATTAATTTGCTCTTAATAAAGCCACAGGTATCTAAATTTTGTAAATGATAAAAAAAAGAATGGTTTACTTTTTTTAGGACACAGATAAATTATAGAGTGAGATTGGGAAGAGCTGTTCTCACATTGTACCGCCAACATACCGAGTTCACTCGTATTAAGGTTAAAGAGTCACTCTATTTCTTCGCTGAATTCAGGAGAAGAACTAAATGTTTGCCAGTAATCGTCTTTCTCTGAAAAACCGGACTCAAGAAGGGATTTCAAGTCTGTTTTCGAAATAACAACCTGAGCAAATCCACGATAATATCCATCTTCCTCTTCTGCGGATTTGTTTTCTAATCTGGCCACATTCTGTACCATATTATGCGCATTCCTTAAGGTGATAATAAAATCAGTATTTGTTGCTAAGCTTGATCCCCTTTCTTCCAAAGCTTCACGCACTGCTTCCATTTTGTGGGCAATGTTACTCTCGAGATTAACCCGGGCCTGAAGTTCAGCATTGGCCATTGCCAAAACAGAATCAGATGAGACTGCGGTAGCATATCCCCGGAATGAAAGTGAGTCTGAAGCCAATCCGGAGGTGGAGTACCATGAGGGATAAATACCGGGTGAAGTTTCACTCTTTGTTGTTATCTCTTCAGAAGTTGAACAGGCTGAAATACCTAACATCAAAACAAAAACAACTACTACACTAAAAATACGAGGCATTTAATTCCTTTTTAATTCGATAAAGCCGCGAGCACCTTCTTCGTTTATAATTTCGAGTGTCACTGATCCTTTATCATTCAAATTACGGCGTATAAGTTCTTCTAATCCTGAAAGATCTTCAACTTTTTCTTTCTCTATTTTTAAGATCTGATGATCGGCTCTTAATCCCCTATTCCAGGCTTCTGAATATTTATATACTTCATCTATATAGATATCAAATTTTTCAGCGTCTTCCGGTTTAGCCAAAGCCTTGACCCTGAATCCAAGATCGAATTCTTTATAGAAGAGCCCTCCTCTATTACCCTCAGGTACCTCTTCCGGAAATATGTGTTCTTCATTCGCGGATATTTCAGGAATATCTTGTGGCACTAACATCTTCAGAGATACACTTTTCTGTATGACTTCACCATTTCGAAGAATACTTAAATTCACTGATTCACCCGGATGTAACACCGCCACCTGCTGCTGCAGCTGATTTGCTTCATTAACTTCTATACCATTCACACGAAGCACAACATCACCGGCTTGAATTCCGGACTCAGAAGCTGCTCCATTTTCACTGACTGTTAGTATTTCAACACCTCTTACCGTTTCCATTCCCTTTTCAACAGCCCTTGTGTAATCTACTCCTGCAATAGTAACTCCCAATAAAGCTCTTCTGACCTGCCCGAATTCAATAAGGTCTTTCGCTACCTTTATGGCAAGATTACTGGGTACGGCAAATCCATATCCCTGATAAGCGCCTGTTTGTGATGCTATGGCAGTATTTATCCCAATCAACTGGCCACTGGTATTAACCAAAGCGCCTCCACTGTTCCCTTTATTTATAGCTGCGTCTGTCTGAATAAAACTTTCGATACGCATCTGATCATTGATGATCTGTACGTCACGGCTAAGAGCACTTACGATCCCCGCGGTAACCGTGGAACGCAACCTGAATGGATTACCGATAGCCAGTACCCATTCCCCAACGTCAAGGGTCTCGGAGTCGCCAATGGTGATTTTCGGGAGATCGCTTCCGTTTATCTTTATAACAGCAAGATCTGTACTAGAATCAACACCAACAACTTTAGCTGGGTATTCTCTTTTATCGCTTAGTACCACTCTTAACCCTTTTTCAACAGCATCTTCAATAACATGATTATTGGTCAGAATATATCCGTCCGAAGTTATTAAAACTCCCGAACCCACTGTTCGTGCACGCTGTGGCATCAATCGATCCCAAAAGCTATCGCCTTCATCCTCCTCTTCTAACTCACGGTCCTCATTATTTGAGATTGCACCTTCAATTGGGACTATAGCTTCTATATAAACAACTGTTGGAGTTACTTCTTCAGCAATCTTTTTGAATAAAAACCTGGCGTCAGCACCTTCCAGAGCCTCATCAGATATGAATGGAGACTCACTTTGGTTAATCTCTGTTGTCCTCACTTCAGCCAAGGGTGCCAACTCTTCGTTGATCGTGTAGAGTGCGATAAGAGTCCCCGCAGTAATACCGATCATTACCAGCAAAATACCTGTAAGTATTAAATCTTTTCTTTTCATTGTGTCACCTATAACATCTGTTCAAAAATAGAATCTGACCTTCGTTCCTGATAGCCTTCAATATGGTACTTAAAATATACGTCTAAATGGTGAACAAGTTGTTTAAGCTCACCATTCTCTAATCCGGTTTTAAATATATTTTTACTTTTTCCCGACATAGCTATAATTAAAAAACGTGTTTGTGCCGGGGTTAGTTTATAAGATAATTCATCCTCTGATTGTTCCGATATATTTCCGCTTGATATATTTAAATATGAAATTTCCGGTATCACTGACAATGCACTGACTAATCCAATTCCTGTGATTTCAGCCAGTCTTAACTGCACGTACGCAAAAACTGAGGGATAGGTTTCTTTTGAATCACCCAGCCATTCAATAAAATTAACTGCAAACTCGAATATAGGTTGATTCACTTCGTGCTCGTGCACAAGCTGACTCAACAATTCCAGCGTAGAATATAGTACAGCAGCCCTCTGAAAGTCTTTTCTGAAGCTGCTCGTAGAATAGAAAACGGAGGCTTCTGTCAGCGTTTGCACTCCCCTTGAGGACTTATAATAATACACCACATCCAAAACTGCCCCTATTTCCAATATCCCGGAGAGTTTATTTTTAGGCTTTTTAGCACCTTTGGCTATAAGCGCAATTTTCCCATGTTCCTTTGAAAGCACAGTCAGGATCTTGCTCGATTCCTGATAATCGATAACGCGTAAAATAATGGCTTGTGTATGAACGATCATAATAAGAACATATCTCTCAGCTCTGAGAAAAGAAACAGGAAGTAAGTATTAATTGTCAGGTAAATGATCTTAAGGAGTATATACTAAATACTTAAAATCGGGCTTCATAAACCTGTCATTCTTCCAAAAACTCTACCCGAAACTTGAAGTAAATATCCAGATTTTCCTTCAGTTCCTGATATAGTTCGTAAAGCTCACCTACTTCTTCCTCATCGGTTTTTATTAACCTTAAATATCCATTTTGGGTTATAAGATCTAAAGTAAACCATTCTTTCGTATCCATCCCCTTGCTGAACAAAGCCTGCCCGCTATCAAAATTTGAAAACAGAAATTCTTTTACCTCCCCAAATCCAATGGTTTGAATTTTAAATCTAAAATAACCGAAGAACCGATAATATCTGGTAATGACGTATTCATCGGTATTAAACTCAAATTCATACCTGGAGAATATTTTCTGGAGTACCGCTATAGCAAAAATGAGAAAGAACAGGGCAAACACAAATCCCAATAAAAAACTGGCGAAAAACATCAGAAAATCTATGAGGGTGAAGCTTGCCTCAACTCCAAAGAGTATTAGATTGTGCTGTTTTTGAAGATCGTAATTCAATAGGGATCAGTGATTCGTTGAAGATATTTACCGGCTTATTCATTTACAGGAAGGTCAGCCCTCTTTTGCATTTAGTACTACGTTTGCATCACTCCGGTTTTAAACTCTTCGATCTCCGGATTAAGATTCGCACAATCAATAGCTTTAGAAATTCGCTCACGGGTTTCGATAGGATTGATTATTCCGTCAACCCAAAGCCGTGAGGCTGCATACCGTACATCTGTCTGGTGATCATAACGATCACTCATTTCTTTCATGATCCTCTCCTGCTCTTCTTCACTTACCTCTTTCCCTTTTTTCTTCATTGAAGCTACCTGTATCTGCATCAAGGTTTTTGAAGCCGAAGCTCCACTCATTACAGCAATCTTTGCCGTAGGCCATGCATACATAAACCGGGGATCATAAGCCCGACCGCACATGGCATAATTTCCCGCGCCATAGCTGTTCCCAACTACAATGGTGATCTTTGGTACCGTGCTGTTGCTCATTGCGTTCACCATTTTGGCACCGTCTTTTATAATTCCACCATGCTCGCTTCTCTTTCCGATCATAAAACCGGTTACATCCTGAAAGAATATCAGCGGGATCTTCTTTTGATTACAATTCATAATGAAGCGTGCAGCTTTATCGGCACTGTCGGAATAGATCACACCACCGATCTGCATCTCGCCTTTTTTGGTTCTGCTCACCGTACGCTGATTGGCAACGATCCCAACACTCCATCCATCGATACGTGCGTAACCTGTTATAATCGTTTGGCCATAGCCTTTTTTGAACTCCGTAAAACTGTCTTCATCCACAATACACTCCAGGAGGTCATTCATATCGTAAGGACCGGTTCTTGATTCCGGTAGCACTTCAAAGACATCGCTGGCCGGCCGTTTAGGCTCCTTACTCTCCTTTCTGTTGAATCCAGCTGTATCAAATGGACCAAGCTTATCTACCAAGTCGCGAATGGTTGACAAACATTCTTCATCATCTTCCATTTTATAATCAGTAACTCCTGATATCTCTGTATGAGTTGTAGCACCGCCCAGAGTTTCATTATCAACATCTTCACCGATGGCCGCTTTCACGAGGTAACTGCCGGCCAGGAATACACTCCCCGTTCCGTCCACGATCAAAGCCTCATCACTCATGATCGGTAAATAGGCTCCACCTGCAACACAACTTCCCATGATAGCCGCGATCTGCGGAATTCCTTTAGCTGAGATGACCGCGTTATTTCTAAACATTCTGCCAAAATGATCTTTATCAGGAAAGATCTGATCCTGCATAGGCAGAAAAACCCCGGCTGAATCCACCAGGTAAATAAGTGGAATATGGTTCTCTATGGCAATTTCCTGCGCTCTCAAATTCTTTTTGGCTGTGATGGGAAACCAGGCTCCTGCCTTAACCGTAGCATCATTTGCGACGATCATACACTTTCGTCCACTCACTTCACCGATTCCGGTTATTACACCGCCCGAGGGGCATCCACCTTCTTCTTCATACATTTCATATCCGGCCCAAAGCCCTAGCTCATAGAAACGGGAATCCTCATCCGTAAGCATTTTGATACGCTCACGTGCTGTTAACTTACCTTTTCCGTGTTCTTTGTCGATACGTTTTTGTCCGCCACCGAGTTTAATTTCTCCTTCAATTTCACCAAATTCTTCGATGAGACTGTGTAACCAATTCTTGGTAGCGTTTCCGGATGTGTTACTCATAAACAGATTTTTTTTATCTTAATAATGTTAATTGAAATGCTGCGTTGAAAATAGGGATTATATTTAATGTGTAAACCCCGATATTGATTTAATTCATTCAAAAAACTGACTTTCATGAGCAAACAAATTCTCACCTTACTTCTTTTCTTAGGATTCTCAACTTCACTTATCGCCCAAAGAGTCTCCTATCCACAACTGGTATGGCAAGCAGAAAGCCCTACTATCTTCATTGATGACATCATACTTCCGGGCGAAGATGGTAAAACTACCCTCGCTTTTATATTCAGGTTTAATAACGACTTTATCCCATTTAAAAAACTTCCGGCAAACAATTCGCTAAATGCTCCCGAGAATGCTGAATTTTACTCTACAATTCGTTTAAGTAACGAGATATTCAGTGGTGAGTTAAAAAGAAGACAGGAAGCTTCAGCAAATTCTGTATCCCGAGACGTTTGGACTGATACCTTATATACTTCTTCTTTTGAGGAAACTCAATCGGCAAATTTATATGCTTCGGGATCTCTGTCTGCTCAACTGACGCCGGGAAAGTATAATTTCATACTTCAGCTCGCAATGATGCAGGAAATAAACGAGCGTAATACACAACGAAGAAATATCACTGTCCCTGACCTGAGTACCAAAGAAACCGGCGAGATCCTTTTGATCAAAGAGCACACCAATAATGGTGAAGCTCAAGTTCTTCAGCTTATGAATATGCAAAACAACGTTCCATTTGGGAAGGACTTCTATGCACTTATCCGAATCCCAAATTTTGACAATGAAGCTGAGTACTCGGTAAAAGTCAACAATGCTAATCCAACCGAAAAAGATACTACCTCCGGTTCAAACATCTATTCTGAAATTATTGAAGACGAAGCATTTTATTCAAATTCAACTATTAACCTGAATGAAGAAGAAGAACCATCCCTGACATTAATGGAAGGAAACTACCCATATACCTATGCTTTGGTTTCTATTCCGGCAAGTAATTTTGATAACGCACCCTACTTCCTGTCCGTTATTAAAAATAATGAGGAAAAACCTATTGCCCGGACCTTGTTCCGTTCTTATTGGCCCAATATGCCTGCCAGTCTTTACAATCTGAATATTTCGATCGACATGCTTAAGTACATTGCTTCCGAAAGTGAAATCGAGCAAATTAACAACGGTAATGACAAAGAAAGAGAAAAGAAGTTTCGTGAATTTTGGGAAAGTAAAGACCCGACTCCTAACACCGTTTACAATGAATTAATGGCTGAATATTATAGACGTATAGATTATGCTTATAAAGAATTTGGGAGTCAGGAAAACCCATTGGGACATGAAAGTGACCAAGGCGAGATCTATATAAAATTTGGCCCACCCAATGATAAAGAACGGGTATTTCCACCGGGCGGTAAAACACGGGAAGTTTGGAAATACCCAAACAGAACTTTTGTTTTTGAAGCCAGTACCGGCTTTGGAGATTTTGTTTTGATAGGAACCCGATAATTTTGTGGATTGCTTATAATTAGATGTAATTTCCTTACATAATGCTTGCAAAGAAACTTCCACACATTGCTGTTTCAATCGGTGACTTTAATGGAATAGGACCCGAGATCGTCCTTAAAACATTATCAGGTGTTGATCTAAGCTTATCAGTCCCGGTCATTATCTCACCTGTAGAAATTATCGAGCATACAGAATCACTGCTTTCTACTGAACATGAGGTACATATTGCCGAACAGATCCAGGATGTGAAAGCAGGGGTAATTAACGTCCTCCCCATCTCTTCAGATGATCTCAAGATCACGCCGGGTGTACAGTCTTCCCAAAGCGGTGAAGTGGCCATGCTGTCCATTGAGAAATGCATCGAATTATGCATGGAAGGTAAAACTCATGCCATGGTTACTGCTCCTATTTCTAAAGAAGCCGTAAATTTAGCCGGCTATGAAATTCCCGGACATACCGAATTCCTGGCTTCAAAAACTGATACTGATTCCGTTTTAATGATGCTGGTAAGCGGAGATTTACGTGTGGCTTTGGTTACCACACATATCCCCATCAAAGATGTGGCAAGTTCTATTTCTGAAGAGCTGATCAAAATAAAAGTTCAGCTGCTGGCTAAGAGCCTGAAAAAAGACTTCGGAATTGATCATCCAAAAATTGCGGTGTTTGGCCTGAATCCACATGCGGGTGATGGCGGGGTGATCGGGATGGAAGAAATTGATGTCATTGAACCGGTAATTAAAGAGATCAAGACTGAAGGCAATCCTTTTACACTGCATGGCCCCTTCCCTGCTGATGGATTCTTTGGGCAAAAACTCCATACCAAACATGATGCAATTTTAGCCATGTATCATGATCAGGGATTAGCTCCCTTTAAACTCTTATCTTTTGGAAAAGGGGTGAATTTTACGGCAGGGTTACCTATCATCCGCACCTCCCCCGATCACGGTACTGCTTTTGATATAGCAGGGAAAGGTATCGCTGATCCATCATCTTTTAAGGAAGCATATATGTTGGCTGTTAAACTTGCAAATAAACGAATTAGTGAAAACTGAAAAAGCCGAAATTTATTCAGCTTTAGCTAATCTGTATGATACACTCATGCAAGATGTAGACTATGAAATGTGGGCGGACTTTATTGATGAAGTCATTCAAACCCATCACCCGAATCCAGTTGATGTATTGGAACTCGCTTGCGGTACAGGTGCAATATCCCTGTATTTGGCAAAGTTGGATGAGTACATTCTCACCGCCACCGACCAATCTGCCGCCATGATCGAAAAGGCACGTCAAAAAGCAGCTGAGCAAGAAGCGGATGTTCAGTTTCACACCATGGACTTTACAGACATCCACTGTGATAAAAAGTTTGATATCATTTTCTCCGTTTTTGACAGCGTGAATTATCTTCACAATGAAACAGATATTCTTAAAATGCTTCTGGGCTGTCAGGATATTTTGAATCCCGGAGGACTGCTCATTTTTGATTTTTCAACTCCACAAAATTCCCTGGAAGCCGTCGATTATTTAAATAATGAGGAAGGGAGTTTTGGCCCTTACCGTTACTTCAGGGAAAGCAGATATGAGCCGGAGCAACAATTTCACTTCAATGAATTTGATATTGATGAACTTGCCGATGACGGTAAAACGGTAATTCGCAGCTTCAATGAAGTTCATAAACAACGTATTTATTCACTCAACGAAATGTTATCAATTTTGGAACAAACCTCCTATCATCAGGTAGCCAAATATGAAGGCTTTGATCTGGTTGATGCAGACGATAACAGCACACGTGTAACAATGGTACTTAGATGTCAGAAACAGCAGTAATAGAACTTCAAAATGTAACTCTGAGGTATGATAATACCCCGGTTTTAGAAAATGTCAATTTCAAACTCCACAACGGTGAATTCGCTTACCTTATCGGGCCTACCGGTGTAGGTAAAAGTTCATTCCTGAAATTGCTATACCGCGATGTTGTTCCTGACCATGGAACGGTAAGGGTTACCGAATATCCGGTAAACAGGATCAGTGAACGGGAAGTGCCCATGCTGCGCCGAAGACTCGGAATTGTATTTCAGGACTTTCAATTGCTTCAGGACCGCAATGTTCATGATAACGTTGCTTTCTCACTTCAGGTAACCGGAGAGAAGCCCAAGTTTATAAAACAACGCGTGCTTGAAGTGTTAACGATGGTCGGATTGAGTCACAGAAGAAAGCATATGCCTAAAGATCTGTCAGGAGGAGAACAACAGCGTGTTGTTATTGCCCGTGCTTTGGCGAATGAGCCCCGAATATTGCTTGCCGATGAACCCACCGGTAACCTTGATCCTAAAGCCACAAAAGAGATCATGGAACTGTTGCGCACTATCAACAACCGTGGAATGGCCGTTCTTATGGTTACCCATGATTATGCCGTAGTCAAGAAATACAGGGCTCGCACCGTACGTATGGTCAATGGTAAAACCCAGGATCTGGTCTGGAAGGGCGAAAAGCTGGTCCCGGTCAAGTCATAGATATTTTATAAATGAGAAATGAAAATCTAAGATCAAGTTTGCCGATCGGCTAGCTTAATTTTTCATTTTGAATTTTAATTCCCCAACTGATGCACCATCAACAAAAAATAACAGAGCAAATTCGCACCTATGCCCTTCAATTAGGCTTTGATGCCTGTGGTTTTGCCAAAGCTCAATATCTACCTGAAGAGGCCCGCAGGCTTGAGGAATGGCTGAGCCAAGAAAGGAACGGCACCATGGGCTGGATGAATAATCATTTTGATAAACGGGTGGACCCAACGCTTTTGGTCCCCGGTTCAAAAACGGTAGTTTCAGTTTTAGCGAGTTATCATCACCCGAAACATAATGAACAGATCGGAGTCCGTGATCGCCCGCTTATTTCAAAATATGCTCAGGGTCGAGATTACCACAAAGTTCTGAAAAAGCATTTAAAGAAATTATTCAAGTTCACAGAGGAAAAAATCGGAAGCCTTGAGGGACGTATTTTCACCGACTCGGCTCCTGTGCTTGACAAAGTTTGGGCTCAACGTGCCGGACTAGGATGGATAGGCAAGAATTCGAATTTACTGAATAAAGATATCGGTTCATTTTTCTTTATCGGGGAAATGATCATTGATGCAGAATTAAGCTATGACACTCCGGTAACCGATCACTGTGGCTCCTGCACCCGCTGCCTCGAAGCCTGCCCTACCGATGCCATATACGAGCCTTACCGTGTGGATGCAACCAAGTGTATTTCATATCTCACTATAGAGCTGAAGGAAGAAATTGATAAGAAATATCAAACCGATATTGAGAATTGGATCTATGGATGTGACATTTGTCAGGATGTGTGTCCCTGGAATAGTAAATCAGTGCTGGCACAATTCGAAGATCTTCATCCCAGGGACTATGTAGCGGAACGAGATCTGGAATTCTGGAAGAACCTTACTCCAAAACAGTATGAAGAAACATTTGAAGGAAGTGCAATTCGCCGGGCAAAGTATTATAAATTTAAATCCAATGTCTCCATTGTAGAGTCCAATTTAGCCCAAAAATAAAAGCTTAAAACCGGTCTCTTTTATCAATCAATGCTTTATAGAGCAGCTCCCGGGCCCGAAAAATATGAGCTTTGACTGTTCCAAGGGGTAGATCCAATATCTCAGAAATTTCCTGATATGACCTCTCTTCCATATGCCGCATCTCAATTACAGCGCGGTATTTTTCGGGAAGATTTTCGATGGCATCCTGTACGATCTGCTTCCGCTCCTTTTTTATCACCGGCTGATCGGTTAAAAAGCTTTCATCAGGAAGCTGTATCGCCATTTCCCCGTCTTTGGTTTGATAGGGCTGATCGATAGACAGGGTCTGTAATTTTTTCTTCCGGAGATAATCGATGGTATGATTGGTAGCTATTCTATACAGCCAGGTAGAAAAAGCATATTCATTACTATAGGTAGATAGGTTGTGGAAGGCTTTCATAAAGACCTCCTGTACCAGATCCTCAACCAGTTCCACTTCCTTGATCATTTTACGGATATGGAAATAAAGCGGCTTTTGATATTTATCCACCAATTGCTTATACGAGTCTTCTCGCCCCGCTAAAGCTTCCGCTACATACTTGTCATCTTCAAGGCTACTTGCAGATGCATTTTGACGCGGTGAGTTATTTTTAATTTCAGAGTTATCTTCTGGCATATCTTAAATTATTCAGCACTTAAAATACAAAGCCTTTTATAAATGAAAACGTATTTTTTAAACCTTTTTTTTAATCATTCATTTTAAGTTACTCCAACCAAAAAAGACTCCACTTTTTGGCATAAATCAAAGGGATCTTGAATTTATAACAGCCCCATGCCGTATACCCCCGATAGAAACAATAAGCTTTTCCAGTCCATATTGTGTCATAAAACCTTCCAGGATCAACATTCCGGCCAGAAAAATATCAGCCCTCCCCTTCAAGTATACCGGATGTTTCTCAAGCATTTTATTACTTGCCGTGGATGAAAATTCCGAAATAACTGACTGTATATCATTTACTGTCAGTGCATGGCCGTTCAGCTTTTCCGGGTGATATTCCTTCAGATCAAGCACCATTCCTGCAAGTGTAGTTACCGTTCCTGCAACACCCACAGCGTGTACTTTTGAATTTGTGCTAAAAGGCCTGCTGTCGAATAAATGTTTGATTTCCTTTTTGCAGGTCAATATCTGCTTCCCGGTTGGAGGGTCTTCATGTAAAAATCGCTCTGTAAAACGAACGGAACCCATGTCATAGGAATGAGCATCTAAAACAGAATCTTCCTTTACCTGAGCTACTTCCGTACTACCGCCACCTATATCTAAAATAAGCGTTTCTTCTTCTGTAACCTCCAACACTGAAAGTGCCCCCGCAGCGGTCCATTCGGCTTCTTCTTTCCCTGAAAGCAACTGAATAGTAAAACCGGTTTCATTTTTTATCTTTTGGATAAATTCCTGTCGGTTTTTTGCATCCCTCACTGCACTGGTTGCCGTTACAGTAACGGTGTCAACTTTTGGAAAATCGGATGTAATGATGTCCTTGAAATCCTTTAAAGCTGAGATCACCCTTTGGGTTGCGGCTTCATTTATATTCTTATCTGCATCCACTCCCTTGCCAAGCCGGGGAACTCTGTGTTCTTCATGGATCGGCTTGATAATCCCATTTTCAAGCTCGGCTATAAGTAATAGAACGGTATTGGTTCCAATGTCGATTGCCGCCTTCATAATTCAAATAATATTGCGATCCATTCTTTATGCTGACGAGTATCGATATGTCGTAGTTTTTTTACTGAAGGCTGATCTAATATCACATATTCATCTTCTTCCAGCAATCCTGACAACAAAAGTTTTCCGCCTTCATTGAGATATTTCAGCAGATCAGGGATCAATTCGATCAGTGCATTTCGGTTGATGTTAGCTAGGATCACATCATACTTTTCACCCTCAGGGATCATATCGGTTGAACCCAGCTTCACTTCAAAATTCTCAACTTTGTTAAGTAAGATATTTTCACGGGCATTGGTCTCACTCCATTCGTCGATATCAAAACCAAAGGCTGAACTTGCACCTAATTTGAGAGCTGCGATCGCCAGGATACCGGTGCCGGTACCGGCATCCAATACTTTATCCCCATCTTCGATGATTTCCGGCACCCATTCCAACATCACCCGCGTGGTAGCATGATATCCTGTTCCAAAAGCCATTTTGGGATCGATTATCAGCTCAATCTTGTCTTGGAGGTCTCCGTCAAATTTACTCCATGTGGGATGCACATAGAACTTACCGATCATTTGGGGCTTTATTGTTTGCTCCCACTCCTCATTCCAGTTTTGAGGAGCAATGATCTTTTCGCTCAGAATCACTGTATCCGGGCCAAAATTCATAATTTTTTTTTCAATTTCCTCTCTCTTGGTATCATCAAAACGATTGGCCGGGATCGTTGCTACCAACAGATCATCTTCCTGCTCAAAACCTTCAAAATCCAGATCAAAAAGTTCAGCGATCATTAGTTCATGAAAGTCATCTTTGAGTGATATTCGAAGTTCAACATATTCCATTACAAACGATTGTAAATGAGTTCAGCCATCACATCACCCACGGCTTGCAGGGTTTCCTTACTGATGATGTCCATATTATCAGCGTGAGTATGCCAGTAATGGGCAAATTCTGCATTGCCGCGTTCTGTTCGGCTGTGATTTATAATATTGATAATGGGAATTCCGGCTTGTTCATTCACTATTACATGGTCATCGGAGACCGCTGCACCTTGCTGATCCAAAAAATAATTATCGTATCCCATCTCAGCAGCGATATTCCAAACTTCATCCACCAGATTTGGAGCATAACTTACAGAATATTGCTCTTTTGGAAATTGAGCACCTTCAGATCCTACCATATCAAGCAAGATCCCAAACCGAGGGTTATAACCCGGAACGGGAGGATTTGCAGACCAATACCGGGAACCTAAGAAGTATTTTTCCAGGCTTCCTGACTTACCATAATCTTCTCCATCAAACAGCACAATGTCCACTCCAATGGGTGGTGGATTCTCTTTAAACATCCGGGCAAGCTCCAGTAATACTGCTACCCCGCTGCCGCCATCATCTGCTCCAAGAATCGCTTCATCTTTTCTGGTAGAATCCATATCCGCCCGCGGGCGACTATCCCAATGGGCACTCAACATAATTCTATCCGGGGATGATAAATTAAAAGCGGCTATTACATTTCCGAGCTCGAGGG
>NZ_DASSWP010000061.1:0-7486 GCF_035704785.1 Gracilimonas sp. | reverse complement strand
GTAGCTCATTGACGCATCAAATACAAAATGCTTCAGAAATTGAATTTCACCTGAAAGCTCAGCGCCGTACAGTACGGCTTCGGTACCTACGAATTGATAGTCTTGTAGGGAGCGTCCGATATGTTGTCGTCCAGTATTTCGTGCATACAAATAATTACTGAAGTCGTTATGGAAAACAGTGAAGTTGGCATACAGCGTTTCTTGGTTAAACCGGATGAAGACTTCTTTTCCCAAAGCACGTTCGGGGTCTAGATCGGGATTCCCGATCTCAAAAGAATAAGAGGCGAGATGAGGCCCTTCCGAATATAATTCTTCCAGAGAGGGAGCTCGGAATGAATGAATAAAGCTTCCACCGGCCGAAAATCCACCCCCTAATTGATATATAGCGGCAAAGGAAGATGCGAGAGCGGTAAAAGTCCGATTTTTGTAAAAGCTGGAATCAATAATACCTTCGCTCACACCCACCGGATAAAATAGTCCGGTTTCATCGGTAATATTCTTCACGAAATCGAAACGTAATCCCGCCTCAAGGTGGAGGGCATTGAAGTCAGCTTCTTCAATCAGGTAAGCACCTGCTTTTACACTTTGTGAAGGAGGGGTACCTGCTCCGAATACTTCATAATCTTCATATTCGGTTGTTATTCCTATAGATCCCCGATCAATAAATCCAAGTCCGCGGTGTTTGGCTCTTACGTTAAAATTGGTGGTTAAAAGATCAAATTCGGTGCCTACAACAGGCTGACCAAGAGCATTTTCGCCTTCAATTTCTTTGTGGTTATAATCTTTATAAGATAATTCAGTATCCAGCACTTTAAAGAAATTATCCTTTAATATAACTTCTGATTTTAAATCGTACTGAAGTTTGTTCATTTCGATGTCCACACCCTGAGTATGGCCGTTTGGGTCGGGTGGGATTCCATAATTGCTTTTATAAAGCGTGCCCGAAGCACCTATGTATCCCCAAGGTTGAATATAACTGATACCGATACCATCATTGGTTGTTTGGAAGAAAGTGTTTTTTATTGGTCCAAGCGGAGTACGAGTATTTTTGGCGATGCGACCACTAAGATCCACCTGGAAAGCGAAGTTTTTATAGGGAGCCTGCACGCTTAAAGCTCCGGAGCCACCGCGATTCACAGTTTCTCCACTTGCAGAAAAGGAACCATTCACTTTAGAGGGCAAGGTGGTAGAGATCTGATTTTTAACAATATTGATAACGCCTCCAATAGCATTGGAACCATAAGCTAAAGCAGCAGGGCCGCGGGCAATTTCAATTTCATCTGCTGAAGAAGGATCGGTTGTTACGGCGTGGTCGGAGGATTGAGCTGAAATATCTCCCGTGCTCATACCATCCTGAAGTATAACTACGCGTTCACCCCCAAGCCCACGGATAACAGGTCTGCCGGGGGCAGAGCCATTTGTCCGCTGATCAAAGCCGGGCAGATTGGAAAGTGTCTGGGAAAGGGTAGATCCTAAATTCCGTCTTAATTCATTCCCAAATACATTTTTAGAAGCGTGTTCTAATCCGGAACCATCAAGCTCATCTTTTTCTCCCACCACCTCTATAGACTGAGTACTTAATACGGTTGGCGAAAGCTGAATCTTAAAGTCCGCTAAATTCTCCTCAATGGTAATGATTCGTGATTGGGTTCGAAACCCAATACGATGTATGGTCAATGTGAATGTACCGGTTGGGATATTTAGTAATTCAAAATTCCCGTCAACATCAGTCGTTGAAGTTCGGTTAAGCTCTTCAATATGCAAATAGGCAAAAGAAATGCCTTCTGAAGTCTCGCTGTTAACAACCTGTCCGCTTATAGTAAAACTGTTATCCTGGCCCAAAGCCGGTATATTACCAGTAATTGAAACCAGTGATAACAGAATAATGGTTATAAAACTCTTCACTTAGTTGGAAGAAGTTATAGTTACTGGTACAGTAGCTGATTCAAACTCGACAGCTCCAACGTGAAGCAACTGAAAGGTTAAACTGCTATTGCCTCCGGATTCACCCGTAATGGCGAATAGAAAAGGTTCATTTGCATTTTCCTGAGTAATAGAAAAACTACCACTTCCATCTACAGTTTGAAATTGAAGGCTGTGTTCGGCTTTATCGGGAGTGAATACTTCGCCATCCACATCGATAAAAGCAACTCTGAAAGTAGTGGAAGAGTTTGTTTCAACAGTTAAATTGCCATTAACTTCTCCACTAATATTTTGTGAGACTAATTCCGTATTGCCTTCATAAATAACAAAGCCAACGGGTTCGTGTTCTTCTTCCCCGGAAGAAGTTGAATTGGAGCATGCATTCAAAATTCCGGCAAATAATACAAAAGTTAATATGGCCTTGGCCACTGATAAAAGGTTTACTTTTTTCATGGTAAAATGATTTAAATAAATTAATAAATAGTTTTGATAAGCCTGATTATCAGGCTGTAAAGATGGATGTTTATTTAAATCAATGTGGGGGGGGCACGGCCCAGGAGGGGTACAAATGGTTGGGCAGATAAATAAAGAGGAGCTCTGTCAACTACGGTATAATGAAACTTCAAAATGCCATCTAAGGCAGGCTGAGTCTCAAATCCGGTAACAGCAACGATACCGGAAACAGGACAGAGAAGATCATTTTCTGTGATATGCTGGTGTTCAGCATGACTTAAGCATTCCAATCCATCGCTGTGATAGTGCAGCATGGAAAGCATAGTGCCGGCTACCGCAAGCAAAAGAAAGAATACTGATATATTATTCTTAAATGATCTCACGTAATAAATATAAATTTAAACTCGTCAAGAATATGAACAAGTATCGTTAATAATCGGTTCATTATTATAATATTGTTTCAAGTTATTACACTTTTTTAAAAAATTTGAAAATTTATGGCTGAAATTATCGAAGTATTTACTTCATGGTTTATGGGGCTTGGAGAAGAATACGGTGTAAACCCTATTATTTTCGGAAGTATTTATGTAGGCGCCATTCCCTTTTTTACACTGAGTATAGGCTGGTTAGTGAAAAATTATCGCAATGGTAAATCAATTGTCTTACCTGTCCTCATGGCTACTTTCTTTTTTATTTCAGCCTACCTGTATTTGATAATTGTGGGTCGAAATGTACCTTGGTGGGTGTATGGGGTTGTAATTTTGTTGATTATTTATGGGGCCTATTCTACTTTAAAGAAAGTTAGATCGAGTATAAAAGAAGAGAAAGAAGAATAAATAATATTAGGGCACGGTTTTTGATTATAGAAAAACATGAAGTACTATAAAGTAATGTAAAATGGAAAAACAGAGAGAATTTGACTGTTAAGGTAAATACAAGATTTATTTTATCGCTTAGCATAGTCGGGAGTGTTCATTAAAGTGTGTCAGGGGTTAAAAATCTGTCTTCAAAGTAATCTACTAAATCTCGGCGAACCGAGGACCATCCAAACATCGCTCCACTCCATTTGGTTTGGGCGTTGATAGTGGCCAGGTAGATTTGTTTAACAATGGCATTCTCATTGCTAAATGCCCCTTTCGTCTTGGTTACTTTACGAACCATCCGGTGATAGCTCTCAATTGGATTGTTGGTATAAATAACCCGTCGAAGTGCTGGTGGATACTTATAAAAGTTGGTCAACCGATCCCAGTTTTTGTGCCAGCTACGGAAGATCACTTTGTATTTTGATCCCCACTTATCTTCGGCTTGCTCCAAATACTGCCGGGCAGCTGATTCATTAAGGGCCGCATAAACAGAGCGTAGATCTCTGCTTACCGCTTTATAGTCTTTGTAGTTGACATATTTGAGACTGTTACGCATTTGATGCACCAGGCACAATTGTACGTCAGTACGGGGAAACAGATCTTCAATGGCATCACCAAATCCGGCTAGATTATCGATACAGGCCACAAAGATGTCCTTGACCCCACGCGTTTGTAACTCGTGGAGGACGCTCCGCCAAAAACTTGAGGATTCGATATCCCCAAAGTAGATACCTAATACCTGCTTAATGCCTTCGGTATTCACTGCCAACACCGAGTATACAGCCTTACTTACGACCTTACCGTGTTCGCGTACTTTAAAATGCATGGCATCCAGCCACATCACCGGATATACCGAATCCAAGGGACGAGCCTGCCAGTCCAGGATCTCCGGTAAAATACGGTCGGTTATGGCGCTTAATGTGCCCGCGCTTACCTCTACTCCATACATATCGGTCAAATGAGCTTGGATATCACGGTAACTCATCCCACGGCTATAAAGTGAAAGGATCTTTGCGTCAATATCACTGGTTATACGGCGCTGGCGTTTCTTGAGAGTTTGCGGAGTAAAACTGCCCTCACGGTCGCGAGGGGTAAACACCTCAAATCCGCCCAATGAGCTTTGTACTTGCTTATTTCCACGGCCATTACGACGATTAGAGCCTTTCTGATCGTTCAGGTGAGCATCCATCTCGCCTTCCAGACTCGCCTCAATCACGCGTTTGAGCAGGGGCGTAAACACCCCATCCTGTCCGGTCAAGGGCTTACCCTGGGTTAATTGCTCCGATAATTCTTTTACCAAAGCATTCAGGTGTTGGTTGGTTTTCGTATTTTTCATGTGTCTAATTTAGTTATGACACACTTAATTGAACAGTCTCGCATAGTCACTAGAATGCTTTTCCGGGCTACACAAATACTTCATATTCATTATGCATACTAGAGTGTAGTTCTCATTTTGGACTCTCAATATGTAAGTCTAGTGCTCATTTTTTTTTAACTTATTAAAGAGAGGTTCTGTTATGGTTTTTCCTATCAAATATGTCTATCGCTTCGGTAATGTGAACACGGACGGAGACAGGTCTATGAAGCACCTGTTGGGTGGTAAAGGAGCAAATTTAGCCGAGATGAGCAGTATTGGTATCCCGGTTCCCTCGGGTTTTACCATTTCAACCGAAGCATGTAAAAGTACCATCGATAATCAGATGGCATGGCCTGAAAGCCTTTTTGAACAAGTGCTTGATGGGGTCAGGCACATTGAAGCCGAAATGGGACAAAGACTTGGGGATGATAAAGATCCGTTGCTTATCTCAGTCCGATCCGGTGCGGCTGTTTCTATGCCGGGGATGATGGATACGATCTTAAATCTTGGTATCAACGACAAAGTGGTGGAAGCCATCATAAAAAAGACCAATAACGAACGTTTTGCTTACGACAGTTACCGCCGCTTCATCGACATGTTTGGAAATGTAGTAATGGGTGTAGGCCATGACCTGTTTGAAGAAGCCATCGAAAAGCTTAAAAAAGAAGTGAATGTTAAGCAGGATGTTGAACTTACCGCAAAAGATCTTCGTGAACTTACAGATCGTTACAAAGCTATCTACCGGAAAGAAACTGGACATATGTTTCCCGACGACCCTTTGGAGCAGCTCAGGTTTGCAGTAAATGCAGTATTCAATTCCTGGAACAGCACGCGGGCCATCAAATACCGGCAAATAAGTAACATCCATGGATTGATAGGAACCGCAGTGAGTGTACAGGCTATGGTATTTGGCAATATGGGTGAAACCAGTGGAACCGGGGTATGCTTTACACGTAACCCTTCTACGGGAGAACCCAAGCTGTATGGTGAGTTTTTAATTAATGCCCAAGGGGAAGATGTGGTAGCGGGAATCCGAACTCCGAGCCCTATTGCAGAATTGGAGAAAAAAAATCCTGAGATCTACAGAGAGCTGCTAAATTATACAAGCAAATTAGAAGCTCACTATAAAAACATGCAGGATATTGAATTTACCATAGAAGACGGGAAATTGTACATCCTTCAAACCCGCAACGGAAAACGTACCGGAACAGCAGCTGTTAAAATTGCTGTGGATCTGGTTAATGAAGGAGTTTTATCCCAAAAAGAAGCTATTAGGGACCTGGTTGATCCTCAGCATATTGAGCAATTATTACATCCGCAATTCAAAGAAGAGGAATCTAAACAATGCACCCTGCTTGGCAAAGGATTACCGGCTTCACCAGGTGCTGCCGTCGGAAAAGTAGTATTTGATTCCAAAAAAGCAGAAGAATCTGAAGAGCCGGTTATTTTGGTTCGCATTGAAACCAGTCCGGAAGATGTAGGCGGAATGTCCTCAGCTGAAGGTATTTTAACTTCCAGGGGAGGGATGACAAGTCATGCTGCCGTAGTAGCTCGTGGATGGGGGAAACCTTGTGTAGCCGGTTGCGGTGATATCGTGATCAACTATAAAAACCGATCGTTCACCAATGGTGATGTTACCGTGAAAGAGGGGGATTGGATCTCACTGAATGGTAACACCGGTCAGGTGATGTTGGGCCAAAAAGAATTAACAGAACCTGTTTTTGGTAAGGAATACCATACGTTCATGAGTTGGGTGGAAGTGGTTGAAGAGATGAAAGTGCGTGGCAACGCGGAAACTCCGGAAGATGCTGCTGCAGCACGATCATACGGAGCAGTAGGAATTGGGCTTGCCCGTACCGAACATATGTTCTTTAAGCCGGGAAGAGTCAATTTTATGCGGAAAATGATCATCGCAAATTCTAAAAAAGAGCGAGTAGAAGCACTTGGTAATTTACTTCCGTTTCAAAAACAAGATTTCATTGAGATCTTTCAAGAGATGGAAGGATTGCCTGTAACTATCCGTTTGCTTGATCCGCCGCTTCATGAATTCCTTCCACAGGAAAAAGAGGAGATCATAAAAGTGGCAGAAGAACTTGGAGTGAGTTCTGAGATGCTGGCGAATAAAGTGAATCAGCTCAAGGAATTTAATCCGATGCTGGGTCACCGAGGCTGCCGGCTGGGTATTACCTATCCGGAGATCACTGAAATGCAAACCAGGGCTATCATAGAAGCTGCTATCGAGCTGGTAAAACAGGGGAAAGTGGTACTGCCTGAGATCATGATCCCTTTGGTGGGAAGTATTGAGGAGTTTAGAAATCAGAGGGAAATTGTGGACCGAATTGCCCAAGAGATACTTTCCGAAGCAGGGGAGAACCTGGATTATATGGTTGGAACCATGATCGAGATCCCACGTGCCGCAATTTTGGCTGATCAAATTGCAGAAGAAGCAGACTTCTTTTCATTTGGAACTAACGACCTGACACAGCTTACTTATGGTTTTAGTCGTGATGATGCCGTTAAATTCCTTCCTGCATATATCGAAAGCGGAATGTTGAAGCATGATCCATTCCAGGTATTGGATAAAGAAGGAGTAGGACAGTTTGTTCAGGCCGGAACACGGCTGGGCAGAATGACCAATCCTGATCTTAAAGTAGGTATCTGCGGTGAACATGGAGGAGACCCAAGCAGCATTGATTTCGCCTATGAAACAGGCTTGGACTATGTATCATGCTCCCCGTTTAGAGTTCCTGTTGCACATTTGGCTTCAGCTCAGGCAACCCTAAGAAAGCAAGAAGACACTGCACAAGTGCAGGAAGCTCCGAAGGCTCTGGAAGCCTGATATTCCATTTTAAACAGTTGCTTAGGCAGGCAAGGCTAACACTTTGTCTGC
>NZ_DASSWP010000054.1:0-2330 GCF_035704785.1 Gracilimonas sp. | reverse complement strand
AGGTATGCCAGCCATGATATCCTATGATCAGTCCTAATATGATACTGGTATATCCAAATAAACTGTGCACCAGATAATGAGAAATATATGCACCAACCGGACCCAGCCAGTTTTTTACAAGGCGTGAGCTCGCATCCGGATTAAACAGATCGATGAAAGAGATACTTCGGGCGTATTGGTAATCCTGAGGGTTATAGGAAATAATGCTCAGTCCCAACAATACGGCAATAGACATCACAATAATGCCAATGATCTCCTTCTTGCGGTTAGCGTCTAAACCGGGTGTATTTGTAGATGTATTTAGTTTATTTCTAGCCATTCAGATTTGTAAGAATTCCATCCCTCATTCCGGGAAGTACATCAAATTCGTTTACTTTACAACAAAATGAAATATCGTTATTTGGTACCAGTTCAGCCAATCTTTTTGCATGATCGCTTTTACTGATGGCACCTTCTAAATCATGCCCATATTTTTCGAAAAGACCAAATGCTACTTTTGCACCGTCTTTGGCGGAATCAGGGAGGTTTCCGCCGGATATGGCGTGAAGTAATGAGCCTGCAAACAGGGTGTCTTCTATGGAAAGCCGTCCTTGCCATCCTGAACAGATCAACACAATTTCATCATCATGTTCCTTTATTGCGTTCAAAATACTTTGTTGATTTAAGAAACTGCCCACATAAACTTTACTGGCAAGGGAGGCTTTTTTTATAGCTTTGGTGCCATTTGTGGTATTAAAAATAAGGGTCTTGTTTTGTACGATTTCAGGAGTGTATTCCAGGGGCGAATTTCCAAGATTATAACCTTCAATTTTTGATCCGTTTTTCTCGCCGCACAATAAGAAATCTTTTTGATCCATGGTGGTTGCGATCTTCATGGCATCGCTCATATCCGCAACCGGTATTATTTTCCTGGCACCATGGCTAATTGCGGTGGTAATGGATGATGACGCACGGAGTACGTCGATAATGACCGCAGATTTCCCGCGCAGCTCTTCTTCTTGAAAAGCCTGAACAGAAAAAAAAACGTCGATAAAACTTAATTCTGGCATTTGCTCTCTATGAGTCTATTTTTTGATAAAAGGTGGGCGTGTTACAACTGCATTAGCCGTTTTTTTACGAATGGCGATCCGGATATCGGTTCCTTCAGCTGTGTACTCCTTTTTCACATAGCCCATCCCAATACCCTTACCTAAAGTGATAGACATTGTTCCGCTTGTAACCTCTCCAATGGCTTCTCCCTCAGTATTTTGAATTTCATATCCCGGTCGTGGAATGTTGCGTTCTCCCTCCACTACAAACCCGACAAGCTGTCGTTCCAGCCCATCTTCTTTTTTCTGCTGAAGGACCTCTTTGGCAATGAAATCTTCCTTCTCAAATTTGGTGATCCAGCCTAAACGGGCTTCCAGCGGATGAGTGTCTTTGGTGATGTCATTTCCATACAACGCAAATCCCATTTCAAGGCGAAGGGTATCGCGTGCTCCCAGGCCACAAGGTTCAATGCCGAACTTTTCCCCGGCTTCCATAATGGCATTCCAAACCTTCTCAGGCTCCCCATGGTTTTTATCAAAATACAGTTCAAAGCCTTTTTCGCCGGTGTAGCCTGTCGCTGAAAATACTACGTTATCCATTCCGGCAAGGCTCCCCATCTTGAAAGAATAGAAGCCAATATCACTTAAGTCAAGATCTGTAAGTTTTTGAAGGGTATCCACGGATTTAGGTCCCTGCACGGCAAGCAGGCAGGTATCATCAGATTGGTCTCGGACTTCCGCATCAAAGGAATTATTATCCAGGATCCAGTTGAGATCCTTTTCAATATTCGAAGCATTAACAACAGCGATATAACCGGCATCATCAAAGAGCTTGTACACGATCAGGTCGTCAACAATACCGCCGTCGTCATAGCACATGCAGGTGTATTGTGCTTTACCTTCCGTGAGTTTAGAGGCATCATTGACGGTCACTTTTTGTATCAGATCCAGCGCTTCCGGGCCGTGTATGTAAAACTCACCCATGTGAGAAACATCAAATATCCCAACGGCTTCCCGAACGGCAGCATGTTCAGTTTTGATCCCTGCATATTGCACCGGCATCTGGAATCCTGCAAAATCAACCAGCTTGGCACCGGCTTTTTCGTGAATGGAATAGAAAGGAGTCTTTTTAGACATGTTTAATAATAAAATCCGTGTTTATGAATCCCGGCTCACAACCTGTTCCCGAAATTCTTGTTGATTCTCGGTTGGAAGGTAAGGTTTTGTTTACCAAAAATCGGCTTAACATAGGCATTTATTGTGAATGTTTGTTTTGGAGAAATGGGTTAATGATGAGAGGGC
>NZ_DASSWP010000038.1:0-8502 GCF_035704785.1 Gracilimonas sp. | reverse complement strand
CTTAGCCCATTCTTTTGTAAACTGACGATAGCTGCAATTAAAGGCATCAGCATTGTAGTCTTTAATCAGCTGAGCAGGAGATCTCTTAGCTGATTGTTGCTTTTCATATAGTAAAGCCGAAGGGATGTTAACATCTAATTCTTTTAAATGCTTTGTTACCCGATAATCAAAACTTGAGAACAGTACATGTTGTTCCATTTCATATTTTTTGACAAGCTCCAAGGCTTTTTCTTCGATTCCGCCGCGGGCGTTATCAGTAACTGCTTCCGTTTTAATTTCTATATTCAGGGAAATTCTACCTTTGGCAAACTCAAGCACTTCTTCAAGGGTGGGAAAAGGCTCCCCCGAATGCTCTTCACTAAACCACGAACCGGTGTCCAGTTTTTTTAGCTCATCAAGAGAAAAATCAGAAACTGTTCCGGCTCCATTAGTAGTACGATCTAAAGTCTCGTCATGAATTACTACCGGGATACCATCTTTACTGAGTGTCACATCCAGCTCAATCATTTCGGCACCCATTTCGTATGCAGCGCGAAAGGCGCTCATCGTATTTTCAGGATGATAGGCACTAGCTCCACGATGAGCTATAACTACAAAGCCATCATTATTGTCATTATATAATTTAAAAGGAAGCTTTTGGTCAGGCATTGATTGTGCATGTAGAGAGAGCTGTAAAGCAGTAACTATTACAATGACTGAAAATAAGAATACCCTTCCAAAGACCATATTTTTTTAAAATGGATTTCATTAACTGAATTCAATTTAAGTAAGTTAATTACTAATTATTCAGTATCAGATATTAAGATTCAGTTAATTCTGTGAACTCACAACTCGTTTGATCGCTTTATGCAATAAAGTATCAAAAGTACCGGCATGAACGATTGTCCGATACATTAAATACAAACCAAGCATAGTTGTAATACTTCCAAAAACAGTCATAATAGTTGCCAGCCATAGTGGTTCTATGCTATTTAAAAGTGATAGCGCTACCACAGATGTTCCTAAAAAGATCTGGCTTATGGCGGATAAGAAATGCAACCCATTAATTGAGTGAATTCTTTCCATAAAAACAGAAATACCAAAACTGTTTTTATTACCTTTCGACTGACTTAGATCATCACTAACAATTGGATCTTTATGTTCTTCTTCTTCAAACATGTCCTCATATTTTATTTTTGCTAACCCATACACTATTTGTAATTATTATAATGAAAGTAGAACGACTTTAAAATATTTTATGTCAAAATCAGAGAATTTTTTTATTTACGGACGTAACCCGGTAGAAGAAACCCTTCAGAATCGCCCTGATGAGGTTGATAAAATATTTGTTAAAAATAATATCAAGCCGAGTACTTATCAGAATATCAATGAGCTTGCACAGGAAAACGATGTTCCATTGGTTAAGGTTCCCGGAGCAAAAATTTATAACCTTGTAGGCAAAGTAAACGATCAGGGTTTTGTGGCTCAACTCAGCGCTGCTAAATACACCAACTTTTTTGACTGGGTTGAAACATTGGTTCTTTCAGAGAATCCGGCCGTTCTGCTATTACACGGCATAGAAGATCCACATAACTTTGGTGCTATTTTGCGCTCCGCAGCCGCAGCGGGTATTGAAGCCGTGATCATTCCAATGCAAAATCAGGCACCGGTAAACGCTACAGTTTTTAAAACCTCAGCCGGAACCGCAGGTCGAATTCCGATCATCCGTGTTCATGACCTTAATCAGGCTTTTAAAGACCTTAAAGCTATAGGTTTCACCATTGTTGGGTTGGATGGAGAGGCAAAAGAAACATTGTGGGAAACAGACCTCGATCAACCCATCGTTTTCTTGATCGGAAGTGAAGGTGAAGGCATCCACGCCGAAAATTTAAAGCGCTGCGATAAAGTCCTTAACATCCCAATGACAAATAATGTGGAATCACTGAATGCCTCTGTAAGTGCAGCCCTCATAAGTTATGAGTGGATGCGCCAGAAAAAGCAATAGTCAAAGATCAATACAACAAATATTCGGCTCTTTTTTCTTTAAAAGACTCCACCTCTTCTTTCCAGGATGGGAGTTCGTTTTCATTTTCAATGATCGTTTTCAGATCAATCCCAAAAAGATTGTTGGCAAATGGCTTGATCTCAAAATCATTGGTATGGTTACTGGCGAATTCCAACAGCCCAAGTCCAAGTTTAAGGGGATCTGTTTTCGAATATCCTTCAGGAAAAGACAAAAGAAATCCATGGCACAGCTCACCTTCCCATTTTGGGGAAAGTGCTTTACCGGGTATTGATCTTGGCTCAAACGTAACAGAATCTATTTTCACAGCATATATTCCCTGAAGAGAATCCAACTCTGAGGTTGAAAAATTCAGGTTAGGAGATCCTATCATCAAAAATGGATCTTCGGTTCCTCTTCCCTCGGAAAGATTTGTCCCCTCAAAAATTACAGTTCCGGCATAGGCAAAAGTATGCTCAAAAGTTGGGAGGTTGGGAGACGGAGGAATCCACTCAAGTCCGGTTTCCGGCCACAACATATCTCGTTGCCACCCGACTGCTTTAATTACACGATAATCAGGAGTTTCTTCTAACTCTAACCATCCTTCACCAACTGCCATCTGCGCCAACTCACCCATAGTCATTCCATAAATGATCGGCATGGGATAGAAACCTACAAAGGACTTGTATTCTTCCTGCAAGATCCATCCCGCAACATAATTCCCTCCCAGTGGATTTGGCCTGTCCAGTATCCAAAGCTCTTTATCATTTTCTGCTATCGCCTCCATTACCAAACCCATGGTGGCACTGTAAGTGTAGAACCTGACTCCCATATCCGGAAGGTCAAAAAGAATGATATCCACCTTTTCAAGCATCTCGGCTGTTGGTTTTCTGGAAGAACCATAGAGAGAGAAAACCGGCAACCCTGTTTCCTGATCTATTCCATCTTCTATGATTTCTCCGGCTCCGGCCTCACCCCTGAATCCATGCTCAGCTGCAAAAAGTGCTGTTACATTTACCCCCAAATTCATTAGCGAATCAACCATATGCACTCCGTTAACGCGCGAACTTGGATTCATCAGTAACCCAACTCTTTTCCCCTCTAATTCCTGCAAATGATCTTCAAGCAACACCTCTATTCCAAGTTTTACTTTGGGCTGTTCTTCAACATGCTGGATTTTACAACCGATGAGTATTATTAATGCGGGGACAATAAAGAATAGATGGTTTCTCATTTTAGCTGATTTTAATTCCATAAAAAAACCCTGCATAAATTAATATGCAGGGCTCTAATGTAGTATGATTACAGCAAATTAATTAAGCCTGATTTGCTACAACTTCAGATTCCGGGAAAAAGTAAGCAGCTTCAATTTTTCCGTTTTCTACAGAGTCAGATCCATGAATGATATTCTCACCTAAGCTATCTGCAAAATCAGCGCGTATGGTTCCTTCATCAGCCTCGGCAGGGTTAGTAGCTCCGATGAATGTTCTGAAGTCAGCTATAGCATTTTCTTTTTCCAGGATCATAGGTACACAAGCACCGCTGCTCATGAATTCACATAATTCATCGTAGAATGGTCGCTCTTTATGAACCGCGTAAAAACCGCCGGCAGTATCTTTGGTTAACCTTGTCATTTTCATTGCAAGAATTTTAAATCCAGCTTCTTGAATTCGTTTAGTTATTTCTCCGATCAATCCTTTGCGAACGCAATCAGGTTTGAGAATAGTCAGTGTTCTTTCTTTTGCCATTATTGTTATTGTGTTTTATAATTTTGTAACATTTAGCGTTACCTTAACTCTATATATACCCGTCAAGATACGGGTTCATTTATCAATTTTCGAACTATTTAGTACTTTATCCACATGTTATTCGGTTAGTAAGACGTATGAAGGAAGGACAACAACAATTACATATTTGGGAATTTAACTTAGAGGCCTCTCCCGACAGCCTATGGCCATATCTCTCAGATACTAATCGACTTTATAGAAAATTGGGTGCCACTCCTATTCAAAAAACTTCATTATCCAGAGGTACTCCTAAAGGACATCTGGAGTTGGAACATAATAATTTAAACTCTTATGTAACCTGGCAGGAAACTCCTTATGCCTGGGAAACTCCATACCGCTTTAAAGTCGTAAGGGATTATAAACTTGGTATAGTCAAAGAAGTAAAGATCTTTACCGAGTGTATTCCTACCGATCAGGGATCAAAGCTTGTTGTTAGAGTTTGGATCACTCCTTCAAGCTTTACCATTTCATATCTTATTAAATTCTATCTGAACTACATAATTAAGCGAAGGCTTGATAAATATTTACAAGAAATTGTAAATGGTATATCAAAAGGATTGAAGCCTTACGAGGTATCTAAACCTAAAAAATTAGTCCGGGGAGCAGAAAAGAAGCTTGAGGACCTGAAGGTAAAACTCATTAAGGCCAGCCAGCGAAAGCGTATTACCAACCGCCTTATTGATCTCATCAGGTTTGCGGAGGACGAAGACTTACAGCGAATACATCCCTATGCCCTTGCTGAATACTGGGGTGAAAAAAAATATTCTGTACTTAACGTTTTTCTGCATGCCGCAAAGCTTGACCTTCTTGATTTTAGCTGGGATGTCTGTTGCCCGGTATGTAAGTCCCCGCAGAACAATTTTCGAAAGATGAAGGAAACCAGGGTTCATCTGTTTTGTGAAGATTGTGACAATGACTATACCATGGATTTCAATCTCAATACACACCTTGTTTTTACACCCCATCCCCTGATCAGAAAAGTTTCCGATAAAACATATTGTTTTGGTGGCCCAAATTCTAAACCTCACCGTGTAATTCAGCAGGCATTAGCAATCGGTGATGAGCGCTATCCCCAATTAAAGCTCGAAGTCGGTTCTTATCTTTTCCGGACACACAATCACGAAGGGTATTTGGTGTTTCATGTTCGTGAAGATGGTATCGACAACGTGAACGTATATGTTACCGATGAAGAACTTGAGGGAGAAGAAATAACTATTTCATGCAATCCAAACCTCAGTATCAGTAATTTTTCTTCTAAAAGAATGATATGCTTTATTGAAAAGCTGAACTGGAAAGAAGAAGCTATTTATGCCAGCGAAGTAAGCTCATCAGTTGACTTCACTACACTCTTTTCTCATGAAACCTTGAAAGAAACCAGTAAAGTGAAAGCCTCTGATGTTACAATGCTATTCACAGATTTGATGAACTCCACTGAATTATATGTGAAAGAAGGTGACGAATCGGCAATTGGTAGAGTTATGGGGCATTTCAAGATCATCCAGCAAATTATTGCGGAGGAACGCGGCGGTATCGTTAAAACCATCGGTGATTCCGTTATGGCTGTGTTTTGGGAGCCGGTATCCGCATTAAAAGCCGTTCAGCGTATTCAGCAAATATTCAGTAATTCATCCGCTGTCGGGAACTCCTTTAAGATCAAAGCCGGGATTCATTACGGAGATTGCACGGCAGTAAACCTAAACGGCCGCATCGATTATTTTGGAACCACTGTGAATATTGCTTCTCGTTTAGTAGATGCAGCAACAGAAAAAGAAATTATGGTTTCTGAAGCTGTTTTTAACCATCCTGATGTCCAGCTATATCTTGATAAACACTCCGACACCTTCTTCATCAAAGAGAATCTAAAAGAGTTGAAAGGCTTTGACGATGAAGAGTTTAAGGTGAAGCAGATCCGCCTTGAGCGCCCTCCTATGCGATTGGTTATCTGATCAATTTCCCTTCTTTCCAGGTCGAAAGCATTTTCCATTGATAATCTACCCTTATTCGTTTTTATAATTGCACTTAGCTTCGCATCTTTGGGTACTCACTTATATAACGAATATTTAACCTCATGTCGCCAAAAAAAATACACCCGTCCATTGCTGATTCAGTTCAGCCTATGAAGCCCAAAAAGAATATTGCTTTGATCGCCCATGACCATCGCAAAATGGATCTGTTGGATTGGGCGGAATACAACAGTGAACATCTTTCAGACCACAACTTATTCGGAACAGGTACCACCGGGAAGCTGGTTTCTGATAAAATAGGATTACCTGTATTTAGATTTAAAAGCGGCCCATTGGGTGGCGACCTTCAGATCGGTACAGCCATTGTACAGAACGAGATCGATGTTATGATCTTTTTCTGGGATCCGCTTCAAGCCCAACCTCATGATGTGGATGTAAAAGCACTGCAACGAATCAGTATTGTCTACAACATTCCCCTGGCTTGCAACCGCTCTTCAGCCGACTTTCTGATCACTTCTCCCCTAATGAATCAGAAATACGACCGCTTTATTGTAGATTACAGCAAACGTTTTAACAAAGATTTTGATGCCGAATAATCTCGCTTCAGAAAAAAGCCCTTATTTACAACAACATGCCGAAAACCCCGTGGATTGGTATCCCTGGGGCGAAGAAGCTTTCAAAAAAGCCAAAGCTGAAAATAAACCAGTCTTCCTGTCCATAGGCTACGCTACTTGTCATTGGTGTCATGTGATGGCTCATGAGAGTTTCGAAGATCCCGATATCGCTAAAATGATGAATGAAGCCTTCGTCAATGTGAAAGTGGATCGTGAAGAACGGCCCGATATTGACAGCACGTACATGACGGTCTGCCAAATGCTGACCGGTCAAGGTGGCTGGCCACTGACCATTATCATGACTCCGAATAAGGAGCCTTTTTTTGCGGGTACATACATTCCCAAAGAAGCACGCTTTAACCGCATCGGGCTCCGTCAGTTGATTCCCGGGGTAACGGGTATGTGGAAGAATGAACCCAGGCGTGTGGAAAAAGCCACAGCTAAAATTCGGGAAGGATTTACCAAATCACAGGAATTTGAGAGCGGGAAATTCCCCGGTATGGAAGCCGTTGATTTTGCAGCCGAACAACTTGCTCAAAGGTTCGACCCCCAACACGGTGGATTTGGTGAGGCACCTAAATTCCCAAGCCCTCATAACCTGATGTTCTTGCTTCGTCAATGGAAATTGACCGGAGAGGATCGCTTTATAGACATGGTCTCCGAAACTTTAACACAAATGCGATTAGGTGGAATTTGGGATCATATTGGATATGGTTTTCACCGTTATTCCACCGACAGGGAGTGGCTGCTGCCCCATTTTGAAAAAATGCTGTACGATCAAGCCCTGCTCATGATGGCCTTCACAGAATGCTGGCAGATCACCAAAAAACCACTTTTTAAGCAAACGGTTTACGAAATAGCCGATTATCTTGAAAGAAATTTAAGTCATCCTGCCGGCGGTTTTTACTCTGCTGAAGATGCCGACAGCGAAGGTGAAGAAGGGAAATTTTACGTTTGGGAAAAGGCCGAGATTGAATCTGTTCTTTCTGCCAGTGATGCATCCACATTTAATGAGATATTTGGTATTACATCGGAAGGTAATTTTGAGGATGAAGCCAGCCAAAAACGAACGGGCAAGAATATTCCACATCTTTCAAAAGAATTAAGCGAAAGTGAATCTGAATGGTTTACGGATATCAGGTCTGCCTTATTTAAGGAAAGAGAAAGCAGGATACATCCCCTGCTGGATGACAAAGTACTGACTGACTGGAATGCATTAATGATCGCTGCTTTATCAAGAGCCGGCTTTGCGTTCAATGAACAACGATTTACAGATCTGGCTGAACGTGCGACACAGTTTTTAAAAGAACACCTTAGGAATGAAAATAAACTTCTGCATCGCTTTAAAGATGGCGAAGCCGGTATCCCTGCCATGGGAGATGATCATGCATTCCTGATATGGGCTTATATTGAACTCTATGAAGCTACGTTTAACCCGGAATATCTACGGGAAGCAGTTAAATGTAATCAACAATTCCTGGATCAGTTTTGGGATGAAAAAAAAGGCGGGTTCTTTTTCAGCATTATAGATGAGGATCAGGTTTATGGGCGGCAACGACAGATCTTTGACGGAGCCATCCCCTCCTCTAATTCCGTGGCAATGATGAATTTGATTCGGCTAAGCAGGCTAACCGGAAATACCGAACTTGAAGAATATGCCGACCGGATCGGTAAAGCATTTTCAGCTGATCTGATCCGCTCCGGGGCCAGTATTTGTCATGGCATGCAGTCCATTCAATTTCTGAATGGAGACGCAAAGGAGATCACGCTTTCAGCAGACCCTGAAACAGCTGAGAATATGCTTCTGCCTTACCGTGAAAAATTCTCCCCTTTTTCCATTCACCACATTAAGACTGGTAACAATCAAAATGTATTGGATGAAACGACTCCTTACACAGCATCCCAAAATAAAATTGACGGGAAGCCGGCTCTATATGTCTGTGAACACTTTACCTGTGAAAAGCCTGTCACAGGCCTAAATGATATAAAGAAAGTATTCGTTAAATGAACCATATTTCCTTTTATTTACACCATTAATTAATCAGGCGGCCAATCCGGTTTGAGGCATCCTGCGTATATCATTATATCAAAGTAATCTATGCTTTTTTTCATACTGACAACTATTGGTAAATTCCTGACAAAGGATGAAGAAAGAG
>NZ_DASSWP010000164.1:0-4770 GCF_035704785.1 Gracilimonas sp. | reverse complement strand
AAAAACATACATCACCGAACTTGAATCCGGATTTGACTCCATTCCTACGAAAAGAAAAGGGCAGCTTCGGGAAGTTGTAGAATACATTCGCTCAAAAATAGAGTCGGGGGAATTGGCCAAGCTTAATTTCATCTGTACGCATAACAGTAGGCGGAGTCACTTAGCGCAGATCTGGACAGCCACCGCTGCTCACCATTATGGAATAGAAGATATAGAAACCTATTCTGGTGGGACCGAAGCAACGGCCTTCAACTCAAGAGCAGTTGAAGCGATCAAGAGAGCCGGATTTGAGGTGAAAGATCCGGGCGTAGAAAATCCCAGATACGAGCTTTCCTTCAGTGATGATGCTAAACCCATGATCTGCTTCTCCAAGAAATTCGACGATAATTTCAACCCGGATAAAAACTTTGCCGCCATCATGACTTGCTCGGATGCCGATAAAAATTGTCCCTTTGTGTCGGGGGCTGAATTCCGAAAAGCCATTACCTATATCGATCCAAAAGAGGCGGACGGGACCGATCAGGAAGCGGAAGTCTATGATGAAAGGTGTCGGCAGATTGCCACTGAAATGTTTTATATGATGAATTTAGTAAGATCAAAGAATTAACAATGACATGAGGTAAAAACCATGAATACCCAAAATTTTATAGACACATTAGTATCAAATACAAACAAAGACCTTTTCTTCATTTTGCCGGATGATACCCGGCTTTCAGGCGACCTCCACATCACGGAAATTCAAAATCACAAAGTGGATTCTGTGGATTGCGGAGGCAATGAGCATCAGTACGATGAAACTGTAGTTCAGCTTTGGATCAACGAAACTTCGAGTGACGTAGCAGAATGGAGAACCGAGAAAGCCCTGAAGATCTTTGAGATCGTGGGCAAGAAGATCGAGTACAGGAATGATGCCGAATTATTTATAGAGTTTGGTGATTCTTCGCACCCAACCGTTCGGTATTCTGTGGGACGGATCGTAGAAACCTCTCAGGATGTGACCATTATGCTAACCGTGAAACCGACCGTTTGTAAGCCAAGCCTAAGTAAAACGGAAGAAATGGGAGTCTGCTGCTAAGATGACAGACTCAGAAAAACGAATGGATTTTTTCGAGCGGTACCTTTCATTGTGGGTTTTGCTTTGCATAACAATTGGAATCGGCGTTGGTTTTGTTGCTGGTGATTCTATACAAGTGATCAGCGATTGGGAGATCTACAAAGTAAACATTCCCGTTGCTATTTTGATCTGGTTGATGATCTATCCGATGATGCTTCAGGTCGACTTCGCCTCACTCAAAGAGATCAGGAAGTCACCCAAAGGCGTAGTATGGACAGTGATCATCAACTGGGCGATCAAGCCCTTCACCATGGCCTTTTTTGCATGGGTCTTTTTTGATCAGCTCTACTCGGCTTGGCTGAGTCCTGAGTTGGCTGACCAATACATCGCCGGAGCCATTTTACTGGGAGCCGCTCCATGTACCGCCATGGTTTTTGTATGGTCCTATCTCTCGGATGGCGACTCTAATTACACCCTGGTGCAGGTTTCGGTGAATGATATTCTGATCCTCGTTTTGTTTATTCCTATTGTAGGATTGTTGCTCGGTATAACCGACATTACCATTCCATGGAATACATTGGCTGCCTCAATCATTGTTTTTGTGGTGATACCACTTTTAGCCGGTTATCTTACCCATAAAATTGTAATCAGCCGAAAAGGAAAAGAGTGGTACACTTCAAAGTTCCTTCCCAAATTCAAACCGGTTTCTATTGCTGCCTTGCTGATCACGCTCATCTTGTTGTTTGCTTACCAGGGGGAAAGGATCGTGGCTCAACCGCTGGATATTCTGTTGATCGCCATTCCGCTGATCATTCAAACCTATTTCATCTTTGCGCTTGCATGGTACGGTGGGAAGAAGATCGGGTTGCCGTATCAGGTGTGCGCACCGGGTTCTTTGATCGGCGCCAGTAACTTCTTTGAGCTTGCTGTAGCCGTTGCCATCGCACTGTTCGGTTTGCAATCCGGCGCTGCTTTAGTAACGGTAGTAGGGGTGTTAATCGAAGTTCCGATCATGCTTTCGCTGGTGAAGTTTGCAAATAAAAGCAGGCTAAAATATTAAGAAAGAATTCAGAACTCAGGAATCAGAACTCAGTAAAAAATCTTCTGACTCCAGAGTTCTGACTCCTTTAATAAAAAAACTTTCCTCTTGCAGAACTGTTTATATTTTTTCAATGTTTAATCACCTGAAAACTTAACAAACGCCCGAAACAGTGATATTCGTAACACGCAGAGCTCATTTTAACGCCGCACACCGACTCCATAATTCTGACAAAAGCGATAAATGGAATCAGGATACCTTCGGCAAGTGCAATCTTCCCAACTGGCACGGTCACAACTATGTGATCGAAGTGACGGTAGCGGGAGAGCCGGATCCGGAAACAGGATTCATCATCGATCTTGGAAAGCTCAAATCCATCATCAAAGAAAAAATACTGGAGCCCTGCGATCACCGGAACTTGAATCTGGATGTCCCTTTCCTGCAGGGAATTATCCCGACCACGGAAAATCTAGTCCGCGCCTTTTTCGGGCAATTACGCCCGGAAGTGGAAGCCGCCTGCACCAATGGCGGGAAATTATATATGGTGAAATTATTCGAGACGGAACGAAATATCGCCGAATACTGTCCTTATCGGGGAATTTAAAAGTCTCTTTATTATCCAATTAGCAGTAACCCAAGAACTATGATCTCTCAACAAGTACAACGGCTCTACGACCCTACTTTTACGGTAACCCCAGAATACAAAGAATCTTTGCCCGACCTTCAAAACGGTCCGGCCTCTCTGATCGAGGGAGCAAATGTGCCCATTCAGCAAGTGGGGATTTCCAATTTCAAGCTTCCGCTAAAATTCAGGAGGAGAGAGGGAGAGCCCATTACGCTTGAGGCTTCAATAGATGGCTATGTAAGCCTCGAAATGGATAAGAAGGGGATCAATATGAGCCGCATCATGCGGACCTTCTACAAGTTCCAAGACAAGGTCTTTCATTTGGATCGGCTGGAGGAAATTCTGAAAGCTTATAAAGAGGATCTCGAAAGTCAGGAGTCGTTTCTGCGAATCTCATTCAACTACCCGATGATAATGGACAGTCTGCGTTCCGGAATGAAAGGATATCAGTACTATAAAGTACAGCTGGAAGGCCGGTTGGATAACTACGATCAGTTCCAGAAATACATGCATATTGATTTTGAATACAGCAGTGCGTGTCCATGCAGCTATGAACTGGCTGAACATGCCCGTGAGACAAGAGAGGTGGCTGCCATTCCTCACAGTCAGCGCAGTGTGGCTAATGTAACGGTTGCTTTAAAAGATGAATTTTTTGTGGAAGATCTGGTTCAGATCTGCCGGAATGCCCTTAAGACAGAAACTCAGGTAATGGTAAAGCGCGAAGACGAGCAGGCATTCGCCGAACTCAATGGAGCCTTTCAGAAATTTGTGGAGGATGCCGCTCGACTGCTCTATGATGAACTAGACAGCTACAACAGCATCCGCGACTTCGTGGTACGCTGTGTACACATGGAAAGCCTGCACAGTCATGATGCCGTAAGCCGTATTTGCAAAGGCCTGCCAAATGGGCTAAGATAATTTGTAATTTGTTCGCTGTAAATAATGCTACTGGTTGGGAACCATGATTTACAGGATTTGAGGATTGACCTGGTCGTTAAACGATCCCAATGGGATCATCGAATATAACCCGTCCGGTGGCTGCCAGTGAGTTTGTTATTTTTCGGAGATTGGACAAGAGGAATTAGTCATTTAGTATGTATAGAGCCTCATGTAACATTATGTAGCGTGAGCCTCACATTTGTTGCTTATAAATTATGTGCCTTCTGCTGTCAGAAGGCACATGTTGATCGCTTAAATGGAATTGTTTAATTAAAAAGTGTATCCAACTGATACCTTAACTACCCGGTTGTAAACTTTACTGTTGTCATTTTTACCAAGTTTTGAAAGTCCCAGATCGTAATTGGCATTGATGCGAAACCCATTTTGAAATTTATAACCGGTTCCAGCTACCATACCCAGATCAAACCTGTTGGCACCCTCTGTACTCCACTCTGATTCTTTATCTCCATCAAACTCCCAGGTCCATTTATTGTCAACCAGATAGGAGAATTGAGGTCCTGCAAATAGGTTAAAACCTGTAGGAAGAGAATATTTGACCAGTACGGGAAGATCAAGATAGTAGGATGTGGACCGGACTTTAAGATTAACATTCTGAATAGTTTCCTCTCCTCTGGCACCTTTTGTTGCTAAATAAAGTCCGGATTCAAGTTCCAAAGATCTTGAAAGCGGTGATTCAACAAATCCTCCAATTTGGAAGCCCGGATTTATATCCATATTAGAATCTCTGCCATCTTTTCCACCCCAGTTGGCGAAATCTACTCCTGCTTTTACACCGAAGGACATATTCTGTGAATAGACAAAAGTGCCTGCTCCGGTAATAAAAAACATAATTATTACTGCAATTGTTGATTTAATTATTTTATTCATTTTTGTATTAGTTTAATTGTTGGATATAGCTTTCTTACTATTTTCTGTTCTAACCCAACTCTGATGACAGATTTCTTTTAACGATTTTGTTCAGATTGGGATTGCAGATTTTCATCCCCGTCTCAGTGAACCTGAAAGGATTCACCCTATTTGAGTAGGTTGAAGCCCGGGGATGGAAATAAGATTAGCTATGGTTTAGCTTTAAGAACTAAATCACCCTATACA
>NZ_DASSWP010000152.1:0-9570 GCF_035704785.1 Gracilimonas sp. | reverse complement strand
TTCAGGGTGTTCAGGCCCTTGCCCTAATCTTCCAAAGATAAAAGAAGCACCCTCAGTAGTATAATTCAAAACAACTACAAAAAAGCTGGCAATCTCCTGAAAAAGCAGCATTGGCCAACCAAGAGGTCCCCAATACCCGGCCAATACGTCGGCTTTTAAAATGAATATTGCCAGGATGAATTGAATACCAATTCCAATTCCTACCAATCTCCAGTTTATATTCTTCTTGTTATTACTAAAAATAAATGCCAGCCCAAGAATGGCTACCATTCCAATTATACCACGTAAAATTTCCATTTATGTGTGCTCTGAGTTTATTTCTTCTTCTGTTTTCTTAGTATCAGTTTTATTTGCTGCAGGATTAAAAAAAGGTTTGATGGGTCGTCCTCTTCGCCGGTCTACAGGGGGGCGAAAACAATGGCGAGCCCGGGGTTCATAAGCGTCATATTCACCAACCAAAACCTGGCCTTCTTTTTCAACCACGCGCTGAGAGTAATGAGCCATGGTTCCACTTTCGGCGCATACAGCATGAAGCTTGGTGACGTATTCAGCTATTGCGAGCAAGTTGGGCATAGGGCCGAATGGCTTGCCTTCAAAATCCATGTCCAGTCCGGCTACGATCACTCTTTTGCCATCATTGGCGAGTGAGTTTGCAACATCAACAACACGTTCATCAAAAAACTGAGCTTCATCAATGCATACAACTTTGGCATTTCCGGTAAGCAACACGATCTGATCGGCTGTGTCCACTAAAATACTTGGCAATGCAGTCTCATTATGAGATACAACTTCCGTTTCGCTATAGCGCTTATCGAGCGCAGGTTTCACAACTACTACACGCTGACCTGCAATGTGAGCACGCTTGGCTCGCCGGATAAGTTCTTCCGTTTTACCGCTGAACATACCGCCGCAAACAACTTCTATCCATCCAAATTCCCGTGGCGCTAACGAAGGTTCGTTCATCATTTATTCAATCTGTCTGTTATTTTGAACCTATAATTTTGAGGTTGGAATATATTTGGCTATTCCGACAATTGGAAAAACTAATTCTTAAGATTTATTTCAGAATAATGATCGTATTTCTTTTCTCTCAAGTTATACTTCAACACCGTTAATGAACCTACTTCAAACTCATGATTAAAATGAAGGGGGATATATTTTCTTTTGAGTTCTTTAAAAGTATTTAACCGAACTTTTTTTGCGATAGTAACATGCGGGGTTTTACTATGTTTAAATCTCTTGGTTTTAATGACCCGTTTCCTTAGCTCTTCAAATTCTACTATAAGGTTATTAAAACCCTCTGATTGCTCCACATTAATGAATAATGTTTGACTGTTTTGAAAAGTTGAAAATCCATTGAGTTTTAAAGTAAAGGAATTAAGTTCAGATAACGACTTCCTGATCTCATTAAAAACAGGAGGCATTCTCTTTTCAGCTATCAGAAAATTATTTACTGTTATATGAGCTTTCGAGGTTCGGGATTCAAAGTCTCCAAAGTCAGTGGAAATTTCTTTTTTGAGCATTGAGACATATTCAGAGACTTCATCAGGAAGGCTGATCAAAACTAAAATGTCATTGATCATAGCGTCATTTTCAAATAAAGGTAGTTGCACCGTTTTGTTCATTGTGACCGGGATTAATAATTTTATTCAAATTAACACATAATTTTTACATATATCCATAGATTACTATCTTGAGGTATGAAAAAATTTATTCTACAGAAGGAAGAGCCCCGCAAACGCCCCGAAGATTATACGATCCCATATGCGGAATTATTAAATGAACAGCAATTAGAAGCAGTTTTTCATGATAAAGGTCCGGCACTAGTGGTGGCAGGAGCAGGGACAGGGAAAACACGGACCTTAGTACATCGTGTCGCAAGATTGGTAGAAAGCGGTATAGACCCCTCAAATATTCTACTGCTTACATTTACCCGCCGGGCAGCTAAAGAAATGCTGAATCGAGCCAGCAATATCCTGGATGAACGTTGTAAACAGGTTCAGGGTGGGACTTTTCATTTTTATTGCAGCCTCTTGCTTCATCGGTATTCGGATGCAATAGGGTACCCATCAAATTTTACCATTATTGATACTGCTGATGCGTTGGAGGTCATTCAGTTTGTAAGGACCAAGCTTGACCTGCATAAGAAGAAAAAACGGTTCCCTAATAAAAATACCCTGTTAAACATTATCAGTACTTGTAATAATAAACACCTGGATCTGCGGGTAGTGCTTTTGGAAGAATATCCACAGTTTATTGAGCAAGAAGAGAAGATAGCTCAGGTAGGACAGGGTTATGCAGATTATAAGGAGAAAAACTTTGTAATGGACTTTGATGACCTTCTTATAAAAACTCGGGAACTGCTTACGGAGCATGAAGATATACGAATTAAAGTGGCTTCTAAAAACAAATTTGTTATGGTGGATGAATTTCAGGACACCAATAAATTACAAGCCGAGTTAACTGAGCTTTTTTCAAGTGTGCATGGTAATGTAATGGCGGTAGGGGATGATGCTCAAAGCATCTATTCCTTCCGGGGAGCTGATCATCAAAACATTATGGATTTTCCGGACCGCTTTGAGGGTACTAAGCTGATCAAACTGGAGGAAAATTATCGTTCCACACCTCAGATATTGGAAGTTGCGAACAATCTTCTGAAACAAGCTAACTTTAAGTTTGATAAGGAGCTCTATTCCAATAACAAAGATGGAGAGTTACCCGCATTGGTGCAGTCTTCGAGTGAACATGATCAGAGCCGATTCATCACACAGGCCGTATTACAGCTGCGAGAGCAGGAAATGGAGCTGAATGAAATGGCGGTGTTATTTCGTAACGGACGGGATTCTTTTGATCTTGAAGTGGAACTTAACCGAAAAAATATTCCATTTGTAAAGTATGGCGGACAAAAGTTTACCGAGGCGGCCCATATTAAAGATGTATTAGCTCATGTTCGCGTACTGGTAAATCCTATGGATACCATTGCCTGGAACCGGGTGTTGATGCTGTTGGATGGAATAGGACCTAAAACTGCTCAGGATCTATTTGAATGGATACGTTTGGCCAAGAATCCTTATAAACTGGATCTCTCTGATACCACCAGCAAAGCGTATGTCGATCAGCTCAAAGAACTCAGTAAATTATTAATAGAACTCAAAGAAAACGTCCATTCTGTATCTAAAGTGATCGAACTTATTGTGGGTTATTATCGCAATTTTTGCAAAGAACGTTATGATGATTATCCAAAGCGGCTTAAAGACTTAGAAGCTTTTATTAATGTATCAGAAAGCTTTACTTCACTTCCTAAAATGCTGGAAGAACTGGCGCTTGATCCTATCACCGCAACCGCGGTCGATACTGAGCAAAAAACAAAAGAAGAAGCCCCCTTGATCCTTAGTACTATTCATTCTGCCAAAGGACTGGAATGGAAACATGTTTTCATCATACAATGCTTGGATGGGATCATTCCTTCAGCTTATTCGGTAGAAGATGAAGAACAGCTGGATGAGGAGCTCAGGTTATTGTATGTGGCAGCAACAAGGGCAGAGGAGATGCTCTATTTCAGTTATCCGGTGCTAGCACAGTCGGCCTACGGCGATTACTTTACGCAGCCGTCTCGATTTATCAAGGAAATGAATGAAGAGCTGGTGGAAGAATGGAAACTCATCGAGGAAGAACAGCAGCAGCTCGGAGAAGGGGAACAAAAGCATTTGCCGGAATAAAACACCATGGTTTTTATCTGTCCACAACCTTTAGAAACTGATCGATGCCGGATTATTTTTTAAAGTCTCGTAGTTACTCTTCGTCGTTTTTCATGTATTTCCGCTGGTTATACATATCCACGATCAGCCAAATAATAGGGTAAGGGGGCAGGAGTACAGCCAAAATGATCTGCCAGTTATGTCCTTTTTTACGTCCGCCGTCATAAGGGAGTGAAATGCCAGCAATTCCGGCTATCCACAGGATGAAAAAAAGAAATAAAGTTATCGCAAGGGCAAGAGCCCCGAAGAATCCGAAGTTCTCATAAAAGCTTTGAAGCATAGTAAATTAAGTGCTGAATTATGCGTACCTTTAACGCTTGTTTCAATCTAAGAATCTAACACTTAAAATGCTTCCAGTAGTTTCAATTGTAGGACGTCCTAACGTCGGTAAATCAACTTTTTTTAATCGTCTGCTTGGTAAAAGAAAAGCTATTGTTCATGATGAGTACGGAGTTACCCGTGATCGCCACTATGGAGAAACATTCTGGAACGGTCGGGATTTCCACGTAATAGATACCGGGGGATATCTGCCTGACGACATGAATGTTATGACAGTTGGTATCAGGGAACAGGTTCACATTGCGTTAGAGGAATCTGATGTGGTTCTTTTTGTTGTTGATGTCGAAACCGGGATAAACACTTTAGATAAAGCCGTAGCATCTCTATTAAGGGAGCAAGAGAAACCAGTAATACTCGTAGTTAATAAAGCAGACAACGAAGAGCGAAGGATGAATGCCACCGAGTTCTATGAACTGGGTTTTGATGAGCTTTTTCCGATCTCATCCATTAGCGGAATGGGTACAGGAGATCTATTAGACAAAGTAACTGAATATTTACCGGTAGCAGAACCGGAACTTGAAACCGAAGTTCCAAAATTAGCTTTTATTGGGCGACCTAATGTCGGTAAAAGCAGTCTTTTTAACGCTCTGCTTCAGGATCAGAGAGCTATTGTAACCGATATAGCCGGCACAACCAGAGACTCTCTGAACAGTAACCTTCATTATGAAGGTAAAAACTATATACTGGTTGATACTGCCGGTTTAAGAAGACGCACGAAAGTTAAGGAAAACATTGAGTTTTACAGTACAGTGCGTACCGAAAAAGCTATCCGTGAATGTGATATCGCCATATTGCTGGTCGATGCCATGCAGGGATTTGATGCTCAGGATAAGCGGGTATTGCGTGAAGCCGAAAAGTTTAACAAGGGTTTGATCATTGTCTTAAATAAATGGGACCTGGTACCGGAAAAAGACACAAATACTGTTAAAGAGTTTCAGGACTATATCTATACCTCAGTACCTCAGTTATCATATGTGCCTATTATTACTATTTCTGCTCTGAATAAGCAGAGGGTACATAAGGTTTTAGATCTGGCACAAGTGGTGATCGAGGAACGGAAGAAGGAAATTTCGACTTCAGACTTCAATGACTTTATTGACCAAATGTTAGGCGAAAAACCTTTACCGATGAAAAGGGGAAGGCAGCTTAAAATAACTTATGCTACACAGGTTAAAAATGACCCTCCAGTATTTAAGTTTTTTATGAACAGTCCACACGATCTGCCGGCTAACTACCGCAAATATATTGAAAATAAAATAAGGCAACGCTTTGGATTTATAGGAGTTCCTATAACCATGGTTTTCCGTCAAAAATAAAATAGAAAAGCTCATAAATAACTTTGATGCTAAGGTAACAAAGGTTTATTTTTCAGCGCTAATTCTACTCGAAACCTATTCTAATTGAATGGCTAAGAACCTCGAAAAACCGACAGTAAACGCTTTAAGCGATAATTACAAGAATGAGCGTAAGCTCAACTTTCTTGAAAATCTTTATTTGCCTGAGATCCTGAAAGGAATGTGGTATTCCTTCAAACAGATGTTTCAGCCTACTTTTACGCTGAATTATCCGGAAGAAAAATGGGATCCGCCTGCAATTTTTCGCGGACGTCCGGTTTTGGTAGAGGATCATGGAAAGGAAAGATGCGTAGCCTGCGGTTTGTGCGCACGAGCTTGCCCACCTTTAGCTATTAGCATGCAAGCCAAGGAGACGGAAGATGAAAAAGAGCGATATCCTGATTTCTTTGAGATCAATATGCTTCGGTGTATTTATTGCGGTTACTGTGAAGAGGTTTGTCCCGAAGAAGCTATTGTAATGAGTAAGGATTACGATATAGTTTTTGAATCAAGAGAAGATGCCATCTATGACAAAGAACGCTTGCTTGTACCCAAAGAAGACGTTAAAGAGCGGTTGGATTATCTTAGAAATTATAGAAATAAGCAGTTTGGTTCATTTTGGGATTTCCAGGAAGAGAATAATATACACTCGGTAAGAGACCGGGATCAGGACTGGAATTCGGGATTATCTTTAGTTGACATGATCGAACAACAAGAAAAAAATGATTCAACCCCGGCATCCAAAAGCTGGTCTTAAGGGACTATACTAAGAATGGATATAAAACAAAGCCAAATTGATTCTTTAATAGATGATGTCGCGTATTTGGAACATGAGGCGGAAGCCTTAAAGTATGTAATTGATTCAGTACCATATGATGAAACCCCACCAGGTGGCCGTTCAATTGCTGAAATACTAATGTTCCTGGATCACGCTCAGCAATATTATTATAGAAAAGTTATTGAAGATTCATTCAAAAGTTCCCGTCCAATCAACCTGAATGCTTACGTTGATCCTGAGGAAACTTTTGAACCGGATGAAGAACTTTCCAAAGATATTCAGAAACTTCTTTACAAGCTTTCAAAGCACAGAGTTGCTCTCCTTAATTTGATAAAGAATATTCAATTAATTGATTGGGAGAGAGAGATCAGTAAAGGAAGGGAAAGCATTACCTTGTACGAATTTACTTCACAAATGGTCCGTAAGGAGCGTAGTACATTGAAAGAAATTGCGGATCTGGTATTGACCTACCAAAACAGCAAACAGATGCAAAGAGAACTGGAAAGCCGTAATCCTGAGAGTTGATGGAACCGGATAAATGGGTAGATATTGTTCTGTCATTCTCGTTTGGGACAGCTAGCGTACTTCTTTTCAAGCTATATCTTAAAAACCGATCCCTTTTAGAGCTTTATTTCAGTCTTGCTGCGCTTGCTATAACAATACCATATCTGTTCGATCTTTTTTTACCCCAAAGCCCAAGACTTCTTTTTCATTGGGGTAAACTGGTGGCTATAACAATTTACATCAGTGGCTTACTGGTACTCATAAGGGAATCAAAACCGGTTTTCGCTAGATTTCCTCTGTATTTGACGGCCTTACCTTTTATCAGTTTTTTATTTTTTCCGCTTATCATTGATTCTATAGTCATCAAGGATCTCATAAATGCAGTTTATCAGGGCGGTGCTTTAGTAGTAACGGTATTGGTATTCACTGTTAATAATGCCCGCAGAGAAAGGCGCAGATATTACATCATAGGATTAGCTATGGTATCAGCGGCTTATCTTGGTTATTGGCTGTACTTTGGCAGAGCTAACAGGCCTGATCTTATTTGGATATCAGAAATTCTTTTGGCGGGGGGAATTCTTGTGATGCTATTTAGATTTATAAAGGGAAAAAATTTTCTCAATAACAGCTAAGTAGCTACCTATGATAAAAGCACCTGAGTTTATATTAAAAGATACAGGCCTTAAAGACGTCTCATTATCGGATTTTTTAGGGCAAAGTAATGTGGTATTACTTTTTTTCCCGTTGGCATTCAGTGGAGTATGCACAAAAGAGTTATGTACAACCAGGGATAATCTTAAGCTCTACAACTCTCTGGATAGTGAAGTAATAGGAATAAGTGTAGACAGTTCATTTACCCTGAAAGCTTATAAGGAAGCCTACAATTTAAACTTCACGCTTCTAAGCGACTTCAATAAAGAAGTAAGTAAAAAATACGACACGTTATATGAAGATTACTTTGGTATGAAAGGAGTTTCTAAGCGGTCAGCATTTGTTATTGATAAAGAGGGGAGAATAGTTCATCAAGAGATCCTCGAAGATTCGGATAAAATGCCAGACCTTCAAAAGATACAAGAAGTCTTAGCTGATCTGGATTAAGACCCGATTATTGGTTTTATAGAATAGTATCAGGAATAGTAAAATATGGGAAAGTAGTATTAAAATTATTAGTACTTTACATAATATAAATTATAGGAAGATTATATAAATATAACCGGAATGGATAAATAATTTCTTATCATACGGTATTAATATTATGTATCACTTAGTAACAAAAAGCCTATTACCAATTTGATGAAAATTATTATTGTTGAAGACGACAAAGTACTTTCGTTACTGTTATCAAAAATGATCGAGCGCCTGGGGTATGAAATTTTAGCCATTGTTACAAAAGGTGCTGATGCAATAAAAAAAATACAGGCTTTAAACCCTGACCTTGTTTTAATGGACATTATGCTTGAAGATGAAATTGATGGTATATCTGCAATGAACCAAATTCGTGAAGCCGGAAATAAAGTCCCTGTAATTTATATAACTGGAAATTCCGATCCCGCAAATTTTAAGAGAGCCCAGCAAACAGATTTTATCGACTACCTTATCAAACCCGTTGGATTTGATGATTTAAAGCAAACCATCGCTAAGGTATAATAAAAGCCCTAAACCTGATGATCCAAGAGCTTTTCTAAAACAGGAATGCTTTTCCTAACTGCTTTGCATTTTATAAGTGTAAAGCTGATCAGCATGCTGTATTTGACCATTATCGGCTTACCTCTCCTTTTCTTCCTGCTCATTATCATCACTTGGCTGTGTTGCCTTAGGAAGTTCCATAAAAGTAGTGCCCAGATCTAATTCTGAATCCAATTCAATGACTTCATTTTCTGTGATCTCATCATTAGGCACTCCCACAGGAATTATTGGCCGTCGCGGCGGAGGCGCTTTAAGTTCTTGCTTTGTTTGAACGATCTCGTCATTTATTATTTCTTCCTGGCGATCTAAAACTACTGTTTCTTCATCTCCCGACGACTGTATGTTGATCTTGAATGCAGAAATAAAAATAAGCAGTGTCAGAATGAAAGCTATTTCGAGACGAATTAAGTATCCTTCTTTAAGATCTTTCTTGCGATTTTTTATTTTTACCGGACCTCTCATAGTAACCTCCGTTATTTAAGAAGTTTACAGAAGCTATTGGAAATCCGTGAAGATTGTATGAAACGTGTACTATCTACTTTTCATGTCTGTTACTACCGGCAACGAAGATGTCAGAAGCTTAAAAGAATATGTTTTATTGCCGAATATTTGCTCTCCATCTGAATGAGCCCGTACTTTGTATGCCGTCTCAATTTTGCATTCTTCTGTGACCTTATAACTCTCTATAATTGATTTTTTAAAGGGAAAGCCGAACGACAATTTTAGAAACTCTATCAAGATCCTTAGTCTGGGAACACTTTTAACAACAACTATTTCTAACTCCCCGTCATAATTATTGGACGAAGGTGAAATGGTATACCTCCCTCCTTCAGTTTTACCATTTGCTACAACCACCATCCATATCTTTCTCCTGATAAAGACCTTCAGCTCCGGTATATAAATAGAAGCTTCAAAAGGCTTTGATACCATCAGCGCTTTTAATCCTCCGAAGAAATAACGCAAAGACCCGGTCTTAAATTTACTGTTACTAGCATAAAAATTGGTAAGGCCATCGATCCCGATCCCAAATGTATTTATGAAAACTCCGGATTCATTTTCAACGGCATCTATTTCAGTAATGCTATTTTGCTGCAGCACTTTTACAGAACTATCAAAATCCCGGTTTAAACCAATGTTTTGCGCAAAATCATTTCCACTTCCAAATGGCAAG
>NZ_DASSWP010000180.1:0-24269 GCF_035704785.1 Gracilimonas sp. | reverse complement strand
AAGAGTCTTTGAGCGCCTTGTCTTGTTCTTTCAGCTTCTGCTCGATGTATCGAAACCGATGCTTGAATATTGATCTATCATGAGGTTTTCTAAAACATTATGAATAAATATATAAGTTTAATTTGCGTTTTTTTTTTTTTGTATTATTTAGGATGTGTTTACTAACATTAACCAAAGGAGAGTAACATATGGGATTAAAATCATTCTTTATTATAATTAGTATTGTACTTGTTCCATTGTTTTCGGTAACAAGTTTTGTTACGGATGAAGTGGATAAAAACATTGATCCTACGGTATGCATTGAAGAGGGTAGTAATGATTCAAACTGTATTACCGCTTGTTGTTATGTGATATTTAATCGTAGCTATGATGAAAATGGTAACCAAGTTTGTCAGTCAGATGGAACCACTCATTGTAGTGAATGCTGTATGCAAAATTGTGCATTACCTGGCGAAGAACTACCTCCGGGTGATAACCCATAATTTAAAAATGAGAGGCATATTTTTACATATGCCTTTCTTTTTTTTGTCATCATTTATCCATGAAAATAGTAGTAAAAATTATATTAGTACTCCTGTTAGCTCTGAGTACTGAGGTAGTCAATGCGCAAAGCATTAAGAGTACAAATGGAAATTTTGAATTAGTTCAGACTAAGGAATTTATCCTACAGGAAAATTTAAAGTTCTACAATTTCAGTATGGGTGTTTACTTTAATGCTGAAAAACTATTATTAAGTGTTAACAATCCTCCTATGGTAATCTCTTATAATTTTGAAGGGGAACAAACTAAGATATTGACCAAAGAAGGAGCTGGTCCAGGAGAATTCTTAGGACCAGGTGCGATTGCTGAAAAAGATGGAAATCTTCTAATTTGGGATGCCATGCAACTAAAGTTTGTAGAAGTATCTTCTGATGGAGAATATATAGGAGAGTATATTGGTGTTAAACGAGCCTTAGGTAAATTTTCTGTGACTAATGATAAATTAATCATTTACAGTTACGGAGGCTTGGTTGGAGGACTGATAAGTGTTTATAATATTAATGGTAGCAGGCTTGAACGGATAAAAGGCATTGATAAAATTACAGACCGACACAGCAAAATGACTGGGCTTCGTTACACAAATCCTTTTGCAGTAAGAAATAACATTGTTTATTACGGAAGAGCTGATGAGCCCAAAATATATTCTTATAATTTGAGATCTGATAAAAAAGATTCTGTTGTAATAAATGATCCAAGTTTTTCTATAAGTGAGGCAAATTTTTCTATTAGAGATAGATCTGAACAAGCTGAAGTTGATTGGCAAAATTTTATTCTTACTAATAGTAGGTTCAAAAATATATATGCTTTAGATAATTATTTGGTAGCAGAAGTTCAGAATGGAAATAACTTTGACAAAACCAGGGAAAATGTATTTCATATTTTTGACTATCAGCTAAATAAAATTGATGAAATAAAATTAGAACACAAAGATATGCTTGTGTTAGGGAGTGGGGCTAAATTTGGATATGGGAGCGAGCTACTGTTTTTAAATGATTATCCTGATATGACTAATAACAGGGGTAAATTTATACCAGGAACAGCTCAAAATTATAAAAGAGGGGAACATCACAACAAGAAGATTACAATTTTTCAATTGAGAAGAATCAACTGAGTTTTTTAGCCTCATTCCAATACGCATCCATCTCTTCTAGGGAAGAGTCTTTGAGCGCCTTGTCTTGTTCTTTCAGCTTCTGCTCAATGTATCGAAACCGATACTCGAATTTTGTATTGGTTTTACGCAGGCTGTCTTCGGCATTAAGCTCAAAATAACGACTTACATTTACCAAGGAGAAAAGCACATCCCCAAATTCATCTGAAAGTTTATCCTGATCTCCATTTTCCAGGGCTTGCCGAAATTCCTGTAACTCTTCATCCAGTTTTTCCCAGGCAAGTTTCCATTCCGGCCAGTCGAAGCCTACATTAGAGGCCTTCTCTTGCATGCGCTGTGCACGGATTAGAGCCGGGAGTTGGGCAGGTAGTCCGTCTAAAGTAGATTTTTTTCCTTCCCTAAGTTTTATGTTCTCCCAGTTTTCCGAAACCTGTTCTTCGCCATCGACAACAGTATCTCCAAATACATGAGGGTGGCGGCGAATCAGTTTTTCCATTAGGGTATAAATGACATCCCCGATATCAAACGTCTTGGTCTCGGTAGCCATTCTAGAATGAAATACCACGTGAAGAAGCAGATCTCCTAATTCTTTTTTAAACTCTCCAAAATCCCGATCATCCAGCGCTTCAATAGCTTCATAGGCTTCCTCAATGAGATTATCCTTGATGGATTCATGGGTCTGTTTGCGATCCCAGGGACATTCCTTCCTGAGAATTGCCACGAGTTCAACAAGATCTTCAAATTTCCGGCTTGGCTTCATTAGTGAAATTTTGAATTAGAAATTTTGAATTAGAAATTACCTAATTCAAAATCCAAAATTTCCAATTTCCTAGGTTTTTTTCTTCTCTTTTTTAGCGGCCGGGAACAGGATGTTATTCAGTATCAACCGGTAACCGGGACTGTTTGGATGAAGTTCGAGATCGGTGGGAGGGTCGTTTACACGATGCATGTAGTCTTCTGGATCATGGCCGGCATAAAATGTATAGGTTCCACTTCCAAAATTTCCATGCAGGTATTTAACCTGATCGCGTCCGGGTGATTCTCCTAGTACCACTACTGACGATTTCACTTTGTCTTTCTGAAAGGCTGTGGTTTGCCCATAAAATCCGCGAACGCTGCTTACATGATTTTGGGTAAGCATGGTAGGTACAGGATCCCATTTAGCTGAGAACTCAAAGAGGGTAAAGAAATCTAGAGATTGGTCGATTTGTTCGATGGCGGGAGAAACATCTATATCGGCATGTTCGTATTCGCCGGGATTGAGTATGATTTCAAAATCTTCAAATGCTAATGTTTTGCTGAAATCCAGCATTTCCTGTGCATTTGGGTCAGCAGGATCACCGTCAAATTGTTCCGGGGCAATGTCCACGCCTTCAGATGCAAGAGCAATATCAAAAGTATCGGTTCCGGAACACATTGCAAACAAAAAGCCTCCATTTCCTATATACCGTTTTACTGTTCTTGCCACCTCTTTCTTTTGTTCACTTACCGAGGAGAAACCCAATTCCTCAGCCATAGCTTCCATCTGATTCACTTGTGCTATATACCAGGGCATGCCCCTGTAACTGGCCCAAAATTTTCCGTATTGACCTGTAAAGTCCTCGTGGTGAAGATGAAGCCAATCGTATTCGCTAAGTCTTCCCTCCAGTACTTCCACATCCCATATTTTATCATATTCAACTTCCGCATAGGTTAAGGCAAGGGTTACGGCATCATCCCAGGGCACGGCTTGGTCAGGAGTGTAGACGGCTATTTTAGGAGCTTTTTCTAAATTTATTGCTGCGGTATTACTGCTGTTACTTTCTACATCTGCAACGATTTGGCGAGCTTCAGAGGCGCTCATAGTTTCAAGTGCAACATTTCGCAACCGGCTTTTTCTGATGATATCATTTTCAACTTGTGCCAGAAAACTTCCGCCCTTATAGTTAAGTAACCATTGAGCAGTATAGCCATCACTGATATGATTAAAAATGACTCCATACGCTTTTAAATGATTTGTTTGAGAAGCGTCCATTGGGATCAGCACATGCTGTTGTGCCTGAGTTACCAAAAACGGGGTAAGTATAAAGGTCAGTATTATGAGAGATCTTTTGAACATATCAGGATTTTTGCTCGGTTAAATTAGTTAAACGTTCTCGTGCATAAGGTGCGTAAAACCCTCCAGGAAATTCCAGAATCAATTGTTCGTATAAAGCTTTTGCCGAAAGGAATATCTCTGAATTTATTGCGGATCGGCTGCTGTCAGCAAAAAAGCAATCTTCGGATGTTTCACAATTGTAAGTACCCGCTTCGACATTAATTCTTTCTGCCAGCTTTGCCAGCTCCCAAAGCAATTTCTCTTTTATGGGAGTGTAAGGGGTTGTAGATAAGTAATTATCAAGCTTAATGTATTTTTCTGTTCTGTTTACATGAGAAGAACGTACATAAAATAAGAGGGCATCGTCTTTGAGAGCTAAGAAATTGGGATCTTCTACCATTGCTGAAAAAAGAGAAACACTTGCTGGACTTTCCCCATTCCTGTACTTGAATACGGCATCTGCAAACTTAGATAAATTTGTACCTGTGGTGTCTATTGAAAGTCCTTCTTGTAACCAAAGGCGAAGTTGAAGGGCGTCATTTGCGTAATAAGAAGTATTATTTCGCCCAAGAGATTTAAGCTGAATGGTGGAAAATTCATAGTCGCCGGAATAGAAGTCAGTGAGGGCAAGAAAATAACGCGTTTTCTCAGCCATTTCCCCAATCTCAGCCTGTTTATTAGCTCTTGTAAAACTTATACGAGCCTGAGGGTATTCTTTCTTTGCAAGGTTAATACGGCCTTCCAGATAAGGGATCTCAGGCGATTCATTTGAGCCGGGGATGGATTTAAGTTTTTGTAATGAATTTTCAGCTTTTTCTAGATCAAAAACATGGTCAAGGGCTAGTTCGGCCCTTTTAAGATATACATTATTCATCCTGCTGTAACTGCTGGTTTCTGTTTCAATAGAATCGAGCATAACGATAGCAAGTTTATACAGGCTGTCTCGCTGATCGCTGAAGTCAAGATTATAGTCATCTATATATTTAGCCCAAACAGAGTAGGTATTCGATAACTCTTCGAGTCCACGCCATTTGATCTCCCCAAAAGCTTTATCTGTGTAATAAGTGAAAGCCTCTTCTGCCAATTTAAACTCATTATTATTGACAAGCTGCCGGCCCAGATTAAACAGGGAATAATTAAATGAATTAGATCTGTTTTCGTACTCCTTGGCTACAGCAAAAGCGCGCCGGTATAATTTGTTTTCCTGAAGCAGCCAGATCTGAAGCTCATAGAAAGTGTGATACAAGGGATTGGAAAGAGAAATGCCGGATAAACGATCATTTAGTTCAACGATCGTGATGTCATAAAGAATAGGATCATTATATCTCAACAGGCTTCGCTGTATGAAGGAAATTTGATTAGGTGAATCTTCGAGCAGGGCAAGCCATTCGTTGATAGCAAGTTCATATTCACCGGCTTGCATATAAGCATTGGCTATATCAGAAAAAAAGATTCTGTTATTTTGAAATTTGTTACGGGCTTGTTTATAAATATCGACAGCCGCAAGATACTCGCGGCGATTGACCATTACACGTGCTGTGGTGATGTACAGCTGAAGTTGGTTTTCATTTGCATTTAAGTTTTCCTGCCATATTTCCAGTGCTTTTTCTTTTTGATCTTTGTAATGATAAAGCTCTCCAATGCGAATCTGAACCTGGCCATTAACTTCGGGATCATCCTCATAATTGTTCGCGAGCGAAATGGCTTCATCATATTGTTTGAGCTGAATAAGGCAATCGATCAATCGGTCAGCATAAATATAAATACCCGGATTATCTTCGTTCAGCTCTTTAAGCAAAGGAAGTGCTTCGGAATATTTTTGCTGCTGCATTAGATGGCCGGCCATCTGAAACTGGGGATTATTCTGAGCCACTACACTTGCTGAAAGGAATATTGAGAGTAGAAAGGAAAAAATTAACTGCTTCAAAATCATAATTTCTTAGTCATTAAACTCATGTCAGGCATAAATTTTTTTAATTCTCTATAAAACCTGTTGAGGGGAAATCCTACTACGTTATAGTAATCACCCTCAATTCTTTCTACAAATAAAGCTCCCAGATCGTCTTGGATACCGTAAGCACCGGCCTTATCCAATGGGCTTCCGGATTTTATATATGCATTTATATCCTGAGGTTCTAACGCACTGAACGTTACTTTTGTTTGCTCATAAAAAGTATGTTTAGCTGTTATTTGTCTGTTTTTATCAGTTTTTACAAAAGCTACCCCGGTGTAAACGTCGTGGGTAGAATTACTGAGTGTGGACAGGAGTCTGGCTGCATCTTCACCATTCTCAGGTTTGCCAATAATTTCATTGTTATGCACAACTATAGTGTCTGCTCCAATAATAAAAGCATCCGAAAAATTTGAGCTGACGTCACTGGCTTTTAAAAGAGCTAATTCTTCAACTAATAATACAGGATCTCGCTGTGAACTGATCTCCTCAGCGTTACTGGGGAATACTTGAAACGAAAGGCCTATTTGGTCTAGCAGCTTTTTCCTGCGGGGACTTTGAGAAGCCAGAATAATTTGTGGCATGTGCTATTTTGTACTTTTGGGTTTAGCAGATAATTAAATAACTTTGCATAGCGTTTCAATCAAAATTATACTAAAGTTAATCAAAACAACATGGCAAAAGTAAAACGTAATGCGACAGACGATCAACCTATGTTTTTTTCTGCTTATAATTACAAAATGATCGGGATAGCCATTCTTCTGATCGTAGTTGGTTTTACGGCCATGTACCTTGAAAATGAAGTAAATGGGTTTATTTCATTATTTGTCTCTCCAATCGTAATAATGGCAGGGTATATTCTAGTTGTTTTTGCGATCATGAAACATGATCGTGAAGAAGAACCGAATGCAGCATCAAACTAAGAAGTGCTTGATCGCTGGGTAAATATCTTCTTTTCTTTGGCTCTGGTTTTTGTGTTTATTTTATATGCCGATGCAGAAACTCACAAACAGATCTTCATTGGAATTCTGCTCGCCTTTTCATTCTCAGTTTTCGCCTTTATTGTTAATTGGCTGACTATTGATGGGGCTATTGCTGCCGGAATTTTTGGTGGTATTGCTTATGGGATAGGGGGAGTGATAGGTGCCGCAATAGTTTTAGGATTTTTTATTTCAGGATCTATTTTGTCAAAAAATCTTATTACAAAAGAAGGGTTTTTAGAAAAAAAATTCAGAAGAAACGCAAAGCAGGTTTGGGCTAATGGGTTTTGGTTCATACTGTGGCTTTTGATCTGGTTCTTAACAGAAATAGATGCATTTTTAATTGCTGCGGTTACTTCCATGGCAATGGCAACAGCTGATACCTGGGCTACGGAAATCGGAGAAAAAAGGTATAAAGGAAGAACAAGGCTCCTGAGTACCTGGGAAAAAGTACCTCCCGGAACAGATGGCGGCGTCAGTGTTATAGGTACATTTGCTGCTTTACTTGGAGGTGCCTTTATTAGCGGAGTATTCTGGGCATTCAATTCCGAAAATAGCAGCACTTCAACTTTACTGATAATTTCTTCAGTTGGATTTTTGGGTTGTTTCGTGGATTCGTACATTGGCGCACGATTTCAAAATCAGCGATATGATAATTCTGTTCTTTCTTTATTTGGAATACAGAATTTTTATGTTAGCAACAATTTTGTGAACTGGATCTCGGCTGGAATAGCCTCCTTAATAAGCTTAGTATTAATCTTAATTATTGGCACATGAAGAAATGGTATAGAAAGTTACATTGGCAAATTATCATCGGATTGATCTTAGGTTTGGTCTGGGGACTGGTGGCAAATCTTGTCGGACTTAATGAATTTACGACCGACTATATCAAGCCGATAGGTACCATATTTATAAAATTACTGGTTTTAATAGCGGTTCCTTTGGTGTTAGTGTCGTTGGTAACAGGTGTAACAAGCCTCAATGATACGGCTCAGCTTTCCCGAATGGGAGGTAAAACAGTAGCTATTTATGCAATAACAACCGTTTTGGCTATTAGCATCGGGTTGGCAACGGTAAACATTATGAAGCCGGGAAAATCGCTTCCGGTGGAGACACGAGAGCAGTTACAAGCCACTTACAGTGAATCACTGGAAGGCAGAGATGAGGCTGCCATGGAAGTCATGGATCGTGGACCTCTGGATTTTTTCGTCGACATTGTACCTGAGAACTTCTTCAGTGCCGCTTCCGATAACTCGAATATGCTGCAGGTGGTATTTGTTGCCATTCTGCTAGGCATCGGAATCATCCAGATCGGTGGGAAAAAAGCTGAAACACTCACCAATTTCTTTGATGCTTTTAACGATGTGATCATCAGGATCGTAGAGCTTATTATGCTCACGGCTCCCTATGGTGTATTTGCCTTGATGGCCTCATTATTAATTGACCTGGCTGGTGATGATCTGGGCAAAGCTTTGGAGTTACTGTATGCACTGGGCTGGTATTGCCTGGCTGTTTTAATTGGTTTGACCATTCATGTATTTGTAGTGTATACTACTTTATTTAAGGCGACCAGCAACATGAAACTGAGTACTTTCTTTAGAGCCATTCAGCCGGCTATGTTGTTAGGGTTTAGTACCAGTTCAAGTGCGGCTACACTTCCCGTAACCATGGAGCGTGTAGAAAAAAATCTGGGAGTTGAGGATGAAGTTGCAAGTTTCGTACTGCCGATCGGTGCAACAGTCAACATGGATGGAACGAGCTTGTATCAAGCTGTAGCGGCTGTGTTCATTGCCCAGGCTTTGGGAATGGATCTAACGCTAGTACAACAACTTACGATCGTGGTAACTGCCACAGCAGCTTCTATTGGCGCAGCAGGAGTACCCGGCGCCGGAATAATCATGCTTGTAATTGTTTTAGAGTCAGTACAGGTGCCGACAGCGGGAATTGCTTTGATACTGGGAGTTGACAGGATTCTAGATATGTTCCGAACTATGGTAAATATTACGGGAGACGCCGCAGTATCCGTTGCAGTTGCTTCTTCTGAAGGATTGTTGGGTGATGCACATCTGGATGATTAGAATTTTAAAAATCCGGAAATTTTACATGCCTTTATGCCTGAAAATATGTTAATTGTAGTGAACGTACATAGATGTAACACAGGTGCCTATGGCTCAAAAGTTACTATCCTCAACACTTACTAAAACACTACATATCGCCCTTTTTCTATTGATTGCCATGTTTGGCCTTCAGGCTTATGGTCAGTCTGTATTGCTTCCGGGTGATGTAGTAGTGGTGTCAGTTGATACTGATACGCCTTCAATCGATTTTATTCCGCTTATCGATATTGAAAGAGGAACAACTATTTTTTTCTCTGATGGGCGATGGAATGATAGTTTAGAAGTTTTGAATGGAAATGAGATCAAATTTACCTTTGAGGAATCAATTACTGCAGGAACTAGTCTTCATATAGATAATGCCGGTGGATTAAACTTTGAAAGGGGAGCACATCATTTGTTCGTATATCAAAAGGAACAAAAAGCTCATCGGTTTATTTTTGGGATGGGTTGGGGAAAAGGAAATATATGGAATACAAAAGATGGATCTGATATTCCTTTAAGCTTGAAAGAAAACCCTGGAACGATATTGACGCTCGGGGAAGAACCCAATCAACAATACTACATCAGGAATGGAGCCAGTGGCACAAGGAGCATGTTGCTTTCATTTGTTGGAGAGCCCTTAAACTGGAGGGGAAATGAAGGGAACTCATTTCAAATTTTTGGAACATCCTTTAATTTGATGAAATCTCCGGTAGTTCAATTTAAGAATAGCATCTCATCGGTCAGTGAAAGTGATTCAGTAGCCATTTTAAATATAGCTATTTATGAACATGATGGGGCACGGGCTTCTGTAGATGTTGTTTTTGACTCGCTTCGAAGTATTGCTTCTCCCGACCATTTTTCTGGTTTCGATTCAAAAACAATTAATTTCACAGGACTGATTGGTGATTACAATTATCAGATGAAAATTCCTATTTCCGCTAATAATAATAGCTATGATGGCTTTAAAGCAGGGATATTTAAACTTCAAAACCTCACTTATGGTGATTTTGGAGATTTTTCATCACATAATTTAATTATTGAAGACGATGAACAGCCGGAGATCTTTATTTCAAAAGTATCAAATGGTGCCGATAGAGCCGGTTCTGTCGAAATTAAAAATTCCGAACAAGCTTTAGTATCCATTGAAGGTTGGACCTTGTCAGCTAAAGATCTCGTTTTTAAATTTGATTCTGATGCCGTATTGATGCCTGGTGAGTCGATCCAATGGTTTGATACTGCTGAACTCCCTTCCGCAACAGTAAATGAACATGTAGTTTCCTCAAATTTAAAGAAAAGACTTTTGGATAATGGGGGGGGTATACTAACCCTTAAAAATTCTGATGGAAAAATAATCCACCAAGTCAGTTACTCTAAGATAAGGAGTGCAGAAAGTGGTCAAACCAAAAATGCTGAATTATTTGTCAATAATTATACTGATATGGGGGCAGAAGAAGTTTCAGGGAACTTGAACAAGAATGTCACAACAGCAATGGGATTAGTCAATTCCGGCTGGAGAGTGTTGCCAAATTGGAGTGATATCAAAGAGGAGTTTTCAGATAAAGATTTCTATACATGGAATGAAAAGCAGCAATCCTTCCAAAAGCTTAATGAAAACTCAACTGTTGATGAAACTAATAGCGTTATTTTTGGGCATTTTGAAGAAAATGAAATTGAGCAATTAACTAATCGGACCGAACAACTTCTGAAAAAGCAAGCCTCGGATGATAACCTGACTTTTACAGTCTCAGGAACAGATAGAAATGAAAATCAGGTTTTGGATGGCTTAGAAGGGTTAAATCTTGTCTATAATACCCTGGATAAAGGCATTAGGATAGAAAACTTCCTTAACGTTGCAAAATCGGAATATCCCGAACTTCCTCTTGGTTCTGCTATTTATGAGATCAATCAAAGTGCTTCAGGCGAATTGAACTTCAGGCAATTAGAAAATGATCAAATTATTCCTCCAAAAACTTCTTTTTGGGTGATGCTTGAATATCCGTATGCAAAAACGAAGCTGAGTTTGGGAAAAGATGAGTTTAATGATGGTATTGATCTCAGTAATAACCTTTCAAATAAAGAGGATATTGATGGGGTATTAGAATTAACCCTTCAATCCGGGGCTCAGGAAGAAGTTGTAAAGGTGAACTTTTCTGATGAAAAAGTATTGACTCGTTCAAAAGATCTAAGTTCTTATCCTGAATTATTTTTACCGGATCAATCATTTTTGAATTTTTCTTTTAAACAAGGGAGTGATTACTACGATCTGATAACACTTTCCTCAGAATCAGAACAACGAATAGAGCTTCCGATACATTTCAGCAGTTCTGAAAGTGGACAGATCACTTTTTCGGTTACAGAGTGGGATCAGCTGCCGGCTGATTGGGAAGTAATACTTCAGGATCTTAAAACAAATAAAGAATATACTTTAAGAAGAGATTTCTCAGTCACCCTGGAGCACGTTTTCACTACATCTAAGGTGAATAAAGAAATAAGAGAAATATTTTCAGTTGACCAAAACAGGGATGAGGAACGTTTTGCTGTAACCCTGGTCCCACCACAGTCAAAGGCAGTCAAGGATGAAACGATAACAGATAAACCCAGAGAATTGGAGCTTCATCAGAATTATCCGAATCCTTTTAACCCTGTAACCACAATTTCATTTTATCTGCCACAGCCGGAGGATGTAAAGCTTTCTGTATTTAATATTGTAGGACAACCGGTAGCTGTTATTGTGGAGGGGACTCTTTCAGCAGGACAAAAACAATTTGAATGGGATGCCACAGATAAGCCAAGTGGTATGTATATTTATCAATTGGAAGTCGGTAAAACTATTATGACTCGAAAAATGACATTAGTCAAATAATGAACATATTTCGAATCATAACAGTTATTTATAATAGAACTCATAATCAAAAAAAGGATTTTACTTAAAACCTATCATGCAGTTTAAAACAATTCAAGGTGTAGAAGTACCCGAAATAGGACTTGGTACACACCGATTAATTGGCAGAGAAGGAGAAAATACCATAAAGCTGGCGCTTAATCTCGGCTACAGACATATTGATACCGCACAAAGTTATAAGAATGAAAGAGAGGTAGGGGAGGCTATCAAGAGATCTCATGTTGATCGAGAGGAAATTTTTCTTACCTCCAAGATCTGGCATACACATCTTGAGAAAGAAGATGTACTTAAAGTTGCCGAAAACTCCCTCCGTGAACTCGACACTCCCTATCTAGACCTTTTGCTCATACATTGGCCTAATCCCGATGTAGATATTGAAAAGACCATGGAGGCATTTCTCTCCTTACGTGATCAAGGCAAGGCGTTGAATATTGGTGTTGCCAACTTTCCATTGAAATTACTGAAGGAACTTAACGAGGAGCTTGCTGCCCCCATATTTTGTAATCAGGTCGAATACCATCCTTTCCTGAGTCAGTTGGATCTGTTGGATTACGCAGCAGAACAGGATCTGCTTTTCACCGCTTATTCACCGCTGGCTCAGGCCAAAGTGAATGAGGATCCGTTGCTTAAGGAACTGGGTGAAAAGTATGGCAAATCTCCATTTCAGATCGCCCTTCGCTGGTTGATTGAACAGGAGCAGGTGGTGGCCATTCCAAAAGCCTCATCCGAGGAACATCTCAGGGAAAACATCGATGTATACGATTTTGTCTTAGAAGATGATGATTTCTATGCCATTGATGATATTGATAAATCAATCCGATTGGTCGATCCTGATTTTGCACCTGAATGGGATAATTGATCGTAATATAAACCTGAATTATATCGGCATTCAGCTAAGGTCAAAACTTTATCGTTTCGGTTTTAAGCTGATGCTGGTATAGCTTAGGCCTATCAAGCTGTTAAGAAATTATCCGGTGCTAATTTCAGCTAAGGCTATTGTATCCCCATCTTGATTTTTAAGCTGGTGCAGGTTAGTTCCGGATTGTTTTGAAAATTCTGATGTAATTATATCTCCGGCCAGGCTTTCCTGCATAAACATGATATCTATATTTTTGATCAGGTAGGCCTTATCTTCATCATAGGTTTCCATCAGGCACTCTACCAGGCGGGCATTATTCACGTGCTCGTTCATATCCAGATCTGATTTACGAACCACAAACTTTTTTTGAATATCTGCTTCTTCAAAAGATCTGGGACGATCTGATTTTATGGGCATCACATGTTTAATATCCGAAAGACGCATATCGAGCACCTCTTTGGGCATCCGGGTTGGACGACGGGTTTTTAAGTTGATCATCATCCAATAACTCAGGCAAGCTCCAATTTGATTGTTTTCTTCATCCAAAATCCGGTAATCACGATAAGCTCTTAATGCATCACCCGCAGCCGGCCAGGTCTCTATGGTGATGGTTTCACGCCAGTTTGGGTAGCGTTCAATTTTGATATCCATGCGGTGCAAAACCCAGGTCAGGCCTTGTTCATGGAGCTGTGTTATATCAAAGTTAAGTTTCCGGGCATGATTACCCGCTACTTCCTGGAAAAGGGAACAGAGTGCGGGTAAAGTAGCCTTTCCATGCTTGTCAACTTCGCTCGCACGGATCTTAAATGATTCGGAATGTTTGGTGATGTCTTCTTTCATGGCAATTTGAATTTGGCAACAGAATACACGCTTAATGCCGAAAGGCCAAATAAAAGTCCAACAGCTTTTACACTATGCTATGTACATTTCTAATGTGCAATTATCATTACTGACTGAGTGTTGCCTCTTTCATTACTTCGGAAAACAGTTTATGTGATTTCAGCCGCTCCTGATGATCAAAGATATACGAAGCCACCATCACCTCATTTACTCCGGTTTGCTCAATAAATGAATTCAACTCTTTGCTGATTTTCTCTTTATCACCCACAAAAGAATACGCCAACATCTGCTTCAGCGCCATTTGGTGCTGTAAGGGAATAACCTTGTTAATATCATCAACCGGTGGTGGAAGAGGGGTACGCTCTCCGGTTATTACTCCAACAAACATTTGCTTGGTTGAGGTGGATAGATAATGGGCCTGTTCCGTTGTATCGGCAGCTATCACATTAATACCGGCCATGATATAGGGCTCACCTAACTGTTTGGATGGTTGGAATTCTTGCCTGTAAATTCGGATAGCATCTATAAGCTGCAGTGGGGCAAAGTGACTGGCAAATGCATACGGCAATCCGAGTTTAGCCGCCAGATGCGCGCTGTCGGTGCTGGAACCTAATATCCATATTGGAATTTCAGTTCCTTCTCCTGGAAAAGCTCTGACTTTTCCTTCATTTTCTTTGGAAAGGTATTTCTGGAGCTGCGCTACATTATCCGGGAAATTATACACTTCCTGCATTCGGTTTGGACGAATGGCGTGTGCCGTAGTTTGATCCGTTCCCGGAGCCCGGCCTAAGCCGAGATCAATCCGTTCGGGATACATAGTTTCCAGCGTACCAAAATGCTCTGCTATGATGTACGGAGAATGATTAGGCAACATGATGCCACCGGAGCCAATTCTGATCTTTGATGTAGCCTCGGCCATGTGTCCCAAAAGTACGGAAGTGGCCGAACTTGCAATATGCTCCATGTTGTGATGCTCAGCCATCCAAAATCGGCTATAGCCCAGTTCTTCCACATACACCGCCAGCTCACGGCTGCGCTCAATGGCTTCCTTGGGATTACTTCCTTCGGTTACTACCGCCAGATCTAAAACAGAATAAGGTATCATGTGCATAACTCTTTAATTAAAAGACTTCATTTTTTCCTTAAACCATGTCTTTGTATTCACTCCAATGAAGTACATAGAAGGAACAAGAAATAGGGTGAGGAAAGTTGCAAAACCGAGGCCATAGATAATGGTCCATGCTAACGGTCCCCAGAAAGAAGCATTGTCACCACCGAAATACAGATTCGGCTCAAAGCTCGCAAACAATCCATAAAAGTCAATGTTTAGCCCGATAGCCAGCGGGATCAATCCAAGAATGGTTGATGCGGCTGTCAGTATCACCGGATTCAAACGAACGGCTCCTCCTTCAATTACGGCTTCCTTCAGGTCGGCACCTTCCTTCCTGAGAATATCGATATAGTCAATAAGTATAATTCCGTTTTTCACAACAATTCCGGCTACGGCAATAATCCCCATCCCGGTCAGTACCACTGAGATATCCATCCCAAAGGTTGAGAAACCGATGAATACACCGATCAAGCTGAACAGCACCTGCGACATGATGATCAAGGGTTTACCGATCGAGTTAAATTGAGATACAAGGATCAGAAAGATCAACCCAACGGCAGCCAACAGTGCTATCATAAGGAATTGACCTGTTTCAGCCTGTTCCTCTTGCTCTCCGGTGAGGGAGATCTCATAACCTTGTGGTACTTCAAAATCCTGTAATGCTTCCCGGATCTGAGTGTTGATCTCATTGGCATTGTAGCCGGTCAACACGTTTGATGAGAGCGTCGCAACACGCTCCAGATCAATGCGATTGATGGCTCCGTAGCTTGAGGTCAATTGAGGTGTTGCCACTGCTGAGATCGGGATATTTCCGGTTGGAGTCGGAACCGTCATATTCATCAGGTCGGTGATGTTAGAACGATCCTTTTCAAGAAGTCGCAAGGTCACGTCATATTCGTCTTCATCTTCACGGAAGGTAGAGATAGGCTCTCCCAGTAATGCTGTACGAATGATGCTTCCAACTTGTACATTACTGATGCCATAGCTGTTGGCTTTTTCATTGTTGATATCAATGATGATCTCAGGATTATTCACCTGAAGATCTGAACGCAGCTCTTCAATTCCCTCAATATCCTGATCCTGAATGAAGCTTTTGAATTCCTCAGTCAGTGCAATGATCTCACCGAATTCCTCTCCGGAAATTTCGATGTTTATGGGATTTCCCGTAGAGGGGCCTGATTGCTCTTTTTCAACCGTAATGGTGGTTCCGGGAATATCCTGGACATTATCACGGATTTGGTTGAGGATTTTTTGAGTAGAGACTCCGTTTCGGTTTTGGTAATCAACAAACTCAACACTCACCTTACTTTTGGTAGGAGTAGGGGTGGGATCAATGCTGTTAGGAGGATTGGCTCCGATCGCTACGTTGGAGATCACGGATTTCACAACTGGGTTATCCCTGCCGATCACTTCATACACCCGGTCTTCCAGGATCTTGTTCACCCGATTGGTTTCATCAAGATCGGTACCGGCCGGCATTTCGTTATAGACATATACAAAATTCGGTTCGTTTTCAGGAAAGAAAACGACTTTTGGTGACACAATTCCCAATAGAAAAATACTGAAGATGAGGAATACAAAAGTTCCGCCAAGTACAAACCAGGGGCGAAGTCCAACAAGGATCCACTGGATGGTATCATGGTACAATGACTGAATTTTTGGCAATGTTGTTTGATTGAATTTGCGGATCAAAGGCTTCAGGATAAATCGCTCAATTAACCAAAGCAGATAAAGGAAAACCAGCAAGTTGGCAACGAACATGCCACCAGTGAGGTAGAAGACCATTGCAAGTACACCGACTACAGCTGAAGCGATCCAAAGAAAGGTTTGGTCACGCTTTTTCTCTTCATTAACATGCTTTTCATCTTCGCTCATAAATGAAACCGCGAATACGGGGTTCATAACCAGGGCCACAACCAAAGAAGCGACCAGGGTTAAGATCAGCGTAATCGGTAAGTAGATCATGAACTTCCCGATAATGCCTCCCCAGAAAAGAAGAGGTACAAAAGGGGCTATGGTTGTTAAAGTACCTGTGATGACAGGAAGAGCGATTTCTCCGGCTGCTTTTTTGGCTGCCTCTGTTTTACTGAGCTCCCCTTTAGTCACGTGCCTGTAGATATTTTCAACGATCACGATGGCATTATCCACTACAATTCCCAATCCAAGGATCAGGGCAAAAAGCACAACCATATTGATGGAGAAATCAATGCTGGGCATCACAGAAAATGCGATCAGGGAAGATAAGGGAATAGCTAATCCCACAAATACCGCATTCTGTACTCCCATAATAAACATCAATACTATAACTACAAAGAAGAACCCAAGAATAACGGTATTGAACAGGTTAGAAACACTGTCTTTGGTATCCTGGGACTGATCTCCGGTTATGGTGATATTGAGGTTGTCCGGAAATTGAGTTTCATGCAGCTCCTGAACAATAGCCATAGCTGCTTCAGAAGTCTCGATGAGATTTCCACCGCTTTTCTTTTTCACATTCAGGGTGATAACAGGCTCGCCATTCAGGCTCGCATAACTTTCGCGGTCGGCAAAGTCATCTTCTATCATGGCAATGTCTTTCAAATAAACTTCATCGCCCTGTACATTCTGTATGATCAGGTTTTCAAGATCATCAGCTTCCTCAATTTCCCCATCAACCCGAACGGAACGTTCCATGGAACCCATATCTAGCTGGCCGGCAGATACAGTCATATTTTTGTTGGCAACAGCCGTACGGATATCTTTAAAGGTGATTCCCACAGACTGCATTTTGTGAAGATCCACATTTACCTGAATTTCACGTTCAAGTGCACCCACGATCTCAACCTCATTTATATCAGGGAGGCTTTCGATTTCATCCTGAATTTCATCGGCAAACCCTTTCAGTTCAACCAGGTCAAAATTTCCGGAGAGGTTAATGTTTAAGATGGGTTGGTCGTCGAGGTTGAAGTCGTTGACCAGTGGCTCTTGCGTAAGTTGTGTAGGAAGTTCGGCACGGGCCTTTTCAACGGCATCGTTTACTTCCTGTTGAGCTACCAGCTTGTCTTTACTGGTAAGGAATTCTACGGTGATGATGGATGTAGCCTGCTTAGAAACACTGGTGATCTGATCAATTCCGTCAATCCCTTTAAGCTCCTGCTCAATGGGCCGGGTGATGACATTCTCAATATCCGCAGGGGAAGCTCCCGCATAAATAGTGACCACATTGAAGATGGGGATTTCTACTTCAGGAAAACTTTCTTTCGGCAGGGTGATATAGGAATAAATACCAATGATAGTGATCAGCACCGTCAGCAGATATACGCTGGTTCGGTTATTGATCGCCAAACTTGAAATCTTAAATTCTTTGAAATTCATTTATTTACTCTCTTACTATTAATTTTCTTCCTGAATAGAGATGGGCTGACCATCGGCCAGATCTGTATAGCCGTCGGTGATAAGAAGATCCCCGGCGTTCAATCCTTCCTCTATGACAAGGTCATTATTGTAGCTTTGAGATGGGATCACTTCCTTACGGGAAGCAATCCATCCGGCGTCCGTTTCCTCGGCGACATATACATACGAAATTTGGTTGGCGTTCTGAACGGTATTGGAAGGCACTACAATTTGGTCACGAAGAGTAAGGTCGTTGATCTTCACGCTGGCCATCATGTTTGGGCGAATATTCCCACTATTATTTGGGATATTAATTTCCACAACAAAGGTTCGGTTGGAAGGATTGATAGCCTTACTCACCACATCCAATTTTTTCGAAATCACTTCATCCAGGCTTGAAAAGCTTATATCAACACTGTCCGATTGATCCACACGCAATATGTAGGCTTCTGATACGGATGCTATCACTTTCAGAGCTTCGGAATTGCTAATCTGAAATACCGGAGCATTTGGTCCCACGGTTTCACCCACTTTCAGGTTAACCTGATCTACCGTTCCGGAAATGGTTGCGCGGATCGTGTAATCCTCATACTGCTCAGTAAGGGTTGCTAATTGATTTTTAGCGGACTCGTACTGTGTTTTGGCCTGAAGAAATTCCACCTCAGAACCAATGTTTTGTTCACGCAGATTCTGCTGTCGTTCAAATAAGGTCTTTGCCAGTTCAAGCTGAGTTTCCACTTCTGTGATCTGACTTCGGGTGATCTCGCCATCAAGTCGGGCAAGTACATCACCTTTTTGTACATTATCGCCTGTACGTATCTGGATCTCTTCTACCGTAGCCGTAGTTTTTGGACTGATCATGATGGTTTTATCGGATTCCACATCTCCCTGAACACTTACATAATGACGGAAATCAGAAGGTTGTAATTTTTGTATGTAAACCGGTGTAGCAGCTTGCTGAGGTTCGTTGGCTTCATCTTCATTCTGCCCGCCATTACCGCAGGCCGAAATAAATAAAACCAGTGCTAATAAAGTTATGTGAAATTTCATTGTTGTTAAGTCCATGTTATTTGAGTTCGATATTTTCTTTGATTTCCTGAATGTCAGTTTCCACAAAAGGTACTTGACCGATGGCCTGATCATATTGAGCTTTGGCAATTAAGTAACTTGCAACCATTTGGGCATAATTATTTTCGGCTTGCCGTAGTTGAAGTTCGGCATCGGTCACTTCTTGCTGAGAACCCACTCCGTTTTGGTAGCGAGCTAAAGCACGCTCATAGCCTCTTTTAGCCTGATTTATAGCCTTAATGAGGGCATCATTATTCTGCATGGCTTCTCGAACACCTTGTTTTGCTGAATAGATCTCCTTGTTGGCGGTCTGTTCTGCCTGATACATTTGCAGCTCGGTATCTTTGATCTGGATTTTGGCTTGCTGAACGGCTGCATCCCGGCTGAATCCCTGAAAGATGGGAACCTGAACTCCGACCATCAGAGTTTGCGATCGTGCCCTGGTATTTTTAGTTCCAAAAAATTGCGGGTTACCGGCTTGCGCCGCTGACCACTGCAAATTGTAGGACGCCGTAATATTGGGCAGGTATAAGCTGCGTTGTGCATCCAGTTGCTTACCCTGAAGGCGTCTCTGGACATCAAGAATGCGAAGATCGCCCCGAAGGTCCATGGCTTGTTCTGTAAGCGCAGAATCTTTCTGTAATTGGAGCGGGGTTAATTGATCAACAGTTTTCAATGCCTCATTTTCTTCTATGTCAGTTTCGTTACCATAGATATTGAATTCACTTAGATCTCCTTTGATATCCAGCGAAAGTTGAACGGGAAGCCCCATTACATCAAGCAGATCTTTCAGAGCATTTCTGATCGCAAATTCTGCGCTTGTAAGTTGTGGCTTAAGGTTACTGAGCTGTACTTCCAGCTGGAGAACTGCATAGTCATCGGTAAAGCCTTGTTCGTATCGTTTTTTGGTATCCTCTAGGTTATTCTCAAGCCGTTCGATCTGTGCCTGAATGAGACTATACTGTTCTTTGGCGACCAAAGCCTGGTAATAGGTGATGCGGGTTTGAGTAACGATACCCTGAGAAGTTGCTCTTAGATTTTCAGATTGGGCCGCTCTGTAAAGTTCCGAACTGCTGATCCCTACAAATGCCTGTCCGCTGAAGAGGGTCTGTGAAAAAGTAAAACCACCTTGCCAATTATTATCCGTTCCAAAAGCAACGGGGATCAAGGCATCGGGGTCGCCATTGGGGTTGAATATAATTTCAGGTAAAAAATTTACCGGTACCTCAAGGCTTCGGGTATAGTTGGCTGAAGCAGAAATATCAGGCATCACGTTACTCCAAGCTGTCCGGATCTGCTGGTTGGCATCCCGAATCGATAACAGTGATCGCTTCATTTGGGTGTTATTGGCCAATGCTATCTGTATAGCTTGCTTCAGGTCAATAGTTTGAGCAGGCAGGGGATCTTCAGGCTGTGCATGTATGGCAGAGGGGAGTACACTAAAACTAAAGATCAGCATTAGCATCCCCCTAAGCATATTAGACCGGATGAATATTGAATTCATATCGTTCAAAAATGTTTGAGTTAAAAGTTTAAGGTGGGTTATTTTCATGTAACAGATCGTATTATTCGCTGTAGTTAAATTGTGTGTGCAGGAACTGTTCCATCAATCCTTCAAGGGTGATTTCATGTTCAGTTAAGATCTGAGCTCCTTTGGTATTGGCATTGATAATGCAGAACTGCAGCATTCCCTGCATCTGAATAGCTATCTGTAAAGCCAGAATTTTAGGGCTCTGTTTATTCTTAATGCTTCCATCCTGATTACCGATCTGTATGGCTCTGACTATCAGCATCAGTAGTTCATTTTCGAGATCAGTACAATCTTCAATAACTGAATGCTCCTCAGGTTTATCCTTACTGATCTGTTCAAAAAGCAGCATGGCCTTCGTGAAGGTTGCATTATCCTGAATGAGGTCCAGAAAAGTGAGTACCATATCTTTAACCAGCATTGCGCCCGGCATATCTTGCTGAATGGATTTTAAAAACTGCTCATGCAAAAAAACTAACGCCTTCTTTTTAATAGCTTGGTATAAGGTGGCTTTATCATTGTAGTATAGATAAAGAGTACCCTTGCTGAGTTCTGCTCTGGAAGCAATTTCATCCATCGTGATTTGTTCAAATCCCTGCTCTTCGATCAGGGTGATCGTTGCGTCTAGAATTTGATCTTTTCGACGCTTCTTTTCGCGCTCTTTTCGTTCTTTGGTGCTCATCTAATAACTCTCGGTCATAAGTTGACTGACTATCAATTCTATTGTTCAGTAAGTTTAATAATTAGTAAACAAAATAAACAACATATAGTTTCTTTATATCTGGGAATGTTCGGCAGTGATTTGGAAGCAGAGAAAAGAGTTAAAAGACGACTAAAATCTCAGAAAAGCGGTTTCACAAAAGAGGTTTATTTTTTGAAATATGAATGAAGATTCAGTTTAACAAAATTTTAATAAACTCTCGGTCAGTTAATGTGCGTGCAATTGATCAGAGATCGTGATCAGCTTTGTATTTTTTGATGAGGTTTTCAGATTGTTCTGCAAGAAATCGGTGGAAATCGTTGGCTTTTTCCAGACGTTTGGAATCGGTGTCCTTTTCTTTACTTAGGAATTCCAAACCTTTGGACGTGATCTCCTCAAGATCTAAAGCAAGTCGTAATTGTTTCTGCATAAAATCTATGACAGACCCTTCTTTCAGTTTGAAATAGATCTGCCGCTCTCCTTTGATGCGTACTTTCTCAATAAGTCCGCGCTCGAGCAGCATACGTGTAACGTTACTTACGGATGCTTTACTGATATCCAGGTTTTCCATCAGATTGGGAAATGATTGATGGGGCGGATCACAGATAAGCAGCCATCCCAGTATCTGCCCATAAATACGAGGATGCCCCAGCTCTTCGATCTTAAGACTGAAGGCTTCAACAAAATCTGATTTGCTGTTATAGCTGCTTGGGGACATGGGTTTTTATTGAATAGAATTTAGTTTACTCAATACTAAACAAATCTATTCACTAAAACGACTTCAATTTTTGAAAGTCTGCTTTTGTTTAATCCTAAGGTGAGAATAAACTATCGGGCACTATGCAATATCCTTGTTCCCCAAATTCGAATATCATCCAGTATTACATAAATGGAGGGCAGTACAAGAAGGGTTACAATGGTCGAGAATGTCTGAATATCTCTTAACCGACCACGCCATTAGAGGTGAAACTGGTACTTACAGGCCTTAATGGATATCATGAGAACGTAACATCTACGGTGGGGAAACTATGTGCCCTTGACAATGTCCTTTTTAAAGATGTTATGCTCACAGTTTGCCAGATTTTGCACACCTCAACCGTATAAACAGAAGCGGTAGTGTGACGACAATATAAGCCACTATAAAACCTTTCATATCAAAAGCACTCACAAGCAGGCACCATAAAGACATCCAGAGCAGTGAGGCACTAGCCAAAAGTAATGTCCTCTTATTCGTACGTTTTCTAACCATGCTGATATTGAGAAATAGAATCAGAAATGCGAAGACACCGAAAAAAGAAGCAAGCATCAGCTCTTCGCTATCAGGCGCAACACCAAAGATAGGTGCAATTAGTAAACTACTTAACGTGAGCATCCCTATGAATATCAATAAGTGCAGTATCAATATAATAGCATCAATCATGAGGGCTTTACTGCTTATTTTTATCTTTTTTCAAGCATAACGGCCTGCGGTTTAACCGGCTTGGCCTTTTTGGCTGGTAATGTAATTAAAATTGGAAATATCTTTTAGCCCACGAATTTTAAAAGGGCAAACAGTGGCCAAGTCCGCGTTGAAACCGTTGTTATAACCCGCTTTACTCTTTTAATAATTCCCAAAAACCTCGAGGCGAAATAATCTTTAGTTGTGGTACATTGTTTGAAATGACTAATAAATCTTTATCCCCGGTTACTAATATGTCAGCTTTTGCCCTCAATGCTGATTCCAACACCCAACGATCATCTTGATCTCTTACTTTTACATCAGAAGGTTTGTCAGGAATGGGTTCTATTTGGTGCTTTCGAAGAAATGATAGTGTTTTGGAAGCTTTATTCTGTGGAACATTGAGTTTTTTAATCAATACCCGTTCCAATTCATTTAAAACAATTTCTCCAGTTATTAATTGATGGTCTGCAAGAATAACTTCCAGAAGGTCTGCACATAATCCTCTTGCGGTGAAAGCACTTACTAAAACATTGGTGTCAGCAAAAATTTTCATAATACACTCCAGGCTGAGGATTGGGCGAGGAGATACATAGTGCTATTGGGCTGCACCGTGAGACTATAAAAATCAAATTTAAAATTCTCACGAAACTTCACGAAAAACATCTTCATCGGTGAGCCATCCTTGTGCTTCACCATAGGGTAAGAGTTGTTTACGAAGCTCTTGAAAAGACTCAATTGATAATTGCCGTTTTAAAGCTTGACGGACCAATTCGCTTTTTGAACGTCCGGATTTCTTCGATGATTCTTCAAGAAGCTGTTCCAGTTCTTTGTCAATTCGAATGGTTAGAGTTGTATCCATGAATGTAGGTTTATGATTGTTGTTTTACAATGTAACACAACTCTAACGGTAGGGCAACTTATTTATTTGGAAAGGGCTATAACGGCCTGCCGCATAACCGGCTTGGCCTTATTGGCAGGTAATGTAATTAAAACTCGGAATTTCTATAAGCCCACGAATTTTGAACCGGCAAAGAGCTGGCCAAGATCGGCGGGCATATGCTCAGCAAGGGGACGAAGAGTACCAAGGATTTAAAGGCAGGATGACCAAGTTCACCACCCAAAACTACTGGCCACAACCCATAAGCCCGAACGCATAACAGAGCGGCTGCCCGGCTGGGCAGTCAGGCTCGCACCGTTTGATTGGGAAGCTTTCAGTTCGGCTTCAGATCTGGGATCGTTCCGAGGGATTGGAACGGTTCTGCTCAGAGTGGCAGAAATAAGCCCGCAAAGATGTTTGGACGCCGGTAGCGTCAATGAAGATCTCTTAACCGACCACGCCATTAGAGGTGGAACTGATACTTACAGGCCTTAATGGATATCACGAGAACGTAACATCTACGGTAGGGAAACTATGTGCCCTTGACAATGTCCTTTTTAAAGATGTTATGTGCCAGACTTAGATATTGTCAGAAAGATCTAAATCTGAAGGGTCTTCCCGTAACTCTTCAGAATATTTAGAAAGCTTCTGATTACTAAGGTCCAACAAGTAACTTAGATCAGCCGCACGATAACAGATTTGTACTACAAGCTTTTCGATATCCTTATCACTTTCGAGACCTTCATTCAATGCGTGACGTATCGAATGCCGCACTCCTCGACGAAAAGACTCGGCAGGAGAGGGAGCATCGATAAT
>NZ_DASSWP010000202.1:0-5774 GCF_035704785.1 Gracilimonas sp. | reverse complement strand
GAATTCGCGGATACTACTTGATGACATCGATCGGAATATCTCTTCACCCATATTTTCTGAAGACGGTAAAAATATCTGGTTCCTGCTGGAAGATCGCGGTGAAACACAACTTGTGTCGGTTTCACCGAATGGAAGAAATCTAAAGAGAGTCATTTCAGAAGACCTGAGTGTTCGAAGTTTTGATATTCAAAATGAATTGATCGCTACTTTACAGGGTACCTTTGACAGGCCAGATGAAATACACACCTGGAAAAACGACAAACTGAGCCGAATTACTCATGTAAATGATAGTCTTATTGGTCAAAAGAAAATGGCTCAAATGGAAGAGATCCGGTTCAACAGTAAAGATGGCACACCTATAGAAGGCTTTATGGTAACCCCGGCTGATTATAACGGAAATGAGAGGATCCCAACCATTCTCTGGATCCATGGTGGACCTGTAGCTCAGTACGAACACAGCTTTAGTTTCACTCCTCAGCTTTATGCCGCTAACGGTTATGCCGTATTATTGATCAATCCGCGTGGTTCCTCCGGATACGGACAGGCATTTTCTGAAGTCCTGTTTGCAGATTGGGGTAACAAAGATTTTGAGGATGTGATGGCCGGTGTAGACCACGCGATCGATAAAGGCGTGGCTGATCCCAATAAACTTGGTGTCGGAGGATGGTCTTATGGCGGAATTCTCACAAATTACGTGATCACCAAAACAGATCGGTTTGAAGGAGCTATCTCCGGCGCCAGTGAAACACTGTATCGTTCTAACTACGGACACGATCACTATCAGCTAACCTGGGAAAAAGAATTAGGACTTCCCTGGGTTACACCAGAAAAATGGGAACGAATTTCTCCTTTCAACGATGTAGATAAGATAACAACACCAACGCTTTGGATCGGTGGGGCTGAAGACTGGAACGTTCCAATTTTAGGATCTGAACAAATGTATCAGGCAATGAAACGACTTGGACTTGAGACACAGCTTGTTGTTTATCCGGGAGAACATCATGGTATCAGCAAGCCCACTTTCCAGAAGGATCGATTTGAACGGTACTTGAATTGGTTTTCTACCTATGTCAAAGAATAGTAAAGACGGCTATACGTATTTTCACGTACTAAAATTACGTAATTCCCTCCATTGAAGAACATCAGCTATAAATGTATGTTTATAGTGCAAATGGGGTAATAGCCGTCTGTAGATGATATCTGCCACCGCTCATTGATTTGGGGGTGGCTTTTTTTTGTAAATTACTTTCCGGTAAGGTGTTTTATTTTAGCCGCCCTAAGTTCATTGTAAACATTTTGTTCTTCCACCATCTTCGGTAATGCAAACAAGTCGTAAATTGCGCCAACCCCTAACAAACCGCCGGTGAGCAGCCATCCAATTCCGGTACCGGTTCGTCCCAAATAAAACCGGTGAAGCCCAAGTATCCCGAAAAAACTAGCAACCCAAAAAATGTAGGCCATAGAAGTGGACTTCTTTTTATACCCAAGATTACCTTCCTGAATAAGCGCCAATTTTTTCTTACCGCCGACTGTTGAAATAAAATCTTCGTAGCTGGAAAGCAGTTTTTTGGCAAATTTTTTCACCCTGGCCGATTCCTGATCCCTTATCTCGAGTTCAGCTTTAAGTACTTCATATTCAAATACAAACTCATCCAGCACTTTCTCCATCGGGATCAACTCCTGAAAATAAGCCTTAATTTTACGCTTTAAATTTTGGATCGAATCATGAATGGTTTCGATCAGGTCTGAACGTACAGCCTCGTTATCTTCTTTAAGCTGAGCAGTTAGCTCATCATACTTTTGCAAGGCTTTTCCTAAAGCCTGCTCAGCTACAAGAGCCATTTCATATTCTTCCGATTTCCGCATTGATAAACAATTTGTACTGAGATTTACTACTGGTTCGAAATACGGAAATTTTTGTTCCAAAAAGAAATTTATACAAACAAAAAAACCCACTGCATTTCTGAATCGGACTTAATGTCATTGTTCCGTGGATTTTTATGATTTTGCACGTTCAAAATTTACCTTCTTTTTAATATCTGAACTTTTTTATTTGGGACACCATGAAAAACACACTTCTAATCTTTATTCTTTTAGTTTTTGGGTTGATGATATTTTCCTCTTCCCACCTCCATGCCCAATCCGATAATTCATCGTTTGGTCTTGGAGTGATGATTGGGGAACCCAGTGGGATTTCGATAAAGAAATGGTTTAACAATCGAACCGCTGTGGATATTGGTGCGGCCTGGTCTCTAGCCCAAAACGAATCACTTCACATGCACAGTAACCTGCTTCTACATAACGCTTTTGCGGACACCCCAAAACTCTCCTTTTACTACGGAATCGGTGCCCGGGTCATCTTTGCGAATACCCCGAAATTCGGAGTCCGAGCTCCACTGGGACTTACTTATCTCTTTGATAACATCCCCTTTGACCTATTTGTTGAAGCCGCCCCAATATTAAATATCTCTCCGGACGTGAACCTGTCCGGAAACGGTGGGTTCGGTTTCCGGTATTATTTTTAGAATAATTCCCACCAAAAGAAAAGCCCAATTCATTTCTGAATCGGGCTGGATTTTTATGTACCGTGGGGCGGAATTGAACCGCCGACCTCACGATTATGAGTCGTGCGCTCTAACCATCTGAGCTACCACGGCATAAGTTTAAATCACTTTATTTCAGTGACTTACAGCAGATTTCAATTTTCGCAATTAGAACGTAAATCGTACTAATTCACCCCTTTTTGACCAAGTTTTGGTAACTGTTTGGTAACTACCTGGTAACTCCGAGGTAACGAATTGCACTGCTCATTATGTTAAAGAACGGTTTCGTTCTGCTGTTTTTAAAAACAGACTTAAATATAAGGTTTTACTTACTACTTCGTCAAAGTTCTTTTCCACTTTTCTTGGGTTTTGCCTATCATCCTCGACTTTTTTTCAACCCCAGTAAATTCAGGGTTTTTGGTAACTGTTTGGTAACTATTCGCCCTTTTTTACCCAATAATTTTAATGAATGAGCAAAAAACAGTCTAAAAAACCTGAGCAGGCCGGACTGCATGAGAAAAGACTCGCTGATCTTCTCAAATTTCTGAGCAATAACGAGACCACTATTAAATCTGAGGGCATCACCTACACTTCCAAACGGGGCGACGGCTATAACCACATAAAGGACGTGATACAACAAGTCACCGGAATGAGTGAGAAGGCTTACTATACTTACTTCGAGGATATGGAGCTTGGTAACAAGTTTTCTGAGATGCGAAAAGTATATGATACCGTGGGCAAGGTTATCCATTCAATTAGACCTTACCTAAAATCGGATGGGCCGATTGATTCTCCTATCAACCGACTTGTGCAAGAAGACGCTTTTACGGTAGATAATAATCCTATCTTTGCTTCCAATAATCCTACCACGATGGGAGAAGTGTATGGGAATTTTAGTAAATATATGATCGAACTAACGCATTCCTTCTCAATGAATCCGCAAGAAACTTTTGATCCAAATAATTTCGATAAAGGCCCCTACAAACCACTTCTTAAGCCTTTTATTATAGATCTAAATACAAGTAGAGATAAAGAGGCCATTTCTCATTTACAGCAAGTAGCAACTACACTAAACTTTATCTACACAAATAAGTGGAGCTCGGGTGTAGAGAGCAGAAGAATGATGTATGGATATAAAAACTTTGGTGCTCCTCGAATGGAGGAGATTGAGTTGCATAGACTAGTGGATAGGTTAAAAGAATTGGGAAACAAAAATAGAATTCTCCGTTTAGCCCAGCTGTTCATGAAATACAGATATCATGTTATCCAGAGCTTCGTATCTGATCTAAATTATTCACAGAATGAACATATAGGTATTCAACTCTTCTCTTTAGTATATGCCTTTGAAGAAGAAGCAAAAAGAAGAGTACTTCATGATGCGATAAATTTTTTGCTGGAAGATACCTTATTCAGCATCGCTTCATCTAAGGATAATTATCGATCCCATCATGTCCATTCTGATTTAACCCTTGATTCTCTTTCTGAGTTATTAGCAGAGTATCAATTCAATAATCCCGCTTCTGATTTTGTTGAAAGTGAGTATAACCTCCTTAATAATTCCATTTCGATTTTCCCGGTTTATGATGTGGCTAAGGTGGGAGATAGCAAAGCAATCATTAAGAAAGAACTCACTAAAACAGTGAAGCAATTATATCTTAGAAAAATTTCAAAAGATTTAGGGATCAAAGATAGCTTTGAAGCACTTGGAACTTTAGACCCAAAAGTAAAAAATGCGCTAGTAAATGCATTTCAAGGCATGAAAGTGTAGAAAACACCTTTGTCTTCTCAACCTGCCTTCCAACTCCGCTAGTGAAATAATCTCTCCAGCGGAAAATTCATTTCGGTTTCTCCAGAAGTTTGGTACAGCGATCAACGTGATTCTATTCAATTGATCGCCCCAAACTTTAATTAAATAAAAGAACCAAAATGCATATTCAAGATTACCTAACCTCCGGTGAAGCAGCCGAATACCTATCTCAACAACTCAAGCAGGAAGTAAACTACTACGACCTGGATAACCTCCTTCGGGCAAAAGCTATCCCTGTACCTGAAAAGATCGGAGGACGAAGACTATGGTCACATCAGGATTTGAAAAATGCGGTCAAAGCATTGCGTGTACGTCGCGCTAAGCGGCCTCAATTAACCCAGGAACGTTCACTTCTAACTTTGGGAGAGTACTAAGATGAAAAGTAATACCATAACAGATGATGAGCTTTGCAAAAGAATTATAAACTCATACGTTTTTGTATGGCCATTCCACGCCTCTATAGTTGATCAGAGATATGTTTCTCTTGATGTAACACTTTTGGTAAAAAGAACCGAGGATATAAAAATTTTAAAGAATGAATCAGATGCACAACTACTAGTTCGGCACATTGAAAGATTCATAACCGATAATCCTCCCGATTTAGCTCCTTTTACCCGTCTTCAGGTAGCAAGCCAAATTAACAACGATATTACCGTTTTAATTGGCGAAGAAGAAGCAAAAAGAATCTTTGATGTAAGCGATTCAAATCTGGCTCTACTTAGAAAACTACATGGCATTGCCTATATCAAAACAAAGCGTAGCTTTCAATATAGCTGGAGAGACCTAAAAGAAATCAGCCAGAAAATAAAAGCCTCGCCTGAACTCTAATCTCAAGGGAGCCTTCTCCTGTGGCTCCCATTTTTTTAAACATTTTCAAAAAACTATGGAAAAAGAATATCCAGTAACCACTGAATCTCATCACTCTACCGACCTGAAAGAGGCCATTTATTATCTCCCGGCTCAATTTGATCAGACAATTCTTTGCAAAGCTTTAAAGGCTGTGTATAACGAAGAAGGAAAAGATCTGGCCAGGGAATGGCTCTTTATAACAAAGAATAATCTTCCAAAAAACTTCGATGAATTTTGGGAGGAATCGAACTTAACACCCTACCAACTTCAGTTTCCCGATAAATATTTAAATGATTCGATCTATAGTACCGCTAAAGAAACCGGCTGGATTCCTAAAGCGCTACGGAAAGGTAAACAGAGCAAAAAACCACCTTCAAAACGCAAGCTACAAGCCGTTGGTGAGAATTTACAGGCTTCAGAAAAACTGCATGAGCAGCTTACTCAGATCAAAGAGAACCAGTTAGAAGAGAAGGAAAAGTCCTACATCTCTCCCTGCATCAGGAACATGGATGGAGCCTGCTATGTGCATCCATTCATGTATAAGAAAGACATTCCCGATGACCGGGAGGAATACC
>NZ_DASSWP010000092.1:0-18275 GCF_035704785.1 Gracilimonas sp. | reverse complement strand
GGAGTTCCCTTAGCCTGCGGCGGTACCAAGGTCAATATATTTTACACCGAAGAGCCGGAGGGCAAGGGACAGGGATTGGGTTCCGTAGCTTGGGGAAATATTACCTAAACTAGCAGCTTTGGCCTTGGAACCTTTGGCACTCTTTTTTTATCTCCTCCCGGGAGGAGAAGTTCTTTGGTGACATTCGGGGCATTCCTATCTCAAAATCCTTATTAACGTCCTCCTCCTTGAGAAGGAGGAGACAGAGGAGGTCGGAGTTTAGGGCAGCCGAGCTTAATCCACCACCGCACAAGCGTGAGGCTTGCGCTAGGGCCGGATTTAAGGGGTTAGGTGCGAGGTTTTAGGCGTTAGAATTCAAAATTCTTCATAATGCCACCGTCCTTGCCGAAGCATCAGTCGCCTTCCGGTATACAAGCTTTTGGGGGTTCAGCCCTGCACAGATCAAGGCAACCGAGCTTGATTTCAACATCGCACAAGCGGGACGCTTGCGCTAGGGCCGGGTTTAAGGGCATCTGGACTTTTATGCTATTAACCCGGTCATCTACAGCAATGACAGGTTAGAAAATAACTTTAAATCTTTATTGAAGTAGTGAATGGTAAAGCCGTATATTTGGCGCCTACTCGTTGCCTCGGTGGTGGAATTGGTAGACACGTTGGACTTAAAATCCAATGGATATTAAAATGTCCGTGCCGGTTCGAGTCCGGCCCGAGGTACAAAAGCCCCGTAAAACTTTGTTTTTGCGGGGCTTTTGCTTTTTTAAGCCCGGAAGAGGCTTCAAAGCTCCTTAAAGGTAACCGGGCTTGAAATAAGGGATCTTTTCTTGTCCCTAAATTTTTATATTTATATAATTTCGTTTAATATCAATTCATGGTATTATTAGGGTACTGTCTTTTGGCAATTGAATTAACTGAACATGATGGATAAAAATCAGAAAAAAACAGTAATGATCGTCGAGGACGATTTAATACTGAATCTTCTGTACGAGAGCTACTTAGAAAAATTGGGATATGATGCTGAAGGGGAGCTGGTTTATGGTAAAACAGCTATAGAAATTGCTCAGAAGATCAAACCCGACCTTATTTTAATGGACATCTCATTGGAAGGTGAAATTGACGGAATCACCGCGATGAAGGAAATTCGGAAGTTCTCCGATGTACCTGTCATCTATATTACCGGAAATTCTGACCCTCACCACGTTCAGCGTGCAAAGGAAACGGATTATCTGGATTATTTGGTCAAGCCTATTGAATTCAATGACCTTAAAGAATCTATTGAAAGAAATTTCAACAAGATCCATAAGTAGTTTTTTCGGCTACAAACCTTTTCTTCACTCCTTTCAAGTTGGATCACTGTTGCTAAGTCATTCTTCACAAACTTAATACAAGTGACCGGGTTAATTTCAACTTTTGCAGATTCTTCGGGGGTACCCTCAGAATGACCGGGGACGAAGGATGGAAGACCGAGATATTAGAATATTAAGGCATTGCACAAGCGGGACGCTTGCGCTAGTATGAGCGGCCAAAGGAAGCGCTGCCTTATCTATCAGCTTTTTGGCCTTGGCACCGTTGACCCTCCTCTTTATCTCCTCCCAGGAGGAGAAATTCCTTAGTGACATCCGAATCATTTCCAAACCTCAAAATTCATATTAGCGTCCTCCTCCTTGAGAAGGAGGAGACAGTGGAGGTCGGAGTTTGGGGCAACGGAGCTGGCATTCCACCGCACAAGCGGGACGCTTGCGCTAGTGAGTTTATATATTCTATTTAAGTCATTCTGGTCCCCCAACAGGAGTAAACCATTTCATGTCTTAATACCGCTTTTCAAGCTTATGTATATCGAATTCATGTTTAACATAATGTTTTCCATTCATTATTATTTTTACCAAATTTGAGTTTAATGATGCTGTCTTAGTGCTATATTAGAGTATTAATTCCATAACATATACTCATATGAAAGTTTTACGAAACAGAGGTGTTCGATGGGTGCTGCTGATGACAGGATTAGTGGCAATTATCGCGCTCACCGGAATGAATGTACTTTCTCTATATGACTTGCGCGACCGTATGGTTGAAAGTGAAGAAGAGCGCCGCATCGATCAGCTGGATGAAATAAATGACACCATCCGAAACCAAATTATATCTCCTTTAAGGGGATTGTCAAAAATTGAACTTGAGCCTATTGAGTCATCTATACAACAGACCGGAGAATTGCCTGAGAATATCCTGGAAGTTCTCGCAAAATCTTCAGAAAGCCCTTACTTTAATGATATTTATTTTACCCCTGAAGGAACCGATCCCTGTGATGAGAACAGCACTATTTACAAGTATGATCCTTCTCAGAATCAGATCAATCCCACCGATGATTTTCCTCAGCTTGTTTGTGGCGGAGTTGGATTAACACGTACTAAAACACAAATTCTGCTTAACGACTTCAACTTCAGATGGAATAATAATTTTGAATTTGATACTCATCGCAGTGCAAATATCGGGCTTATCAATCCTATTGAAAACAGAATGTTGGGTGTGCTTACCCTTACTTTGGATGAAGAGTATATCATCAACGAAGTCTTCCCTCCTTTCCTTACTAATTATTTTGGCAAAAGCAGTGAGTCCGGCATTGTTGTTTGGGTGCGTGACTGGACGAGCGATGAAGTTCTTGCCACCAATGATCCCTCCGTTTCTTATGACAGAGATCTTGTTGATCACAGAATGGGTTTTTCAGGATCGGGATTTTTTGACAACTGGTCTCTTTATATCGCTTTCCTTCAATCGCCGGTGACCAATGCCTACAATGCAACATTGGTGAAAAACCTTGTGGTGTTGGGGGTAGCGATGTTATTCCTGACGGGAGCTCTCATTTTCATGTTTGTTACGGCACAGCGAGAAAGGCAACTTGCTCAGCGTCAGGCCAGCTTTTTGGCAAATGTAACTCACGAGTTAAAAACACCGCTTGCCGTTATGCAAGCTGCCGGTGAGAATATTTCGGATGGAAGGGTAACGGACCCCGTACGCCTGAAACAATATGGTGAACATATTTACAATGAATCTATCAGGCTTCGCGGTATGATCGAAAAACTGCTTGATGTAGCCAGAGTTGATTCCGGACAAAATATGATCAAAGCGGCTCCATACAAACTCCATGATCTTTTAAGTACCTATTTATCTGAAAACAGAGACTATTTTGAGAACAAAGGATTTGAAATAAAATTCAAGTCTAATGATGAGGCTTCTCTCACTATGATCGACAGAGGTAACTTTGAAACTATTCTGAGTAATCTCACAGAGAATGCCATCAAGTACAGTACCGATGATAAGTATATCGAGTATCAGGTCTCTGCCAATGACGATAATGTATTTTTCAGCATTACCGATCATGGTATCGGAATACCTAAAAGAGCTCAAAAAAATATTTTTAAAAAATTCTATCGGGTGGAAGATTCTGATTCCATGAGTACTAAAGTTAAAGGCCACGGACTTGGGCTCAGCATCGTGAAAAATATGGTGGAAATGAACGGCGGTAATATTGAAGTAAAAAGTACACCGGGCAAAGGAACAACATTTGTTGTAAGATTTCCTAAATTGATGAAAGAAGAAGTTCAGGCTGAACAGGTTCAATCATCTGCTGAAGATTCCTCATCAAAACAAACAATAAATAATCAAACAGAATATGTCGGATAAACGCATGAAAGTACTTGTCGTAGAAGATGAACCAAGTCTAATTTTTACTCTACGCGACACGCTTGAAAGTGAAGGCTACGACGTTGTTGTTAGCGAAGAGGGTACACAAGCCTTAGAAATGGTGAAAGAGCATAAACCAGATATCATGATCCTCGATATCATGCTGCCAGGCAAAAGCGGATATGATATCATGGAAGAGCTCAGAAAAAATAAGTACACTTTCCCGGTGATCATGCTTACGGCCAAAGATCAGGAGCCCGACAAGGTGAAGGGGTTAAGCCTGGGCGCTGATGATTACATAACCAAGCCTTTTGGGGTGAAGGAATTACTGGCTCGGATTGAAGCCCGTTTACGCCGCGCCGGTGCTTATTCAACTTCAGGTGAAGTTGATATCCTGCAGCTTGGAGATGTTAAAGTTGACCTTAAAGAATCCGTAGTTCTCCGGCCTGACGGAAACGAAATTGAATTGACATCCCGTGAAGTTGAACTGATACGCTACCTATTGAAGAGTGCCAACGAACCTATCTCCCGTGATGAGCTCCTGGAAAAAGTCTGGAGGTATGAATTCAGTACCAACACCAGAACTGTTGATGTGCATATCTCTAAATTGAGAGCTAAGATCGAGGTTCATCCCGATGATCCGCGTTACCTGATCACCCTGCATGGTGTGGGATATATGCTGCGTAATAATTAACGCTTAATTGTTATTGAGAACGGAAAATCGAGAGTAATTACACTCTTTTATATGGCTTTGCAAAACGTTTGTTCTTCAAAGCCTTCTTTTATTTACACCAGCTGATCCATTTCTTTCTTCTGAACGGATTCAACAAACTTGACAAAGTTGACAACCTGTGATTCTAACAGATCCTGTAAAAACTCATCATGGATTCCGTTTTCACCATCAAACTCTTGATTCACTCTCGCTATAAAAACACGTTCCGGAAATTGAAGTGCATTCCGATAATTGGCGATCTGCTGAAATTGTTCTACTGAACGAAGTGCCCCAAAAGCCCCGTCGGATTCACCGATAAAAGCCATGGGCATTTTTTCAAAAGCTTTCGGAAAAGGCAGATAATCTACAAATACTTTGAGGATACCGGGGAAACTTCCATTGTATTCCGGAATCACAAATATCAATCCATCGGCATTAATGACAGGCTCTCTGAATTTCTCTATAGCCGGGATCTTTTTACCATACCTTCCTCCCACTACTTCTTCCAGCGGGAAATCTTCCAGGGTTATTACTTCTACATCCGCTCCCTCTTTCTGATATAGTGTCTTCACATACTCTGATACTTTCAAAGCATTTGAGTTTGGGCGATCTGTACTGCTGATTATCTTTAAGTTCATTAATTCTTTTTTTGAAACTGAATTAGTGCGCACATAAAATACCATTTATGATGCAAAATAATTCCTTGATTCAACCCAAGACACCGGGTGTTTAATTTTGTGGTATAGTAAGCTTATTTACACCTTTCAAAAAACTTAATTAATATCTTTTGGCATGCATAGAATTCATGATATCAAGATTGAATACATAAAAGGAGACATCGCAGATCAACCGGATGTCACAGCGATTGTGAATGCGGCCAATGCCGAACTTAGAATTGGAGGCGGCGTTGCCGGAGCTATACACCGGGCTGCCGGACCGGGTCTAACGAAAGAATGCTAGCCCATGGCTCCGATCAAGCCCGGAGAAGCTGTTATTTCAGGCGGTCATGATCTGCCTAATGAATATGTGATCCACTGCCTGGGGCCTGTTTATGGAAGAGATAAGCCGGAAGACAAACTTCTCGCTGATTGTTATCGAAATGCACTTCGGCTTGCTGAAAAGCATGAGATAGATTCGCTTGCCTTTCCGTCCATTTCAACAGGAGCTTTCGGGTATCCTATGGAGGAAGCGGCTAAAGTCGCGTTTTCAACTGTTCGGGATGAGGTTCCAAATCTGAAAACCGTAAAAGAAATTCGATTTGTGCTTTTTAGCGATGGGGATCTTAAAGTGCATCAACAAATTATGGAAGAAGTATTTTCCTGAGATTATTCAAGCTTCAGGATATTTTTTTGGCACTTCGCTTTAATAGGTGGCGTGTATATGCCTCAATACATAGTCCATCTCATTTTTAACAATAGATGAAGAAGTCACATAGTGATTATTCATAAAACTGAATAAAAGCTTCTTCCCGCTATTGGTAATCACAAATCCACTCAGGCAGTGGTTATTACTCAGCGTGCCGGTTTTTGCGAATACATATGGTTCTGCACTATCCGGGGCTGCATACCAATTCCTTATCGTTCCCGATACCCCGCCGGCAGGCAATAATTCAAATAGTTCCGGATCATATGAAAACTCCTTATCTATCTGTTTCAACAGCCAAATAATACTTCTTGGGGTAAACATATTATACCGGGAAAGGCCTGACCCATCAACCCATTGGGGCTCATCCGGCATCTCACTTAAATGATTTTCCTTCATATATTCAATAGCGGTTCGGCTGTTAAGCGGTTCTCCCATTTGCGATGCCGTCACCAACAGCAACTGCTCGGCTATAAAATTATCACTGGGTTGAAGCATACGCTTATAAACTGAATCAGCTCGTACACTGTACATGATCTTATGATCTTCCGGAAATGAAGCTGCAATATAAGTAACAGGTTTCCCTAGCGTATCACTTAGCATTTCTGTAATTAATTCGGGGGTGTAATGAAAAGGTTTATCTGTGGTGTAAGTAGTTGTATCTGATCTTGGACTGTACCTGAATTGATTATCGAAAAAATCTCTTTCTATAAGAGGCAGATTCTTTTCCGAAACTGTATTTTCGATCTTTGAACGAAAAAATGTCGGGGAAACTTTTAATCCTGATGAATCGGAAGCAATCTGCAGTTTCTCAATTTCTTCTACCGTTACCCGCATTACATTCCCGAATACCGGAAAGGGTGATTTTTCAGCGGAATAATAAGAGTTGAAATCACTCCACGACCATCCCGGCCCCAGTACTTCATCATCAAAATGCTCATCGGTATAGAAAAGGTCTTTATCACTGTCTTTTAAAAACCGAAAAATGGCCGGATTGCCAAAATCAGGGTGCAAAAAAGAGGGATCACCGGTTCCCCGGAAAATCAAAGAATCACCTTTCACAAAATATTGGATTCCCGGGAGTGAATCCGGAAGCATTTTTAAACCGGTATAGAAAGTAAATAATTTTGTATTAGAGGCCGGAGTAAAATACCTGCTTTCATTTTGTGCGTACAATACACTGTCTTCTTCCGGATCATAAAGCATAAATCCTGTAAAATTGCCCGAAAAAACCTCCGAATCTTCAAAAATAGCTTGTAATGTGTTGACTTCTGTTTCCGGTTCCTCTTTCTGAACCTCAGGTTTGATTACTTCTTCAGCTGAACGGCATCCCCAGAAAATGGTTAAAAAAAGAATCGCAAAAAGAACAGATATTGAATTTGATACTCGCATATGACTGTTATAAAATATTTTGTTTATTTAGCTCAACATATCTAACAAATTTTTAGCACAAATAAAATATACTCACCATGCGGAGAAAAACCCTATTCCCGGCCTTACTGCTGCTGATCGCAGCTGCGTGCACTCAACAAGATTTTGATGCCATTATACAAAATGGCACTATTTACAACGGAACCGGTGATGCTCCGTTTACAGCTGATATAGGTATCAGGGCAGACACGATTGCCGCTATTGGTAATCTGAACTCTTCTGATGCTCCTGTCATCATTGATGCGGAAGGGCTTGCCGTATCCCCCGGATTTATCAATATGCTGAGCTGGGCTAATTACTCTCTGTTGGATGACGGCAGGTCTATGAGCAATATCAAACAGGGAGTTACCCTGGAAATATTTGGTGAAGGTTCTTCCATGGGGCCTCTTAATGTGGAGAATAATGAGCAACCGTGGACTACTCTCGGTGAGTATCTTGAATATCTTACAAAAGAACTGGGAGTTTCGACCAACGTAGCTTCGTTTGTAGGGGCTACTACCATTCGCCAACGTGTCATTGGTTCTCAAAACGTAGCACCAACCCCGGATGAGTTGGCGCAGATGCAGCAGCTTGTTCGGGAGGCAATGGAAGAAGGGGCTTTGGGAGTCGGTTCATCGCTTATCTATGCTCCGGCCTTTTTTGCAAGCACAGAAGAACTCATTGCCCTTGCAGAGGCGGCCGCGGAATATGACGGCACTTATATTTCCCATATCCGAAGTGAGGGTGATGACTTGTTAAAAGCCACTGATGAACTTTTTACCATTGCTACTGAAGCTGAGATCGATGCCCAGATATATCATCTTAAAGCAGCCGGTAAACGAAACTGGGATAAACTTCCACTGGTATTGACTAAAATTGATTCTCTTCGAAATTTAGGGCATAATATTTCAGCAAATATGTATACCTATACTGCAGCTTCTACCGGCCTTGATGCTACTATTCCGCCAACCGTACAAGAAGGCTCATACCGGGATTTTATCAACCGTCTGAAGCAGCCTGAGATTCGTGAAGAAGTACTGGCATCTATGCGAAGTCCTCAAACAGACTGGGAAAATTTTTATCAATTAGCTGAATCTCCCGAAAATATTTTGCTGGTTGGATTTGATGAAGATTCACTCAAATACCTTACCGGGAAAAATCTGGCTGAAATAAGCGAGATGCGCAACACCGATCCCACTGAAACTATTATCGACCTCATCATAGAAAACGACGGGGATATCAGTTCGGTCTTCTTCGTAATGTCTGAGGAGAATGTTCGTACTAAAATAAAGGTCCCTTATATGAGTTTTGGCTCCGATGCCCGCTCAATTGCTGCGGAGGGTGAAGTTCTGGAATCAAGTACGCACCCGCGCACCTATGGCACTTTTGCCCGGTTATTGGGGAAGTATGTACGGGATGAAAACGTTATCCCGCTACAGGAAGCCATATACCGCTTAACAGGATTACCGGCTAAAAACCTTAAACTTCAAAAACGTGGCTACCTCAGCGAAGGTTATTTTGGTGATATCGTGATCTTTGATCCCGCCACGATTGAAGATAAAGCAACATTCACAGAACCCCATCAGTATGCCGTGGGAGTGCATCATGTTTTTGTAAACGGTGTGCAGGTATTAAAAGATGGTGAGCATACCGGGGCTATGCCGGGGCAAGTAGTGCGCGGCCCGGGTTGGAAATAATTTCTTCCCACCGTCTGGCCTATTACTGGCCTATTAAACCTGACTGTAGTAAGCCGGTGCCGGAATTTCCAACATGGTCCTCAGTCCCGGATTCACAGCAATAACAGAACGGATCGTATTGACGATGATGGCTGAAGTAGCAACATCACCATTAACTCCTCCATCAATGACCGACCTGAAACCCGGGTTCCCGGTTATTTCTATGGAATCATAAGAGCGGCGGAGACCCACTGCTGCTTTAAAATTAAGAGAAATTACTTCTTCATTATTTTTATAGCCTTTAGCAATTTGTTCCACACCGACAATATTTCCTTTTTCAATCAAGATCTGATCCAATTCTATCCTTTCTTCGGCAAAAACCGGGGTAAGAGTTTCTTCAACTTTCTCCATTTCCCACCCAAGCGCCCTGGCCAACAAATAAACCGATTCTTTTAAGCCTACATGCCGGATAGAATCCCCTTTTTCTTTAAGCTCAGCTTGAGTTAAACCTGCTCCTATTTTTTGCTGGAAAGGCACTCGCCTGGAGCTGGCATCCTGATATCGGTCTACTTTAACGTGATCCACTTTTTGGCAAACAGATGTTAACACAGCCGGAAGGTAATCCATCAGGAAGCCGGGATTAACCCCGGTCCCAATACAGGCTACACCTTTTTCCTTGCAGTATTGATTAATTCGTTCAGCAATTTCAGGTTGCAGATCAAACGGGCACATCAGCTCTTCACATGTGGAAACTATATGCAGTTTAAAATCCGCTGCTTCCTTGATCTGTGATTCTATTTTTTGAAGGGAAGAAACCGTAGATATCACCGCGACATCGGCCTTAGTTTTTGCCATGGCAGAACCAAGGTCGGGATGCACCAAACCACCCCGTTCATTTATCCCGGCAAGTTCTCCCAGATCTTTTCCTGTTTTAGCAGGATCAAGGTCTACCCCGCCTACCACTTGAATGCCTTTTCGCTCTGTCAGATATCTTGTCAGTTGCTGACCTATTGGGCCAAGGCCTATCTGGATTATTTTGATCATAATTAACCGGGATACTTTTTAAAATTTAAAACTGTTTCTTTAGGCTTTATTGTACAACAAAATCATAGACCATTTTGGAAATATCAGCAAAAGTGGAAAGCACTGCTTCCCTCTCGGGTGCATTTTTTGAAAGCATTACCAGCACATATCGCTCACCGGAAGGCAAAATTACTATACCGGAATCATGATTTACCCCGGTAATCCAACCGGTTTTGTGAGCCACTTGCACACCATCAGGGAGTAGGGCAGGAATCATTTCATTAAACTTCTGTCCCTTTAAAATTTCAATCATTTGTGCTGAAGCTTCTTCACTGACCGCTTCACCGTTTCCGATCTTACTGTAAATTTTCATTTCATCATAAGCCGTTGTACGATTGCTCAATCCTTGCTCAAATGCTTTTATATCCTCTACGCCCCGCAACACCAATATGCTATCAGCTCCGTAGCTGCGCATTGTTTCGGTTACTTTTTCCGCATTCACTTTTTCAATTAAGATATTGGTTGCAAGGTTACTGCTCATCGTTATCATATCGTACATCAAATCGCTGATGGTCCTTTTTTTACCGATAAGGTCATAGAGCTCGCTCTCACTATCTTCATCTACCGACATTTGATAAATGCTGCTATCTACAATACTGCGAAATTCATTTTTTACAAGAATAGAATCATTTAGCGAAAACTCCCCCGCTTCCGCTTGCTTGTACAATTCAATCATCACGGGTGTTTTCATGGTGCTGGCAGCATGGAACATTTCCCTTTCATTAATCAAAATAGTCTCAGAAGTATCTGATAGGTTCGTGAATGCCACTGCAAAATCACCGGAAAGAGCTTCAAGGCGTTCTTTTATTTGGGATTCTAAATGCACAACATTATTGACAGGCTGTGTGCAACCGACTACTATAAAAATAATTCCTACGGTTACCCAGCTAAGAAATACTTTGGACATTTGTATTTTATTTAAATTGAAGAGGATAAGAATTCATAATAAAAAAAGAGGCCCTAAGCATTTTGGGGCCTCTTTTTTCTCATTTATTGGTTTAAATTACTGATCCCAGAAAAGGTTGTCTGTACGGGATATTTCCGGTACGTTTTCGCCGTTCCGTTGGGTTTCTGATTCGGGATATATTAAACGTCTAATCCAGTCTCCTCCCAAAGAACTGTTAGCCGGTGGATCCATATCATCATAAGCATAGTCGTGACGACGAGCATCTACCCATGACTCAGGATGAAGGAACATTGCCACATACTTTTCTTTCATAATGTGATCAATTGTCAGATTAAGTTCCCCAACATCTACAACCGGGTCATTCATATATAACTGCTTATCAACTTCAGCCACACCTACTTTATCCATATGAGCTTCAATACCGTCCATATAAGCTTGATAGGCACGTGTAGTTTGTGATGGAGTAGCCATCAAAGCAGCTTCTGCTTCTATAAACTTTTGTTCGGCATAAGAAGCAATAATAATCGGTGCAGTCCGTGCCGAATAAAAGTCATCCGTCGTTAATACTGAGAAAGCTCCTTGTTCGGGTGCATTACCTCGCCCAGCCCCATTAGTAACTCCTACGTAATCCCCATCAACATTAGTACTCATAAACATTTCGATACGAGGATCTATCACTCCATAGGTAGTACCATTCATGTGGTCGACAATTTGCTCTGACATCCAACCACCGAGTATTAATCCGGCATTGGCAATTGCAACGGAAGCCCAGGGGTTTACCTGCTCTTCAAAATAGGTTACCTGTGCATCGTCAGCATTACTTTGAAAGCCATTGTCTAATGCCGCAAGAACGGCCTCAGGATCATATGATGTTTGTTCGCTGTAATGATTCAGATAACGAGCTTGAAGCATATAAGCCAGCTGTTGCCACTTGGTAATATCGCCACCATAAATAAAATCTTCATTTCCGGCAACGATGGTTGAGTTGGATTGCTGAAGCTGAATCAAGCCATCCTCTAACAAAGTAAAAACTTCATCATAAAGATTTTCCTGATCGTCATAAGCCGGGTTCAGTGTTTCAGCAAAAAATGCCTGTGAATAGGGTGCATCTCCCCAGGCATCAACCAGGGTAGCCAGGTTTAATGCTTTAAGAATCTTGGCTATTCCGACATACTGAGTTGCACCCTCTTCTTCTGCCAAAATCTCTAAATCAGAAAGATCAGTCATAACATCGTACAATTGATACCACTGATCTCCATAGCTTACTGCTTCATGCACATCTGTTGCACTCGCTTGATTAGGAGAAGCCAGATACTGTACATAATAGGAAGTTATACTGCCCATTCGATACATATTTTGGGCAGTCTCATAGGTTACATTTGTCATCAGCCCCTGTGGCGGAGCTTCTGTAGGGTTATTTGGATCATCATTAATATCGAGGAATCCCTCACATCCGGTCAAAACGAATACCGTTGTGATACAAAAAATCAGAATTTGTTTAGAAAATATCTTCATTGGTTTATCCTGTTTTGTGTTTATAGAGAAAGGTTAACCGAGAAAAAGAAACTGGCCACACCGGGGTAATCCAATGCAGTGAAGCCTTGGGCATTGGTTGAAGCTCCTCCAGCACGTGACTCGGGGTCAAATCCACTAAAAGGAGTATACAGTATAATATTAGTGGCTGTAGTAGACAGCGTAACTCTACGAAGCCCCAAATCAGTGACTAGGTCCTGTGGCAGTGAATAAGCCAACCGAATATTTCGCAACTTGATATAAGAAGCATCAAGAACAAATTCTTCGGTTGCTCCTCGCTTCACATTTCGATGATAACCTGCTCCATAATCTCTAACTAAACCTGTATTAGGATCAATTCGGCCTTCCGGGTCTAAGCCTTGACCAAGCCATACCTCCTGAGTATTTGGCTGACCATCGGCTGTAACACCCTCAAAAACACGGTAATCTTCCCGGTCCAGGGTATTCTTCGTGATCCCAAAAGCAGTAAAAAAGTTATCATACTGACTATAAACATCTTGTCCCCACTTAGCATTAATCAAAAAGGTAAGATTGAAATTTTTGTAGGAAAAATCGTTTCGAATACTTCCAATCCAGTCTGGCTGAGTATTCCCTAATACTTTCTGATCATTATTAATTACTGGAAAACCATCATCTCCTATAACGATCGGGCGATCTTTATCAAGATAGATATTGTCTTCCGGTTCACCGGATGCATAATATCGCTCATAGCTTCGGCCATATATATTGCCAAATGGATCACCTTCCGTAAGCTGAATTGAAGCAGAACTTCCGGCATAACCAAATGAGGAACCCAGTAAAATCTGATTAATCCCTTCTGCTATTTCAATCACTTCACTTCTGTTTCGACTGTAGTTAACCGCCACATCCCAAACAAAATCCTGTGATTGTACAGGGCGACCTTCTATTTGTAACTCTATTCCTTTGTTTTCAATTTCACCGGCATTTGTAATGATTCGGGTATATCCGGTTGCATTAGAAATTGGAACATCAAATATTTGGTCTCTACTGTTTGATTTATACCAGGTAAAGTCAAATCTCAACCTGTTATCCAGAAACCTCAAATCAGTACCTAATTCGAGAGTCGTTGTTTGTTCCGGCTTTAGGTCAGCACTACCCCGAACATTTGAACGGCTAAAGCCTACCTGACCAGCTAATGGAAATTGGCTGGGGGTATTGTAGGTATTACTTGTTGCATACACAGGAGCATCTTTACCTACCATTGAATAAGAAGCTCTCAATTTTCCGTAAGTAACATGATCCGGGAGATCTATTATATCACTGAATGTAAACCCAATATTTGCCGATGGATAGAAAAAGGACCGGTTATCTTCCGGTAAAGTTGATGACCAATCGTTACGGCCTGTCAGGTTTAGATAAAGGAAATTGTCATAATTAATCATCAAGTCACCATAAGCACCTATAAGACGGCGCTGACGAATAGTCTGGCTTAAAGAGATATCCCTTACGTTACTCAGATGATAGAAAAGCGGGGTTACAAAATCATTTCCGGTAGAAACTACATTATTAAAGCTTCTATCAAATATGTCATTTCCAACACGAAGCCTTGTACTGACTTTTTCAGTCACATCCTTTCTAAAGGTAAGGTTCAATGTTGAATTAAGGTCACGGCTGTTTATGCGTGTTTCTTCTATTGCACCTGTACTGCTTACAACATTTTCATTCTCCACGCCTCTTGGTCCTGGAATAATCTCGGTACGCTGATCACTATAATAATCTGATCCAAGCGTATACAGTACATTAAACCATTCTGTGGGACTGTAATTTACAGTCACATTTCCCAGAATGCGGTTTACATCATCTTCATAGGTCCAGTGTTTAGCCTGATATATCGGGTTACCTCCAGAACCTTCATTATTATAATAACCGCGCATGGTACCATCTTCTTTTTCAAAATTGGTAACATCTTTTGTTGGAGCCCAATACATCATGGATTCCATAAAACGATCACCTAAAACGCGGTTCCCGCCGGAATTTATATAATATGCTGATGCTTGAACGGTGAGGTTTTCTCTGGGAGAAATATCACCGGATAATCTTACTGAGGTCCTGTCCCAATTTCCATAAGGCAGCACTCCTTCATGCTGAAGGTTTGAAACTGATGCGTAGTAAGTTGCATTTTCATTACCACCAGAAACATTTATTGAATTATCTACCTGTACTCCTGTTTGAGCAGCGTCTCGCCATATGTCATAATACTGCCAGTCAGGGTTAATGTTTTCACGTACCTCTTCAATTTTTGCCCCCCAGTTAGGCCAAAAACTTTCCGGGTCATGCTGGAATGAAAAACCCTGTCCATAAACTTCCTGAAATTCGGGGTAAGCATTGATACGGTCGAATCCTACAGTACTGCTTAAATCAATTTCCGTAGCCCCGGCTTCCCCCCTCTTTGTAGTTATAATCACTGCACCATTAGCAGCCCGCACTCCGTAAAGCGCTGTGGCGGCAGATCCTTTAAGTACGTTTACTGATGCTATATCATTTGGATTGAGATCAGCAGCACGATTACTCATTCCGCGAGGTGTTCCTGAAGACTCAATGGTAGAGTTATCAATCGGTACCCCATCAACAACAAACAATGGCTGGTTATCTGCCCCGGGATCCAGGGAGTTTACCCCACGTATTACAATTCGAGAACTCCGTCCTGGAGCACCTCCTGTATTAGTAATTTCTACCCCTGAAACTTTTCCGCTCAAAGAATTCACCAAATTAGATTGATTGCCGATAGTTAAGTTTTCGCCATCGATCTGCTGGGTGGAATACCCCAGTTCTTTTCGCTCTTGTTCAATACCGAAAGATGTAACAACCACATCGTTCAATGCCTGAATGGTAGGTTGAAGTGTTACATTTATTTCAGAACGGTTGCCAATAAATACTGATAAACGCTGAAATCCGACAAATGAAAAAACTAAAGAGTCAGCATCTGCAGGCACCCCTGAAAGAGAATATTCCCCATTCTCGTTCGTAGAAGTACCTATATTTGTATCATTGACAAACACGTTAACGCCGGGCAGGGGTTCATTGGTTTCCGCTTCCGTTACCGTACCTGTAATAGTACGTTGTTGTGCCTGGGCTGATCCCAAGATCGTGAAGAGAAATGTTCCAAGAACACACACAAACAGTAGTAATCGTTGCATATATACCTCATCATTAATTTGAATAAATTGAAGTTAGTGCAAATGATAATCTATCTAACTGCTTTATCATTATGGGCTTCTAAATAAACTTTTTTTTTAAAAAATAAAAGAGACCCCACTAAACTTTCTAAATGAAAAGCAATTTCATGTATAATAAAGCTATAAAGGGCATTTATTTTAACTCAACTATTTAGTCTTATGTGATAAGATTCATCTATAAATGAACGAATGACGGTATTTAACTATCTGTTCTTTCATTTTTTTTCTTGATCTCCTGCCATTTCTTCCACAGCAGCGCCTCTCTTCCCTGGTTTCCGGCTTTGTACCACCGTTTATTCTTTAAGGCATCCGGCAGATATTGTTGGTCTACCCAATTATTTGGATGGTTATGTGGGTATTTGTAGTCATCGGAAGCATTTTCAACTCCAAGGTGCTTGGCTCCAAGTTTGTTGGCCGTTTTATCTTTTAGATAGGGCGGGATATCTTTTACTCCTCTTCCACTGATCTCCCGATTCACTTCGAATATCGCTTTGGTGCTGTTGCTCTTGGGGCATGTACTCAAATACAAACAGGCATGTGACAGAAAATACATCCCTTCCGGCATGCCGCATTTCAAGAAGGCTTCCTGACAGGAATTCACAATAGTGATTGCATTCGGTTCGGCCAGCCCCACATCTTCACTCGCAAAGATCAGCATCCTTCTGAAAATGAAGATCGGATCATCCCCGCCCTCCAGCATGGCATTCATCCAGTATAAAGCCGCATCGGGATCGGAGCCCCGCATAGATTTAATAAAAGCTGAAGCGTAGTGATAATGCTCGTCCCCGGTTCGATCGTAGCGTACATTACGCCGCTGAATACTTTCTTTGGCAACCCCCAAATCAATAGTAATCTTTTCATCCTTACCTGGCTTGCTTGAAAGTACCGCAACTTCCAGTGCATTCAATGCATTTCTGATATCACCGCCGGCCATTTCTGCAAGGTGCTTAAAGGCATCTTCCGTTACTTCAATATTTTTTTTCCCTAAGCCGCGCTCTTCATCTTTCAAGGCCCGATTCAGCATCAGCTTCACTTCATCCGTGGTTAAGGGGTGAAGTTCAAAAAGCTGGCATCTGGAAAGCAGTGGATTTACCAGAGAGTAGAATGGATTTTCCGTAGTAGCACCAACCAGTGTAATTATTCCCGATTCTAAATGAGGCAGTAAAGCATCTTGCTGAGCTTTATTCCAGCGGTGAATTTCATCCACAAACAAAATGGTTTTTCGGCCATTTAATTTGCGCAATTTTTCGGCTTTATCCACTACATTTCGGAGTTCTGTGATACCGTCCAGCACCGCATTTATGACTTCAAACTGTGCCTTAATTTCTCTGGAGATAACATGCGCAAGTGTCGTCTTTCCTGAACTGGGAGGGCCATAAAAAATGAGCGAGCCAATGATCCCGCTTTCGATCATCCTTCGAAGCATTTTACCATCCCCTACTAAATGTTCCTGCCCGGCAAATTCATCCAGCGATTGCGGACGCATTCGTGTAGCTAACGGCTCACTGTACTGCGGATTTTCTTTCTGGGATGAAAAGGAACCGTCCTTGGATTTTTTTTCTTCGAAGAGATCCATGAATGAATTTCGAGGTGATTCTAAAGTATATGTAAGATATGTGTTTTGGGGGAAAGAAGTAGTCAGAAATCAGGTGTCTCAACTTAGTAAGAGCGCATTGGACAGGGGCGTACAATAAACTCATAACAAACCTGCAACAATTAAGACTATAAATAACAGGGTTGAGCGGACAACAGCTTGCGGATGATGAATTATAGGGAGCTGGGGATTAGCTGTAGGCCACGGACCCGCGCGCCGAATTTTTCAGTGATTTTTTTACCGGGATGGATCCCGGAGCGGCGGCGGTGGTTTTTGAGCGCGGGATTTTTATTTTAAGGCGTAATTTTAATTAACGGGATGTACGATGAGCGAAGAAAACAAGCCAGAAAAGAAAAGCGAAGCCAATGAAGCCAGCAAAGCCGGTTTAGCAGTCATATTTATAATAGGTGCATTAATACTGTTTGTGAGCATATATAATAGTGATGTAGTATTCACAGCGGTTGATATTGGATTTATAATAGGATTCTTCGTTATGATTGGAATGTATGGATGGATGATGAAGGTCCTGATGCAGATCAGAGATAAAATAAGTTAATTAGGTCTATAAGTTGGATCAGGTAACCAGGAACCATTTGATCCATAACCTCCACCAAAAAATATAGGTGGATTAAGCGATTGATTATCTAACTCTAAAATTTCATTTAGATGAAGTCTTTTACCTTGGTTCTTTTCATCAAAACCCAATTTTGATGAAGGAGCAGAATAAAGGAAATAAAAGATATCAGCAGAGAGAGCTTTAAATATGTGATAGGCATTATTGTATCCAAAGGACAACGAGATTATTAATTCTCTTGTATTCTTTCCTTCATAGAACTCTAATTCCTGACCTTTAATCCAATATAAAAGATCCATGTTACTCCAGTCTTGGATAAAAAGTAGATTTCGGATCTTTCTTTTCCATTTTTTTAATGGTGGAATCAGTTCATCTTCAATCATTAAATATATACCTGCCATCCTATCAAAATTTATACCTTTTAAGTGCCTGTCTTGTTCTTTTCTCATTTCCAAATATTGCTTAAAAGTTTCTTGATATAAATCCAGAACATCCACTTTAAAGCTTATCGGGTATTCCTGTAGTATATCAAGATCACCATATTCACTTTCA
>NZ_DASSWP010000125.1:0-18946 GCF_035704785.1 Gracilimonas sp. | reverse complement strand
CAAAAAAAAAAAAACGCAAATTAAACTTATATATTTATTCATAATGTTTTAGAAAACCTCATGATAGATCAATATTCAAGCATCGGTTTCGATACATCGAGCAGAAGCTGAAAGAACAAGACAAGGCGCTCAAAGACTCTTCCCTGGAAGAGATGGATGCGTATTGGAATGAGGCAAAAGATCTGGATTAGTTAATCAGCTTTTTTGCTACCGAATTTTGTCACAAAATACGGTTTCTTCTTTTTAATAAAGTAAGCACCAATTACAACGGTGATAATAGTTGCGGCTGCAATCAAAACCCAAAAATCCGTCATACCTGAAAAACTAAAGAACCTCGTAAAAGTTTCTGACCAAAAAGCTGCATACAATCATCCTACCACCGACCAATTCATGAATTCATAATGGTATTCCACCCAAGTATCCTTTGGCTTTTTTCTATAGGCTGGAATGAACCCGGCAAAAACTGTTGCGAGACTGAATAGGGCAAAGACATGGAATGGCCTAAAATATCCGAATAATTGATAAATGGTTAATGCTGAGATATTCAACCCAATCATACAAATTACATACACATATCCGAATATTTTGTGTCTCCTTTTCTCATTAATATAATTATAGCTCCAAATACCATCGAAAGAATGGCAAATAAGAAATGTATAAGGCCGACCACATTGAAGTGGTACGTATCCATAAAGATCATTTGTCTATTTAATACGAGCCAAATAAAGTCATGTTTCAAAAATCCGATAATGCATTTTCCTAACTTCATATTATCTTCAAACTATCTGATTTCATTACAATCGTTTAATACTTTTTCACTTAATTTTGTGCATCGATTTTAGTATATTCGATGCTCTTCTCAAAAGAGAATTGGAAAAATTTACACCGGCTTTAAACGCTTTGGAAGTGAGATTCGTTAACAGCGTTAAGTTGGCTCTTATCGAGTAATTTATCTTTAACATTAAATTTGGAGAAACAATGTCAGAAGGCATTCATACAGGCTTTGACGAGCAACAATATCCTCACATCAACAGAGGCCTTGACGGTATCGTAGCTTTTTCAACTACCAAGAGTTTTATAGATGGTCAGAAAGGCGAACTCATCTATTCCGGCTATCTGATCGATACCCTGGCTGAAAATGCCACATTCGAAGAAGTATGCTTCTTGTTATGGAATGACCGCCTCCCAAATGCTAAAGAACTCGAAAGCCTGAAGAAATTATTGGTTGAGAACAGAGATATACCACAACCGGTTTTAGAGTACATCCAGGCTACAGATAAAGGTGCTGAGCCAATGGCGGTTCTCAGAACTGCAGTTTCAATGCTGGCCGATTTTGACGACACCAAAGGTAAGTACGATGAAAAACTTTTCGAAGGACAGGCAATTGCCATCACTGCTAAGATACCGACTATTATTGCTGCCTTCGATCGTGTAAGACATGGCAAGGAAGTAGTATCCCCTCTTAAAGAAGGAAGCACAGCTTTTAACTTTCTTTATATGCTGAACGGTGAAAAGCCGGGCGAGCAAGCTGAGAAAACTATGGATCTCTGCCTGATACTTCATGCTGAACACGGAATGAATGCCTCCACATTTACCTGCAGAACTATCTGTGCTACCCAATCTGATATGTACTCTGCGGTAACAGGAGCAATCGGTGCATTAAAAGGGCCTCTACACGGCGGAGCTAACACTGCTGTAATGAATACATTGCTTGAACTGGATAAAGATCCGGATACTGCTGATGCTGTGGAATTCACCAAAAAGAAACTAGCAAACAAAGAGAAGATTTCCGGCTTTGGTCACCGCGTGTACAAGACCTTTGATCCCCGAGCCCGATTGCTTCAAAAAATGTCCAAAGACCTCTCCGAAGAAACCGGACATGAAGAATTATACGAATGGTCAATGGACATGCTGAACACCATGAAGAGCGAAAAAGATATTGATCCTAATGTAGACTTCTTTTCAGCTACGGTATATTATTCCATTGGAATTCAGCCTGATCTTTTCACCTGTATCTTTACCATGAGCCGTGTATCAGGTTGGACCGGTCACTTTATGGAACAAGCCGCAAACAACCGTTTGATCCGCCCACGTGCTCTTTACGTTGGTGAGAAGCACCTTAATTGGGTGCCTGTTGAAAAGCGGTAAATAATTAAGTCATTGGGCGAATGCGATTCGCCCAATGACTTTACTCGCTCCGATGCTCTGCGTCGGAGCGTTTTTTTATCTAAACAATTTTTATTGAGCTTACCAAGCCTGTTCGGTTTTCCGGACAGGCTTTTTTATTGGGATTATCTAAGTAACTATACTTTAGTTATTGCTTTGAAATTAACACCCATTTCTCCATTTTATCTTCGTTATTCCAATGATAACTGAATAGAATTGGTAATGTAGCAATGTTGGCAATCAGTGTGAAACCCACTCAAAGGCTAAAATGAATAAACTACTGACTAACAAAAATTTGACGATTATAAATTTTTCAATCGTTTCCTATTTTATCCTGATCTATTTGATCAACCTCTATAGCATAGAATCTTTTCTAATCAGCTTTTTCGGAGAACTGCTAACCATACCTTTTCTATTTGCCCAAATAGTTTTTTTAGTCATCGGAATTAGGCAAATAATAAAACACCAAAGAAATCTCCTGACCATAATTAGTGTCTTATTCTTAGCAGCTTGTACTCTTCTTACATTCGGAAGCCTCTTTTATAGGATATTGACATAGAAAAAGCTGATTGACTTTTTCATCTCGTTCGTAAGGCATGCCAGAACCTCCGGTTCCAAAAAAGCAAAAACGGCTCAGCGAGCCGTTTTACTTAATCACCAGATTGACGATCCGTCCAGGCACAAAGATCTCCTTCACCAAATTCCCTTCTTCCAGGTATTTGGCTACGTTCTCTTCTGATTTTGCTAAGCCAAGCACATATTCCTTGTCTTTGGCTTTGGCTGCATCCACTTCGATATCGGCACGGACTTTACCGTTCACCTGAACCGGATAAGTGATCGTATCATCCTTCAGATATTCTTCGTTGAATGCAGGCCACTCTTCGTACGCCAACGTATTTTCATGACCAAGCATTCTCCATAACTCTTCAGTGATATGAGGAGCAAATGGATTCAGGATCTGAATAAATTCCTTGGCTACCGAAAGGGGAATTTCCTTCCAGGTATTGGCTTCGTTCACGAAGATCATCAGCGCAGAGATCCCGGTATTGAATCGTAAGCTCTCTATGTCTTCCGTTACTTTTTTAATGGCTTCATGCAGCGGCTTCAGGTGTTCTTTCGTCGCTTTCATCTCTTTCACTTTGTCAGAGATCTCGCCCGAATCGTCATCCACCAATAATCTCCAGACGCGATTAAGGAATCGGTTCACCCCTTCCACTCCTTTGGTACTCCACGGCTTCACCTGTTCCAGCGGACCCATGAACATCTCATATAATCGCAGCGAATCAGCTCCGTACTGGGCGATCACATTATCCGGATTGATGACATTCCCGCGACTCTTGGACATTTTATGGGCACGAGCTTCTACTTTGGTATCAGTTCCTTTTAGGACAAATCCTTCACCCTTTTTCTCCACTTTGTCTTCAGCAACCTTCTCTCCATCAGGGCCGGTGAATTCCATTTCACCCAGGATCATCCCTTGGTTTACCAATTTCTGAAATGGTTCTTTCGTGGAAACAACACCGATATCATAAAGCACTTTGTGCCAAAAACGGGCATACAACAGGTGAAGCACCGCATGTTCAGCTCCACCAACATACAGATCCACCGGCATCCAGTATTTTTCGTAATCGGGATCAACGGGACCGCCCTCAAACTCAGGGCTGATGTAGCGCAAATAGTACCAACAAGAACCCGCCCATTGCGGCATGGTGTTGGTTTCCCGCTTCGCAGGTTTTCCGGTTTCGGGATCGGTGGTGTTTACCCAATCTGTGGCATTGGCCAATGGCGGCTCCCCATCTCCGGTAGGCTGATATTTGTCAACTTCGGGAAGCGTAACAGGTAACTCCGATTCAGGAAGCGCTTTATGCTCACCATCCACATGGATGATCGGAAACGGCTCCCCCCAATAACGCTGACGGGAGAACAGCCAGTCACGCAGTTTATAGTTTACGGATTTCTGTCCCGCTCCTTTTCCTTCCAGCCAGAGGATGATTTTCTTCTTGGCATCTTCAATATTCAGTCCATTCAAAAACTCACTATTTATAGCCGGACCTTCGCCGGTATATGCCTTTCCATCAAAATCTTCAGGTGGTTCAACAGTGCGGATAATCTCCAGATCAAATTTCTCAGCAAATTCCCAGTCACGATCATCCTGTCCCGGTACTGCCATGATGGCGCCGGTTCCGTAACTCGCCAGCACATAATCTGCGATCCAGATCGGGATCTCTTTTCCGGTTGCAGGATTGATGGCATAGGCCCCGGTGAAAGCTCCGGTTTTGTCTTTATTCAGTTCCTGTCGCTCCAGATCGGATTTCTTGGCAGCCTTTTCTTTATAATCTTCAATGGCTTTCTTTTGCTCATCCGTAGTGATCTTGTCTACCAAATGATGCTCCGGTGCCAACACCATATATGTGGCTCCAAAAATGGTATCGGGACGGGTTGTAAATACTCTTAGCTTCTCATCATAGTTCGCAATTTGAAAGTCGATCTCAGCGCCAATCGATTTCCCAATCCAATTACGCTGCATTTCCTTGAGCGATTCCGGCCAGTCCAGTTTTTCCAGATCCTGCAGCAGTTCTTCGGCATATTCGGTGATCTTGAGCACCCACTGCCGCATTGGTTTACGGACTACAGGATATCCGCCTACTTCGCTCTTTCCATCCACCACTTCCTCATTCGCCAGTACGGTTCCCAGCTCGGGACACCAATTCACAGCCACTTCATCTTCGTATGCCAATCCTTTTTTATAAAGCTGAAGGAAGATCCATTGCGTCCATTTATAGTAATTTGGATCCGTTGTGTTTACTTCCCGATCCCAGTCGTAGCTGAAACCGATAGCCTGAAGCTGTTCCCGGAATTTATTCACATTCTTTTCGGTAGTAATGCGTGGATGCGTACCGGTCTTTACAGCATACTGTTCAGCAGGAAGTCCGAAGGCATCCCAGCCGATCGGGTGCAATACATTAAATCCATTCATGCGTTTATATCGCGAGATGATATCCGTTGCGGTATAACCTTCCGGGTGACCAACATGCAACCCTGCCCCACTTGGATACGGAAACATATCCAGTACATAATATTTGGGTTTGGAAGTATCAGTGGGAGTTTTGAAGGTCTTATTTTCGAGCCAGTACTTTTGCCACTTGGTCTCGATGTTTTCCGGTTTGTAGGAATGCATTAATGAATGGTTGAATTTGTTTTCTTTTGCGAACCTCAAAGATAAGCCATTATTGAAACCATTGAAATGGTTTTTCCGAGGAAATCAGTGTGGAAGATTTCTTAAGTCTTTTTTGTGAAATAATTGACACCTTCTGACCCTTCAAAATCAGAATCCAATGTCCATAATTCAGCATTGTATTTTTGAGCAATGGCATAGATCATGGAGTCCGCCATGGGAAGCTTTTTCTCAGCATTGATCTGCGCTGCTGTCAATGCAATTTCCTGATCAACTGAGATCTCTTTTCCATTAGCCATCAGAGCAATACCGTCAAGCGCTTTTGATTTCCCCAGTTCCCTGTTTAAGACTTTATACACTTCGTAAAAACAGATAGAAGGAACCAGTAACTGTTCATCATTTTCGATAATGGGTTCAAAAACATCCGCATGCTTGTCATCTGTAAAAAATTCCAGCCATCCCGATGAGTCCAATACATTCAAAACCGATCCTCTTCTCTTTCGAGCGAAGTATCAATTCCCTTTGCAAAACCTCTTAATGATTTAGCTTCGGGCACCGGAACAACTTCTATCTTGCCGTCAATCGGTATCATTCGAACTCTCTGACCTGCTTTTAGGTTCAATGATTTTCTGACTTTGGCAGGAATAACAACCTGAAATTTTGGAGATATTTTTACAGTTTCCATATCGTTTTACGATTAATTGATCGATGCAATATACGTAAAATGCACTTTAGAACCATAGCTCTTGGTTTTAGCGTTTCAAGAATCCTTTACAATTTCTGCATATCAATTTTGCCAAAAAATGCTTTTCATTGCTTTACCTATTAATCAACCCTTCGTTATGCGCTCAATTTTTACGGTTCTGATCTTCTCACTATTTACCCTTTCCGTTTCGGCTCAATCTATTGCCGACATGATCACCACCTACCGCGCCGATTATGGTGCCCTTGATCGCAAATATGACGTTGATCCCTCTGTAGAGCATTTTGATCGCTTTGATGAGTTTTATGCTGATTGGCTGCAAAAGTTGGAAGATCTCGATTTCGCAGAACTTTCTCATCCTCAACAAGTAGATTACCTGCTTTTCAAAAATGACCTGCAGCGCTCCGCTTACTTTCTCAATGCAGATAGGGATCGGTTTAACAATATCTCCCAATTCCTTCCTGCAACCGGAGAGGTCATGAATTTCATCAATCAGCGCAGGAATGGCAATTCCATGGATGGAAAGGAAGTTGCGGCTTGGTTCAACAACTGGAATTCAGCGGTTCACACCAAAAAAGCGGAGTTGGAATCGCATGGACTTTTGGCTAAAAGAGAAGCCGTCTATCTCTCTGATGCCATAGAGGAACTGCGTGAAGGAATCGAAGAAGCGTATGGGTTCTATTACGGCTATGACCCGGACTTCACCTGGTGGGTGGAAGAGCCGTTCAAAGCGTTGAATGCCTCCCTTGAGGAGTATGCTGAAATGTCTGAAGCTCACTTTGATGGTGAGAAAGAAGCCGCTGATGAAAGCGGGATCGTTGGGAATCCTATCGGAGAAGGTGAGATCAATCGCCGATTGGGTTTTGAGATGATCTCCTACACTCCGCAGGAACTGATCGATATTGCCAACGAGCAATACGAGTGGACCTTCAATGAAATGCTGAGAGCTTCCCGAGAGCTGGGCTACGGGGATGACTGGAAAGCAGCCCTTGAGTACGTGAAAACCACCCATGTTCCGGCCGGAGAGCAACCACCTCTCGTTAAAGACCTGGCCGAAGAAGCCGTTACTTTCCTGGAAGATCGTGATTTGGTGACCATTCCCGATCTCGCCAAAGAAACCTGGCGTATGGTGATGTTAAGTCCCGAGTGGCAGAAAATTGCCCCTTTCTTTTTAGGAGGTGAAACCGTCAGGATCGCCTACCCTACCAACACCATGACACATGAAGAGAAAATGATGAGCATGCGCGGAAATAATCCACATTTCTCTAAGCCGTAGTACATCATGAATTGATCCCGGGTCACCATCTGCAGCAGTTTATGAATCAACGTTATGAGACGCACCGACGGATGTTTGGCACTCCATTCTGGACGGAAGGCTGGGCGCTTTATTGGGAGTTTGTGCTTTGGGAGAAAGACTTCCCGAACAATCCTGAAGATAAGATCGGGATGCTGTACTGGAGAATGCACCGTGCGGCCCGAATTGTCTTTTCGCTGAATTACCACCTCGGCAATTGGACTCCACAGGAATCCATCGATTATTTAGTTGATAAAGTGGGACACGAATACGCCAATGCCGAAGCAGAAGTCCGGCGTTCGTTTGAGGGTAACTACGGACCGCTCTACCAGATCGCCTACATGGTGGGAGCCATGCAGTTCTACTCCCTCCGAATGGAACTGGTGGATTCCGGCCAAATGACCGAAAAAGAATTTCATGATACCATCCTTCAAAACAACAGTATTCCCGTGGCCATGGTTAAGGCACTGCTGACCGAACAGGAACTGACACCCGATTTCAGATCCGAATGGAAGTTTGGGGATTATATTGAGGGGATGTAGTAAAAACTTGGTCATCCTACAGGCCAGTTAATCATGGTTCCAGTTTTTGAACCTTGATTTATGGGATTGGCAGGATTTACCTGATTAATTCTCTGATCACATCCACCCCATCCGGTTTCCACCAAATGGGTGGATTTTGAGCTTGTGATAACGGATCTGTTTTCAATCTTTCAATTTCTGAACCTGCTGTGTAAACCGATTGAACAACCTCACCAAATTTCATCCTGAGCGCCCTTACTATCTCCTCATCTCCCTGCACCCAGTTCACCGTAAAATCCGTTTCGGGTAATTCTTCGGTTTCCTGTATCAAAAAATGCTCCAACCACAGCTGATTGCGTTGAATTCCTTCGTTGTAAGCAAATTGGTACTTCAATTCGGGTGCCGGTTTTTGATGTTGTGGGTTTTCTTTCCAGAAGTTTTGAATGGATGTTCGCAGTTCCTCTTTAACTTCATCCAGCTCGAATTCGGCCACCACTACAGCCACCGATCTACATCCTTTTCCGCCATATCGAAGCATGGCTTCCACCAATTCTTCTTTTATCTCTTCATTCCACTTATTCAAAAAAACCATCGAAAACTTAGCGGTTCGGATGAGATAAGTTGCATTCGGTTTGGCGGCACTCCGCTTCTGGATTCCTGCTTTAACATCAGGAACAGAGTTCTCGGATCCGGCAAAAACTACGCTGTCTGCTTCCAGATTTTCAAAGGAATCGAGATCGGTAGAAAATTGGATCTCTTGTCCGATATTCGCTTGTTGAATTTCTTTCAGGAATGACCCGAGCAGATGTGGATCTTTTCTGGAGAGTTTCCCATAATAATCTGCTCCGGAGAGGATCACTCCAATTGCGGTTTGAAAACCTACCAGTGGCAAATTCCCCGCGTGCAGACAGAGTACTTTTTTGTCCTTGGCATTCTTTTCATCAGTCAGTCCGGCCCTCTTTACCCATTCTTCAACATCACCGTTTTCTACATTTCCTCGAAGTACAGAAAGCTGATGCTGTATGTCTTCCGAGCTGAATAATCCTTCTGAAATGGTTTTCTCTACTGCTTTTTGGAGAGTCTGATTTTCAGGATCAAGCCAGTTTTTAACAGTTTGGGTTATATCGATCGCTGATTTCACGGATTGCGCTGATTTATTTTTTGATTTGTGAACTGCAAATAAGGTACGGGTTTTGATATAACTTCACTGCAAGCCGGAGCTTGCGGGACTGCGTTACGAAGGTGTACCTTCATAACGAGTTTTTTAATACTATAATCAGTGCAATCCGTGAAATCAGCGACCCTTAATCATGGTTGATCAGGAAATTGCAGCCGCGGAGATTTTGAGGATTCCATCTGCCCAATACCTGGAACTTACCATCTTCTCGCTGGATGCCTTTGTCACCGGTGAGGATGAATGAGCAGGAATACAGATTTGCCAGATCGATAACACCAATAAGTCCTTCTTCCCCGTTCTCCACTTCTTTCATCGGATCTTTTGGATCCCGGATACTTACCTTCATCCACGGTACACATTCAAACCATAAACTGCCTTGGGCATAGGCCTGGGACAGCAATTCGGTCATGCCGTATTCGGAGTGTATTTGGGTTTGGGGAAGTCCAAATCCTTTGGCCAACTGTTGATGTAATTGCTCTTTTGTGATTTCCCTGCGGTGTGTTTTCATTCCACCCGTCTCAAGGATCACAGAATCTTCAGGAAGCTGAACCGGATGATTCTCCAGTATATCCATCAACCCAAAAGCGGCACCAAAAAGCATCAGTTTCTTTCCTGACTGCTGAATTTTATCCAGCTCAGATTCATCCAGTCTTTTTCCTAACTCCAGAAACTTACTCAACCCTGACTCCTCCCGTTCGATCAGCGTGTTCAACATCCAAATCAATGAAGAATTGGGGTTTTGATTGTAGCCCGGTGTATAGGCCCAGATTACGTATTCATCCAGATCATAAAAATATTGCATCCCCCGGATGATGGATTGGTGATAAAGCTCAGGCTCTATAAGATAGTGTCGGCTCCTTTCCATCCCAGTCGTTCCACTGCTTTGGAAAAATGTTGAATGTTCCGCAGTGGTTATGACTTCTGTGTCTTTGAATGCTTGGATTGGCAGTAATGGAATTTCTTGAGGGGTTTGTACATTCCGGATTTCCAAGGCATCACAAAATCGTTGATAGGTGGGATTATTTTGCTTTTGAAATTCAAAAATTCGCAGAACTTTTTCTTCAAAACTCAGGCTATCATCAAAAATAGAATCTGAAGTGATCATCTTTCCGGGACTGCTCTTAATCCACTTTTTACCCTCCCCTTAATCCCCTCCCAGGAGTGGAATTGGGCCACAGAACATCCAACACTGAATATCGAACATAGAACTTGATCAAGCCTCACCCTGATCGATGTACATCGAAGCTGAAATAACTTTTTATTCGATATGGAGCATTCACAATTCAAAATTCATGCCCGTTCTTCCTTAAACGTTCAGTGTTGGATGTTCGATGTTCTAATGTTTTAACCCTTTTGCTCCAATATCCGAACGGTAGTAGGCTTTTTCAAAGGTTACTTTCTTGACTTCGTTGTAGGTGGCATTAATAGCTTCTTTTAGCCCTTTTCCTGAACCTACAATGTTGAGTACGCGTCCGCCATTTGTATAGATCTTTCCATCCTCTTCTTTGGTTCCTGCATGAAAAACGATCGCATTTTCAATCTTATCCAAACCGGTTATCTCCTTCCCTTTTTCATAAGATTCAGGATATCCACCGGAAGCCAAGACCACACAACAGCGCACTTCATCATCAAACTTAATATCTACATTCCCAAGTTTCACCTGAGTTGCCGCCACCATGATCTCCAGCAGATCTGATTGCAACCTTGGTAGGATCACCTGGCATTCCGGATCTCCGAAACGACAGTTATACTCAACTACTTTGGGGCCGGCTTCCGTGATCATCAACCCACAATACAAAAATCCAACATAGGGATTTTCTTCTTCTTTCATACCCGAAATAGTTGGCTCTATGATCTCTTTTTCAACTCTTGCCAATACTTCATCAGTAACTATCGGAGCCGGTGAGTATGCCCCCATGCCACCCGTATTCAGTCCGGTATCGCCTTCCCCAATTCGCTTATGATCCTGTGCATTACCGATCACCTTGTACGAGGTTCCATCTGAAATTGCGAAAACCGAAGCTTCTTCACCTGTCATAAATTCTTCGATCACCAGTCGGCTGGCAGCTTCCTTGAGCGGGGAATTAGTCTTCAGATTCTCCAAAATTTTCATGGCTTCGGCTTCCGTTTCGGGAATGAAGACCCCTTTACCGCCGGCAAGTCCATCCGCTTTCAGCACTACCGGATATTTGCCTTGTTTCCTGATATAGGCCGCTGCTTCATCGAAATCTTCCTGATCAAAAACCTTATACGCTGCCGTTGGTATTTGATGGCGCTGCATGAATTCCTTAGCAAATTCCTTACTGCCTTCGAGCATAGCGGCCTGCAGCTTGGGGCCAAAAACGGGATGAAGCTTGGCTTCCAGGAAATTTGCGATTCCATCTACCAAAGGTTGTTCAGGTCCTACAACAGTTATGTCAATTTCATTTTCTTGTATAAAAGACCAGATCTCATCAAAGTCTGAAATGGACAACTCTGCATTCTCTCCAAGCTCAGATGTCCCTGGATTTCCCGGTCCAATGTATAATTTCTTTAGCAGCGGAGATTTATTAATACTCCATGCCAGAGCATGCTCACGGCCACCGCTTCCCAATAGCAGAACGTTATATTTCATGTCAGCTCAGTTCTTCTGCAATTGTGATGATCTCAGAGAAGCTGTCAGCATCAAGACTGGCTCCGCCAATGAGTCCGCCATCCACATCAGGCTGGCTCAGAAGTTCGTGTGCATTTGCCGGCTTCATACTTCCACCATACAGAATATTGATCTGCTCAGCTGTCTCATTACTGTAAATATCAGAGATGACTGTTCGGATATATTCATGCATTACCTGTGCCTGTTCAGGGGTAGCGGTCTCACCTGTCCCTATTGCCCAGATGGGTTCGTAAGCAATAACTACATCCAGTGCATTAGTTTCTGAAATCCCCTTAAGTGCAGCTGTAATTTGATCCTTTACCAGCTCAAAATGTTCGTCTTTTTGGCGCTCTTCAAGACTTTCCCCTACACAAATGATCGGTGCCAGTTTGTGCTCAAGGGCTATTTGTGTCCTTTTGTTCACGCTTTCATCCGTTTCCCCGAAATACTGACGCCGCTCAGAATGCCCAACAATCACGTAATTGCATCCGCTTTCGGCAAGCATACTTCCGCTTATCTCACCGGTAAAGGCTCCGTTTTCTTCAAAATGCAGGTTTTGAGCACCAACCTGAATGTCAGTGTCATACAAATATTTTACTGCCATGCCGATAGATACAAACGGAGGGCAAACCAATACATCCACATGTTCATCAACTTCAGCCTTCTTGGTTTTAAGGCCTTCCAGCAATTCTGCAGCATCGTAGGGGCCGCAATTCATTTTCCAGTTACCTGCTATTAATAGTCTTCGCATGATGTGAGTGTAATTAAAATTTAACTTGGTGCGTTAACTTCTCTAAATGCTTGATTTAACCCCTGAATTACATCATCGAACTCTCCCCGCTCATATTTCCGGATCAATACTCCGTTCTTATCGATCAATAATCGGGTTGGAACCTGTATAACATTGAATTTCTGTATCACCTGTTGTACATCAAAAGTCCCTATTTTTGCTACTGACCATGCTTTACGGCGTTCTTCAAAAAATGCGTTTACAGTTACTTCACTTTGGTCAAGAGGAATAGTGAAGATCTCTAAACCGTAGTTTTTATAGATCTCATTAATGATAAGCGTACGGTCGTAATCATTTTGATATTCATAATTTGCTACCGGAGAGATCTCAAGAATATAGGTAGTTCCTTCCAGCCTGCTGTTATTTACCGTATCTCCATCCATCGTAATAAAAGAAAACTCAGGAGCAGAAACGCCCGGAGCTAAATAATTCAGATCATAACGAATGGTTCTAGCCCATTTTTTTGAAGCAGGTCCGGTATAATTTTTTTCATATTTATCCAATAATTCCTTTGCTTGCCTAACTCTTGAACTGTCAAAATACATCTGAATCTTATTTCGTTGCACAAATTCCCGAGCAGATTCATTCGTGGATATTTCTGCCAAAGAATCCAGATAGTTGGAAGCAGCTTCAAAGCCTTTGCTTTCTGCGATATAAGGTTTACCCAGGTTGAGTGCAACCGAGATCATGTAGTCTTCCGGTAATGCCGTATCTATTTTATCCAACATCTCTTCCGGATCTAAACTGCTTAACAATTCAGCTGCTTTTTCTGCTGCCAGATAAGAAGCTATCGTATTTTCATGGGCTTCATAAACCTGCCAATATAAGTCTGACCACTTTTCGATCTCATCCACAATCTGAGAGTCCGGTATGGCTCCGCTTCTTGCATAAGCCCCGACCCTTTGAAAACTTCGCTCCACCCGGTTAAGCGTGCGCATAGCTTCGTGTTCCCTGGATTCTAAAACCAGGCTTTCAGCCACATCCGGAAGTTCGGCATTTACTGTTAACGTATCATTATCTGCAAGAATCACTCTCAAATTTGATAAGTCATAATTGTTACGACTTAGTACGAGGGTATAGTAATTTTTTGCAGGGAAATTTACCGTGCCAGTAAAATTTCCATCTACATCAGTTTGAGTATAAAAGAGGGTATCAATAGGCGCATTAACAGAATCCTGCTTTATTATAGCGATCCCAATATCCGAATAATCACCGCTGTCATCCAAAGAGTCAGCAACAGTTATCTTGCCTTTAACAATGGTTTCAAGAGGCTTGGGTTCATTCGAACAAGCTGTCACCAACAGTAAAATAGCCAACGATGCTAATAGTGTGTAATTCTTCATGTTTATGTAATGACTGTTATCAGTCGTTTAATTTTTCTGTAATTAGATCTTTAACCAATTTCGGATTAGCCTTTCCTTTGGAAGCCTTCATAGCCTGGCCAACAAAAAATCCGATTAGCTGTGTTTTTCCTTCCTTATAACGTTTTACTTCGTCAGGATTGTCTTTAATAATTTCATCAACTATCGGGTCAAGAAATCCTGAATCAGAAACCTGAATTAAGTTCATTTCCTTTGCCAACACTTCAGGTTCTTTTTTGTCCTCGAGCATTGCATTGAATATTTGTTGCATTGCTGAAGAGTTAATTTTGTCCTCTTCTTTCAATTTAACCAATTCAGAGATCTTCTCCGCAGAAATTGAAAATTCACGAATATCGATACTTTGTTCATTCAGCACCCTCAATACTTCACTCAGTACAATATTGGAAGCAGCTTTTGGATTTCCAAGATGTTCTACCACTGCTTCATAATAGTCGGCCAGGTAACGGCTGTCTGTTAGAGTGATTGCATCATCAACACTCATTTCATAATCGTCCATAAACCTTTTACGGCGAACATCAGCCAGCTCAGGAAGTTCTTCACGAATGTCATCGAGCATTGCATCCGTCACATGGATCGGAGGAAGATCAGGCTCCGGAAAATAGCGGTAGTCATGTGCTTCTTCTTTTGAACGCATGGCACGACTCTGCAATTTTGAGGTATCCCAAAGCCGGGTTTGCTGAACTACCTCCCCTCCGTCTTCGATCAATTCTATTTGCCGATAAATTTCATAATGAATGGCACGTTCTACATTCCGGAATGAGTTCATGTTCTTAAGTTCAGTACGTGTACCAAACTTTTCCCTTCCCCTTGGGCGAACAGAAACATTCGCATCGCACCGCAAACTTCCCTCTTCCATATTGCCATCACAGATCTCCAGGTACTGAACGATCTGCTTGATCTTTGACAGGTAAGCATACGCTTCTTCGGGAGTCCTGAGATCCGGTTCAGATACAATTTCTATAAGCGGGGTTCCGGCACGATTCAGATCCACCAGCGTATTGTAAGGATCCTGATCGTGAATCGATTTCCCTGCATCCTCTTCCATATGAATTCGGGTGATCCCTATTCTCTTGTCATATTCGTCCAAAGAAATATCCACAAACCCATCAAAACAAATAGGAGTATCAAATTGCGAGATCTGATATCCTTTTGGAAGATCAGGATAAAAGTAATTTTTGCGGGCAAAGATCGACTTTTCGGCAACACTGCATTTCGTAGCCAATCCCATTTTTATGATATAACGAACCAAATTTTCGTTTATCACCGGCAGTGTTCCAGGATGTCCGAGACAAAGCGGTGTTACCTGGGAATTAGGTGCGCCTCCGTATTCAGTTTTAACTGCGGCAAAAGCCTTACTTTCTGTAAGTAGCTGGGCATGAACTTCGAGGCCAATTACCGCCTCGTATTTCTCGTGGGCAATAGTGCTCATTAAGATAATTTTCTATCAGGTTTTTCAGAGGATAGAAGATATTAAAGTTGTGTGACAGTTTGGAAAGTTTCTTTGATAAAGGTGCAAGGTTTTAGAGGCACAGTTCAAACGTTTTTAAACTTGTTTAATCTCCTTAATTATGCAGCGTTCCATTTTGTATTTTTCAGATGAAATGCTTTAACTGATAAGCAGGTTTCTTTGTGACTAACCAAATCTTATAGCATCATGAAAAAATCATTACTTACCGCCATCATCACATTATTAACGTTTTCTGTACTAGCTCAAGACTATGCCGTTGATCAGCTCGAAAACTCACCCCGCCATCACGAGTGGGTTACTATTGAGTCTAATAACAGAACCCTGCATAATTTTGTGGTCTACCCTGAGACATCAGAACCTGCACCGGTAGTTATTGTAATTCACGAAAACCGGGGACTTAATGACTGGGCCCGAAGTTTTGCAGACCAGTTAGCCGGCAAAGGATTTATAGCCGTGGCTCCAGACTTAATTTCGAACACGGTTGAAGGGATCGAAAAGACCGGTGATTTTGAAAACTCCGACGCGGCCCGACAGGCTCTTTACAACCTGGAACCGGAAAACGTTACGTCCGACCTGATGAATGTGCTGGAATATGCCAAGACCATAAAAGCAGGCGACGGAACTTTTGCCGTTGTCGGATTTTGCTGGGGAGGTTCACAATCTTTTCGTTTTGCCACCAATGCCGGTGAGGCCATTGATGCTGCTTTTGTTTTCTATGGCACAGGTCCCGGAGATACAGAAGCTTACTCGAATATAGAAGTTCCGGTCTATGGATTTTACGGAGGCAACGATCAGCGCGTAAACTCTACCATTACGGATTCGAAATCAGCCATGGAGCAATTTGGAAAAACTTATGAATATGAGATCTATGAGGGAGCCGGGCATGCATACATGCGCAGCGGTGATGATCCTGAAAAACCACAAGATGATCCAAATGTAAAGGCGAGAAATAAATCCTGGGATCGTTTGGTTTCTTTGCTGAATGACTTGTAAATAAATCTGATCTGTTTGGTGAAATAGCTTTAAAATATTTCTATCTTTGAAATCCCGATCTGGATTACCTTTTGGGGATTTTTTATGCCCGAGTGGCGGAATTGGTAGACGCGTGCGCTTCAGGTGCGTATGTCTTCGGACGTGGAGGTTCAAGTCCTCTCTCGGGTACTCAGCCCCATAAGACTTTTCTTGTGGGGCTATTTTTTACTCTTCCAATGAACTCACTATCTCCCTAAAACTTTCTAACCCTGCTTCAATGTTCTCAACGATTTCACCAGCCAGTATATCCGGATCAGGTAGATTATCCAAGTCAGTGAGGCTATCGTCTTTGATCCAAAAGATATCCATGCTGGTTTTGTCGCGGTTGGTGATTTCTTCGTAGGTGTACTTTCTCCACCGACCATCGGGATTATCTTCACTCCAGGTTTCTTTTCGATTGTGGCGATTTTCAGGATTGTAGAGCTCAACAAACTCTTTGAGGTCATCAAAGCTGAGTGGATGTTTTTTTAGGGTGTGGTGGATATTGGTTCTGTAGTCATAGTACCACACATCTTTTGTCCAGGGATCTTTGGAGGCGGGTTTGGCATCAAAGAAAACGACATTCGCTTTCACACCTTGAGCATAAAAGATACCGGTCGGTAAACGAAGAACTGTATGCACATCTGCATTTTGGAGGAGCTTTTTTCTTACGGTTTCTCCGGCACCGCCTTCAAACAATACATTATCAGGCAGAACTACCGCCGCTTCTCCATTGGCTTTCAGCATGGCGTTTATATGCTGAACGAAGTTGAGCTGTTTGTTGGATGAGGTTGCCCAGAAATCTTGTCGGTTGTAGGTGAGTGCTTCTCTGGATTGAGTCCCATCTTCATTGGTAACGGTGATGCTGCTTTTCTTACCAAAAGGAGGATTAGCCAGCACATAGTCGAACTTATCACTGGGTTCCGCTATAAGGCTGTCATTTCGGACAATAGGTGGTGTAGAGTTGATATCCCCAATGTTATGCAGAAACAAATTCATGAGCGCCATACGAGCCGTATTTGGTACGATCTCCCATCCTTTGAAGGTGTGGTATTTCAGGAACTCTTTTTGATCTTTATCGAGCTCGTAGTTTTCAAGTAGGTAGTCATAGGCAGCGAGGAAAAATCCACCGGTTCCGGCTGCGGGATCGGCAATGGTTTTCTTGGGTTCCGGGCGGACACACTCTACCATGGTTTTGATCAAAGCCCGAGGCGTGAAGTACTGTCCGGCGCCGGATTTCGTGTCCTCAGCGTTCTTTTCCAGCAATCCCTCATAGATATCGCCTTTCACATCCGCGCCCAGCATAACCCAATTTTCGGCGTCCAGCATTTGAATGAGCTTGTAGAGCTTAGCCGGGTCCTGAATTTTGTTTTGGGCTTTCACAAAAATCTGCCCAAGCATACCACTTTCTTTACCCAGTTCCCGGAGCAGGGTTACATAATGTTGTTCCAACTCAGAACCACTCTTTTCAGTCAGGCTTTCCCAATTATATTCTTCCGGGATGTTGGTATCTCTGTTGTAGGGTGGCTGACTGTATTCATGCGCCATCTTCAAAAACAGCAGATAGGTAATTTGCTCCAGGTAATCCCCGTAGCCAACGCCGTCATCTCTTAGAGTGTGACAGAAATTCCAAATCTTTTGTACGATTCCGTTGGTGGTCATGATATTATCCAATTAACTTTTTTTCCATAGTTCACCTTCTGTGATTTCAACAGACTTTAACTTCCCACGTTTCGATGCAGGCTGAGAATGTTGAAAAAGATCAATAACTATAAAAAAAATAGTTTTGCTGTTGTGTTGAACGAATGGCGTTTGTTGTGAATAATTTGCAAAAGTAAATTTCAGTTCTTCTTCACTTGTTTTGAATATTACTAAGTATCCAGAAGGTTGATTAAAGTCGAGTGTGTAATCATATATTTGTCTAAAGCCTTCAATTATGTAAGTTTTTCCTTTACTTTTTTCAGGGTTAAATATTTTAGCATCAGCTATTAAGCGGTCATTTGAAGATTGGGCAGATACCAAATCCGCTTCCCCTGATGCAGAAGAAGGTTCTATGTAAAATTCTATACCATTATCATATAGGTATTCATAAAATTTTAAAGCTAATAATTTCTCGCCCTTCTGAGTGTTTTCAGACCATAAATTGTACAGTTCTTCTTTTCCAAACCATTCACATTTATGTTTATACTTTAACAATAGCGATAAGATGTATCCACTGTCATCAAGGTTTTCATCTAAGTATTCATAGAAAGGTTCGACAAATAAGTCTTTGAAGGAATCAAGAGCTGCATTTGTGTTAGACTCATTGCTGTATCTGAACGCTATACTTCTTTCAATACTATCATCGTCTGATTCAGCACATTTTTTCAGAATTGAATACGAGGCCAATGTATTTTCTTTTTCAGTGTTAAATACAAGCGCTTGTTTGTCATTAATAATTTTATCAACATCCTCTGATACAAGTGATTTTTTACTATCCAATTCTTGTATCATCCCAGAAAAAATTGGCTGATCTAAAAGAAATCCCCAAAATTGTTTCAGAACATAGTGAAATACTCGCCATTCACTTGAATTGAGACGGCGGACTCTTTTTTGAAGTTTATATCTCAAATTTTGAACATAATCTT
>NZ_DASSWP010000132.1:0-6340 GCF_035704785.1 Gracilimonas sp. | reverse complement strand
CTTACTACTTTGACAAAAATTACTTCAACAGATCAAAGATCTTCCCTGCAAAGGCTTTCGCAGCTTCCGGAGACCGTCCTTCTGAATAGATGCGAATGATAGGTTCGGTATTCGATTTACGAAGGTGAACCCAGCCCTCAGCAAAATCGACTTTCACGCCGTCCACGGTATTTGGGTTGAGGCTGGAGAAATGCTCTTTCACCATTTCAAGCACTTTATCGGCGTCTTTTCCTAATTCATCAAGCTGGATCTTGTTCTTGCTCATGTAGTAATCGGGGAGGGTTGCCCGATATTCGGAAGCGCTCATTCCTTTTTCGGCGAGAAGCTGAAGCACCATGGCAATACCTACCAGCGCATCACGACCATAGTGCAGATCCGGACAGATAACTCCGCCGTTTCCTTCACCGCCTATTACAGCATTTTGTTCCTGCATCACTTTAACTACGTTGATCTCACCCACTGCAGAGCGATAACAAGTTTGATCGTAATTGCGGGCCACATCGTCACAAACACGGGAAGAGGAGAGGTTGGTAGCACAAGCTCCGGGATTCTTGGAGAGGATGAAGTCAAAGGCGGCCGCCTGCGTATATTCTTCGCCAAAGAGTTTTCCGGTATCATCAACCAAAGCCAGCCGATCTCCATCGGGATCAGTTACCACTCCCAGATCCACTTTTTTCTCCTTAACCAACTCACAGATCTCAGTGAGATGTTCGGGCAATGGTTCCGGATTGTGGGGGAAAAGTCCGTTTGGGGTACAGTGAATTTTATGTACGGTTTTAACCCCAAGCTTTTCCAGTAATCTTGGAAGAGCTTCCGAGCCGGCACCATTTACAGCATCCACGGCAACGGAAAAATTCTTAGCGGCAATTTCATCCGCATCGATATACGGCAGATTCAGGACTTCCTCTATGTGATCATCAAGCATATCATGATCTTCGCGAATTTCCCCGATTTTATCATAGGATTGATAGCTAAGGTCTCCGGATTCAGCAATTTTGATCACTTCCTTTCCCTGATCAGCATCCAAAAATTCACTCTTCTCATTCAATAACTTCAGCGCATTCCATTCAGCAGGATTGTGACTGGCAGAGATGATAATCCCTCCGGCTGCTTTGTGCTTCAATACGCCCATGGCCACAGTTGGTGTCGGTACAATTCCAACTTTGATGACATCACACCCAACACTTGCGAGGGTAGCGGCAACGATATCTTCACAGATCTTTCCGGTTACGCGCGAATCCCGGCCAACAACTACGGTGCCTCCTTTAAGCCATGTGCCATAAGCGGCGGTGAATTTTGCAAGATTTTGAGGGGTGAGGTCGGTTCCAAAAATGCCCCGGATACCCGAGACGGAGATCATTAATGCCATGTGAATAGTCAGTAGTTTGAAATTAAAATTCAGTAAAAATTACTTGGATCGTTCCGGGATCCAGCCGGTTTCCCGATTGCCGGCCTGTTTGTTTTCATATCGGGCCAGAACAAAAAGGAAGTCAGAAAGCCGGTTGATGTACATAATAGCCACTTCAGAAATTTCCTCTTCATGCCGACATTCAACGGTGATACGTTCTGCTCGCCGACAAACGGTGCGTGCAAAGTGAAGGGTGGCTCCGGCATTAGCCCCGCCGGGCAAGATGAAGTTTTTGAGCGGCTCCAGATCCTTTTCCATCTCATCGATGGATTTCTCGAGAAATTCTACTTCGCTGTGACCGATCCGTTCGATCCGTACGTCTTTAGAGGCGGGAGTTGCAAGATCAGCTCCCAGTACAAACAATTGCTGCTGTATGGTTTCCAGAAATTCACCGCCTTTTTCAGAAACTCCGAATGAGATTACCATTCCTAAAATAGAATTGAGTTCATCCACGGTTCCGTAAGAATCGATGCGCTTGGAGCTTTTGGAGACGCGTTGCCCTCCAAAAAGTGAGGTTTCGCCACTATCGCCTTTCTTGGTATAGATCTTCATAGTTTCCTTTTTTTCTCGGAAAATAGGGGTTTGATGGGTAAGGTGCATATAATTGAAGACTGGTAACCCGGTTAAAGCAGATCAAGTTCAGGGATATATTTAAAATCTTTTTTATTCAAAGTAAGTAAAGACAGATCATGAAGAATTGCTGTTGCTGCAATCAGTGCATCAGCTAATTTTAAATTATGACTTGGACTGTATTCTTTAACTAAATCAACCCCAAGAACACTTATGTCTTCTGAGATGTGGAGGAAATTAAATTCCTTTATATAGCTGTTGATAAGACTGATTTCTTTTCTGCTGGTGTTCTCTCCCTGAATTAATTCAACAAAAGTTACAGCACTTATAGAAAGGCTATGATCTTTGAGCTCTGTGTCAAGCTTGATGTTTCCCCGAAAAATATCGATAAGTATGTCGGTATCAACTAAGACCTTTGCCATTGTTTCTTTCTCATTTCCCTGGCAATCTCAGTGGAGCTTTTTTCTTTAGCCCATTTATCCTTCCACATACCTACAGCAGGATGCGCAGATTTCGACTCTTTAGTCTTTACCGTTGTTGGTTTTTGATCTTCCATAATTATTTCCTCTTAAACAATATACCTAACGAAGACTGTAAAAGTAAATTATGGCTTAAGCGTGCAGGTAAAGGTCTCTGATTCGGCACGGGACACTGCGGGATAAGAAGGATACTCAAAGGTTCTCATAGTTACTCAAATAAATGATTCTCCCAGATTCTCAAATGTGATCTTCAAATGCTCTAATCCTGATAATTCCTTTTTAAAGCGAGCACTTGTTTTCTTGGGGCAAGCTACTTTCAGCTTCACATCTTCCAGATATTCAGAATCCTGTACGGAAAGCTTATGATCATTCTTCAACTTGTTGATGGTGTTTTCCTCGGGATAGGGATATCGGATTTCAAAAAGATGTACCAACTTAATGGATTTTAGTGTTGCCGATTCCAAGCATAACTGCGCTCCTCGGCCATAAGCCTCTATCAATCCGGATTTGCCCAACTTGGTCCCTCCGTAATATCTCACCACCACAACCCCGGCATTTACCACTTCATATGATTTGAGCTGATTGAGTATAGGCAATCCTGCCGTGCCGGAAGGTTCGCCGTCATCGGAGCTGAATTCCTTGGGTTGAGCCGGATTCAATCGCCAAGCCCAACAGTGGTGGGTGGCATCGGGATATTTTGACTTGAGTCGGGCAAGTTCTTCCTGAAAATCCTCTTCGGATTCGGTAGGGAAAAGATACCCCAGAAATTTGGAGCCGCGCTCGCGGAAAGAGGATTCGTAAGGTTTCGCAATGGTTTTCATTAGTCTGGAGTTGATGTCCCTAAAGATAATAGTCAACCTCTCTAAAGTCATTCCCAAATCTGCTCCAACGCAGAGCGTATGGAGCGAGGAAGTAAATTGAGTATGGAACGAAGTAATAAATATAGAGATAGGAAGGGTGTTCACTATGAACAACAGTGAAATCTGAGTAATCGTACAAATCTGCGATCATATTTAGACGCATTCTGCCTTGTTATTCAAAGAGGAAAAAGCGATTTTCTCAGCGCAGTTAAGCTTTTTGCTAAGTTTTCAAAAATAATTGAAACCAAAGAAAGTTATTTGCTGTTTTATTTATCGAAATTTGAAATTATCTAAGACGTAAAACATGCCTTCTCTTATCAAAGCTCTGAATTCTCAGGTCGGACGAAAGATCATGACCGGTATTACAGGAATTGGCCTCATGCTTTTTTTGATCGGCCATCTTGTCGGTAACCTCACCATTTTTGCAGAAAGTGATGCCTTTAATATCTACACCTACACCTTGGAGAGTCTTGGGCCACTGCTCTATGTAATCGAGGCCGGATTGGCATTCTTCTTTTTATACCATGCAATTTTAGGAATTTCGATCTGGAGGCAGCGAAAGAAAGCTCGTCCTGAAGGATACGATACGTATCAAACTAAAGGAGGACCTAGTCATCAGTCGCTGGCCTCAAGAAGTATGATCATTTCCGGACTTGTGATCCTCGTGTTTTTGGTTATTCATATATGGCACTTTAAATTTGGTCCGACTGACATGACCATGGTTGATGGGACTGAGGTGCGAGACCTGAGAGCTTTGGTTATAGCTGAGTTTACAAACCCGTTGGTTGCATTTAGTTACATCGCGGTGCTTTCAATAGTAATTCTGCACTTAGCTCATGGAGCCTGGAGTGCTTTCACGTCATTAGGAATGAAACATGGAGAAACATCCAAGAAAGTTCAGATCGGAGCGTACATCTTTGCTATCGTGCTGATGCTCGGCTTTATCTTCATCCCGCTGTATATTTTCCTCACCGGCGGGGAAGGTGGCTTAATTAGCTATTAATTGGGTTGCCACGAAATCTCAAAAACACGAAAATTTTTAAATGACTTGGCAAGCCGAAACATATGAAGAGATACCAAATCACCTTGAGGTGATAGGGGAAAAGATTGTAGATGCAGCTTACAAAGTGCACAAAAAGTTAGGCCCCGGATTATTGGAGAATATTTATGAAGTTTGTTTTGTGCACGAATTGAATAAGAAAAACTTAAAAGCCGAAAGACAAATAAAATTACCAATTAAGTACGATAACCTGACTTTTGAAGAAGGTTTAAAATTAGATGTTTTAGTGGAAAGTGAAGTTATTTGTGAGCTCAAGGCTGTTGATAAAATGAATTCAGTTTGGGAGGCACAAATTTTAAGTCATTTAAAACTGACTGGTAACAGATTAGGTTATCTTATTAACTTTAATGTCAGGAATATTGGTAAAGGCATCAAAAGATTTGTGGTATAATTTGAAGAGGACGAGAAGAAAATTTTAATCTAAAACAATAAGAAGCACATAAGCAGAATGTTGAATTTATTTAGAACAAAACATTTTAGTGTTTTAGTGCTTTCGTGGCGAATTAAACAATTATGAAATTAGATTCAAAAGTACCCGGCGGACCGTTAGAAAAAAAATGGGATAAGCACATCAAAGACATCAACCTGGTGTCGCCCAATAACAAGCGTAAATTTGAGATCATTGTGGTAGGAACCGGATTGGCCGGTGGAGCAGCTGCAGCGAGTTTTGCTGAGCTTGGCTACAATGTGAGAAGCTTTTGCATTCAGGATTCGGCTCGCCGCGCACACAGTATTGCTGCTCAGGGTGGGATCAACGCTGCCAAGAATTACCCGAATGATGGGGATAGCATCTGGAGACTTTTTTACGATACCATCAAAGGCGGTGACTATCGCTCACGGGAATCCAACGTGTATCGCCTGGCACAGGTTTCCAACGAAATTATTGATCAAGCCGTAGCACAGGGTGTTCCATTTGCCCGTGAATATGGCGGAAATCTTGCGAACCGTTCTTTTGGTGGAGCACAGGTATCCAGGACATTCTACGCACGCGGTCAAACCGGACAGCAGTTGTTGCTCGGTGCGTATCAGGCGATGATGCGTCAGGTTCACAATGGAAATATCAAATACCATCCGCGCCATGAGATGTTGGATGTGGTTGTGATCGACGGTCAGGCAAGAGGTATTATTACCCGGGATCTTGTTTCCGGTGAACTTTGCCGATATGAAGCCGATGCCGTGGTATTGGCAACCGGTGGGTATGGAAACGTCTTTTATCTTTCCACCAACGCAAAAAACTCAAACGTAACGGCGGCATGGAGAGCTCACAAACGTGGAGCTGCTTTTGCAAATCCATGTTACGTGCAGGTTCACCCAACGTGTATTCCTGTTTCGGGTGACTATCAGTCTAAGCTGACATTAATGTCCGAGAGTTTAAGAAATGACGGACGGGTTTGGGTGCCTAAGAAGAAAGGAGACGATCGCCATCCCAACGAAATTCCTGACGACGAACGATATTATTATCTGGAAGAACGCTATCCAAGTTTCGGTAACCTTGTGCCTCGTGATGTGGCTTCAAGAAATGCCAAAATGGTATGTGATGACGGACTTGGAGTAGGTGAAACCGGATTGGCAGTTTATCTCGATTTCCGTGATGCCATCAAGCGTGATGGTCGTGATACTATTGAATCCAAGTATGGAAACCTCTTCGAAATGTATGAGAATATCGCCGGTGAGAATCCATACGAACGGCCGATGAGAATTTATCCTGCCGTTCACTACACGATGGGCGGGCTTTGGGTTGATTACAATCTTCAAACCACCATTCCGGGATTATATGCAGCGGGAGAAGCGAATTTCTCTGATCACGGGGCCAACCGACTCGGTGCAAGTGCATTGATGCAGGGACTCTCAGACGGATACTTTGTGCTTCCGTACACCATTGGTGATTATCTCGCCAAACAAGAGCCCGGCAAGCGTTATGGAACCGATCACAATGCTTTCAAAAAAGCGGAAGCTGAAGCCC
>NZ_DASSWP010000124.1:0-3587 GCF_035704785.1 Gracilimonas sp. | reverse complement strand
ATCCTTCAATATTGAAAGCAAAAATAAAATAGTCTTTACAAATATGTCTCGTCCGATTCTCCTTTAACCGGACCTACAATCTCTTTGGTAATCCAGCCGCCGTAGAAACCTCCGGGCTGGGGTTTTACGTGTTCTCCGTTTACATAACAATCCATTTTGGCGGGGTAAAAAGACAGGTAGCTTCTGATTTTATAAAAATCCTGAAACGGTTTTGGGTAAGACCACGCCCCACGTTCCACTTTTTCATTTTCTACAACAATATCCCAATAGATGGCTTCGCCCTTCCATTCACACTTAGATTCCCCGGTAGTCTTTTTCAGGTATTTCATGTTTATATCAGAAGGGGGAATATAAAAAGTGGGAGGGCTGGCTGTTTCCAGAATTCGGATTGCCTTTGTGCTTCTTGCAATAATCTTATTGGCAAAAATGACTAAAATCTCCCGGTCATCAGAATCTATTTTAGGCGGGCGCGGATAATCCCAAACAGACTCCTGTCCCTCTTTAGGTTTGATCGCAAACTTTGGTCGTTTTTGACCGTTATATTCCCACTGTGATTTTCCCGATTCAGCCCGATTCTTAGAGTTACTCATCTATATATAATATTAAATTAATTAAGGAGATAGATAACTAAGTTTAAAGCCGCAGCATAACAAACCCATATAAAATAGGGGGCAAGAAGCCAGGCAGTCCATGGTTTGATTTCTCTAAAACGAAGAATGGTGATAACAATGACTGTAAGCAGAAAAATTATCTCGATGAAAGCTAAAAGCGGACTCTTATAGCCAAAAAATATAAATGACCATAATCCATTCAGTCCCAATTGTACTCCGAATAAAGAGAGTGCATGCTTTACTTTTTGCTGTTCAAACCCTGCTTCCCAAATAGCAGCAGCAGTTATACCCATTAACGTATAAAGAATAGTCCAAATTGGACCGAAAAGCCAATTAGGAGGATTAAAAAATGGTTTATTCAGTTGGGCATACCAACCTGGAATTGCTTCAATAGTAACACCGCTGGCTATAAAACCAACAAAATTACATGCAAGTATCCCGATAATAATTTTACCCCAGTATGGCATTCTTTATGTATTCATTATTGTCGGATTATACCAACAACAAATGGTAATACCCAATTCCCCGAATAATTAATTAAATGTGAATAGGAAAATTAAATGGAGAAGAAGAGCAGCCCGATAACCGAGAATAAAAGCAGCGTAAGTTTAAACTTTACTACTTTCGCGGCTAATTCACTTTCCTGTTCCAAATATTCTTCTATAATCTGATCACTAATCATAATGGTGTCGTTTTTTTCTTTTCAAGAGTACGAAAACCGAACAATGTTACAGATGTATTGACTTTTTTAAGTGTGAGGCTTGCCTGAAACAGTTATAGTCATAGTTATCGAATAAGGTTAAAACACGGTCAAAACTCCATAGATCTAAATTTTAATCATTAAGTAGTACTTAATGATTTCAACTTTTTTGAAAATTTTTTGTAAGGAATTGTTCTGAACTAACTCTTACATTGCAACCAAATAATCAAAAAACAGGATACGTTATGAGTTCACTGAACAAAGCGATGATAATAGGTAATCTGGGACAAGACCCGGAAGTACGATATACACAAGCGAACACAGCTGTTGCTACTTTAAACATAGCTACCAGCGAGCGTTACAAAGACAGTAACGGGGAATATCAGGAAAATACTGAGTGGCACCGTGTGGTAGCCTGGGGAAGAACAGCTGAAATTTGTCAGCAATATTTGACCAAAGGTTCCAAGGTATATATTGAAGGCCCTATCCAAACCCGCCAGTGGGAAGATAAGGATGGTCAAAAACGTTACACTACTGAGATCAAGGCATTACGAATGGTAATGCTGGACAGTAAAGGCGGAAATAATTCCGGTGGCGGACAGCCGCAAGCTCAAAACCAAAATCAGGGTGGCGGAAAGCCCATGAGCAGCAATGTAGAGCTGGACAGTAACTTTGATGATATGGATGATGACCTTCCATTTTAATTCAGAACCTGCTCTGATCTAATTAAAACGGTATAAGGATTTCTTATGCCGTTTTTTTTATTTATAGCTCAGTTTAACCTAAAAATCTTATATTTTAGGAGTAACAAAAGTGTTCTTAAATTCCCTCAATTAAAAATAACCTTATTCATTGGATACAATCGAAGATCCATTCAGTTTGGTACAAGATTCTCTTCTTACTTTTGGTGAAAGTTCTGTAATTCACGGAATTGATCCTGTTGTGCTTGCTATTCAACTTATCTTCTTATTTCTGGGTTTGGCGTTTTCGGCCATATTCTCCGGTTCTGAAGTTGCCCTGTTTTCTCTATCAAACAGAATGCAGGATCTAAAGCAGGATGAAACGCTCGGTTCAGCAGACGATCGAATTATCAAAATGCTTGATAAACCCCGGCGCCTTTTAGCTACGATCTTAATTGGTAATACCTTTGCAAATATCGTGGCATCAGTTTTAGCTGCAGTTATAACCGGAGATATTGTGGAGGCATTTGGACTATCGGAAGTGATCATATTTACGGTAGAGGTTGTGGTGTTGACCTTCATGATCCTGATACTGAGTGAGATCACGCCAAAGATAATCGCTATCAATAATCCGCTTAAGGTTTCCAGAACCAACAGTACTTTTATATACGGAATTTTCATATTGCTCAAGCCTTTCGCTAAGCTAATCGCAGACAGTACAATCAGCCTTGAGCGATATCTGCCAAAGCCAACCAGTAAAATGACCACGGAAGATATCCGAACCATGGCCGAGGTAAGTGAACAGGAAGGCTCTATAAAAGAAGATGAGCGGGAGATCATTGAGAATGTGATAGGCTTCGGTAACATCACGGTTCGGGAGATCATGACCTCAAGGGTAAATATTGTGGCCGTTTCAAATGATGATTCACTGCAGGATGTACTTTCTAAAATCAGAGATAACGGACTTTCCAGGATGCCGCTTATAGAAAATGACCTGGATAATATTGAAGGAGTGCTTTACGCCAAAGATGTGCTTCCTTATTTAAATGCAGAAGAGGAAGAACCGTCTCTCAACTGGAAAACAATTTCAAGAAAGGCTCTCTTTATCCCCGCCACTAAAAAACTGGATGACCTGCTTCGTGATTTTCAGCAGGAGAAAACACACATTGCGATCGTAGTGGATGAGTACGGCGGTACGGAAGGTATCGTGACCATGGACGATATCCTGGAAGAGATCGTGGGTGATATCACGGATGATTCCGGTGAAGAAGAAAGCTTATATACCCGTTTTAAATCCGGGATATATATTTTTGATGCCAAGATCGATCTCGATGATATGGAAGAGATACTGGATCTTGATATCACTACCGAGGAAGATGAATATGAGACCCTTGGAGGATTGATCTATCATCTCACAGAGAGTTTGCCGGTAGTGGGGGAACGGATCACTTACAAGAACCTGGAGCTGACGGTACATTCAGTTAAGAATAACAGGATCAAAAAAGTACGGGTTAAAGTAGAAAGTGCAGAAGAAGTAAAACCATCCGCTGAATAATTCCATGGTAAATGTCCCAGATGTAAAAAATAACTTTGACC
>NZ_DASSWP010000001.1:0-8533 GCF_035704785.1 Gracilimonas sp. | reverse complement strand
CTCGGGACATGGCCTTCTACTACATAGCCATCAACAATGGCTGTATGACAAGAAGCCAATTCACGGGAAATTCCGTTATCTCTTTTAACCTGCATCAAAACGGGTACGGGAACTTCTTCAACGGCAAAATCACCTTCCATCATATGGTCGCCCCACTTGGTACAACATTGGCATCCTTCATTTTTATACATTACTACTTCCGTGTCATTGGAAAGCATATTGCTTGCGGAATTACCGGGCCAAAATAGAAATACAGCTACACCGGCTGTAAGTAATAGACCGTAAATAAGAATTTTCTTGTTACTCATATCAATAATTTGGTTTTAAAATGATCGAATCTTCTTTAAGATAACCTTCTTATAGGAATTTTGTTTTATTATGAAGTATGAAAAATGTTAAGATCTTAACTATGTGTATGGCTTTTGTCTCATGCTCAAATAATAACGGTGATTATAAAGAAATAGCTTCGTCCAGCATGGAGGAACATAAAAGCATATCTGAGGGAACCTATCTGGACCTGAGCTTTTATCATTTAGAAGATAAAGACCGATTTATGCCTGCTGTTTTTAGTATAAACGGGGTGTTATTTGGTCCAAAGAAAGATTCCTTATCCCACATTTTGCCGGTACAACCCGGGCAATATACCATCAAAGCTATGTACATTGGAAAAGCTAAAAAGGAACTTGATATCTCCGTCGAAAAAGGTGATTCCCTTGTGTTGAAAATCTATCTAGAAGATGATCCGCAACCTCTTGTTGATTGACACATGAACCGTATCATAATTTTCATAGCGCTGTCGGTAACATTATCAATCCTAATCTCCACTTCATTTATTAATCCAGCTTTACCTTCCCCAATCTTTTAGAGTTGAACACCACATTAATGGAGCTAAAAGCCATCGCAGCCTCAGCCAGCAATGGATGCAACAAACCAACCACGGCCAGTGGGATCATGATCAGGTTGTAGAAAAAGGCCCAGAAGAGGTTTTGCTTGATTTTGGTAAAGGTGGCTTTACTCAGCTTAATAGCCCGTAACACCCCCGGCAGGTCCCCCTTCACCAATACGATATCACCGGATTCAATGGCCACATCGGTTCCCGTTCCGATGGCGATACCGACATCAGCCAGGGTAAGCGCCGGGGCATCATTAATGCCATCACCCACCATTGCCACAACTCGGCCCGATTGCTGCAGCTTCTTGATCTCCTCCGATTTCTGATCCGGCATCACCTCCGCGATCACCTCGTCGATGCCAACTTTATCGGCTATGGCACGACCGGTCTTCTCATTATCGCCGGTCAGCATGATGGTCTTCAATCCCAGTTTTCGGAACTCGGTTATGGCATCCAGACTGTCTGATTTCACCTCATCAGCGATACCCAGAATGCCCAGCAGGTTCCCGGCCTGACTAACATACACGGCCGTTTTAGCCTGTTCTTCTAGTTTTTGCTTCTGCTGAGATCGTTCTTTGGTGATCTCAGCGCCAAGTTCTGCCATCAGAGAGGCAGTTCCCACTCCAACAGCTCCGTCTCCAACAATTGCTTTTACTCCTTTACCGGTCATGCTTTCAAATCCTGTGGAGCGCTTCAATTCAATGTTTCTTTCCGAGGCCGCATTTACCACAGCCCTTGCAAGTGGGTGTTCCGAATTGTTCTCCACGGATGCTGCCAATTCAAGCAATTCATTCTCCGAAATATCTCCAAATGTGATCACATCGGTCACTTCCGGTTTCCCTTTGGTGATGGTGCCCGTTTTGTCCAACACGATGGTATCCACATCTTTCATGCGCTGAATGGCTTCTCCCTTTCGGATGAGGATGCCGTTTTCAGCTCCAAGTCCTGAGCCGACCATAAGCGCCGTTGGCGTGGCCAATCCCAGCGCACACGGACAGGCAATTACCAATACCGCGATCATTGCATAAAAAGCGAGTGCCGTTGAGCTTAGTTCAGGGTTTACCCAGGGAATGAAATCAGATGCCCACGTTACCAACCCCCCAAAAAATTCCGGAAATACGAGCCAGGAAGTCAGGGTCAATACAGCCAAAAGTAAAACGATCGGCACAAACACTTTGGTGACCCGGTCCGCAAAATCCTGAATGGGAATTTTTGACCCCTGTGCCTCTTCTACCATCTTAATGACCTGATTCAGAAAAGTGTCTTTCCCGATTTTAGTCGCTCTCACTTTTAAGACTCCGTTGGTGTTCAGCGTAGCTCCTATCACTTCATCCCCAGCCGATTTTTCAACCGGCATAGATTCTCCCGTTGCGATCGATTCCTCGACACTACTTTCACCTTCAATTACATCGCCATCGGTTGGGATCTTCTCACCGGGCCGCACCAACATTACATCTCCGATCTTCAGCTCACTCACCGGAATTTTCACTTCCTCTCCATCCCGCAATACCGAAGCTTCCTTCGCTCCCAGAGTCAATAATTTACGGATGGCCTGAGAAGCGTTTCCTTTAGCTTTAGTTTCGATATACCGGCCCGTGAGGTGAAATGCCATGATCATACCCCCGATCATCGCGAAGCTGTGAAACTCAGGCCCATAACCAAGGTGATGCAGCAAAACCACAAATCCTGTGGAAAGCGAAGCCAGTGCACCCATCGCGATCAACACATCCATATTTGGGCTGAGGTTAAGGGTTGATCTCCACGCGCTCTTGATGGTCTCCCAACCCGGTACAAAAATTACAAATCCTGAGAGTAAGATCATCCCCAGCTCCATGCCGACATGGCCCAGAAACATATAATCGGCGATCCAAACAGGGAGCATCCATAACAACATAATGACGGTGGGAATCCATGAATAAAGCATGTTGCGGCGGGCGGTGTCATATTTTCGCTGCTCCCGTTCTTCCGCTTGTTCTGCTTTGGAAGTGGTTACTGAATCGTCCCTAACCAAAGTATAGCCACCCCTGGATATTACCTCTGCAAAATCATCCATGCTGATCTCGCCTTCATATTCCACAATGGCGGATTCCGTGGCCAGATTTACCTGAGCAGATTTCACCCCTTCAAGCGACTCCAGCTGTTTGTCTACCGCATTTACACAACCGGCGCAATGCATGCCATCGATTTGCAAGGTTGCCTTTTTCATAGTTATCCCTGAATTCCGGTCATAGTGTAGCCGGCTTCTTCTACCGCTTTTTTGAAGTCTTCTTCTTTCACTTCCTGCTCATCAAAATCTACTTCTGCTATTCCTTTTTCAAGATTTGCGATGACAGTTTTAACTCCGGGCAGCGCTGTAAGTGTGTTTTCTATAGTATTTACACAGCCTGAACATCCCATGCCTTCAATATTTAGTACAGTTGTTTTCATATCTATCCATTGGTTTTTGGGTTTATGATAAGATACAATTGCTCCCACTCTTACGAATGCCGAATGTCATTCAATGTTTATAGAATTTTGACGAAACCATTTTTTGCAATATTTCTCCTCCAAAGTTTTTATTCTCAGACCGTCAATCTATTCACATTCATTCATATCCATTTCCTATGAAGAAATTTGTTACTGCTATTTTCTTGATGCTTTTTGTTGGGGTTGAAATCAATGCCCAACAATTTCCGGATCAACTGACCATGAAGGATATCTTTCATGAGCCTTTCATTCCGGGTACCCGTCCTTCTTTTTCACATTTTTCCCCGGATGGAAAGACCATCTATTTCACCTGGAGTGATTCAGCTACCTCCGATACCGATCTTTTTCAGGTTGGTTTAAGCGGTAAAAATCAGAAAAAAGCTCCTGACGATGTTATCCGCAATTATGAGCTTTCTCCTGATGGTAACATGCTGCTTTACACCGAGTCCGGAGATCTGATGCTGGCAGATTCTGACTTTGAAAACGAGCGATTGATCGTGGCATCAAAAGGCTATGATTACAGCCCCGTGTGGAATAATGATGGCACCAAATTCGCTTTTGTTCAAAATGGAGATGTCTGGATCTCGGGTGTGGATGAGGCCTACATTAAACAGATCACCAATAAAAGTGATGAAGCCCCCAATTATAGTGTTGTTGGATGGGCCGGCGATAAACTGGTGCTCAGCCAGTGGGATACCTCCGACTATGAGGAATATTATTTTCCTGAATATGCCGGCAAATATGTTGAACCCGGATCTACCCGCAGAGGCATCCCTACCCGACTGATCTCAGTAGCCCCTATCGATTCTGGCGAAGTGAAGATGATACTGACACATGAAGGGTATTTAAATGCAGATATCAGTGCATCAGGAAATCATCTTGCACTCGACACGATCGATCCTCCGATGAAAAACAGAAAGATCGAAGTTTATGACCTTAATGACCTCTCATCCAATGTTTTGTTTGAAGACTCCACTGACGGCTGGCTTTATAACACCAATTTAGAATTTGCCCCGGCTACAGATAGACTTATGTTCCAAAGTGAGCGCGATGGATGGAACCATGTCTATACCGTGAATCCGGACGGCTCCGGCTTTGAGCAACATACTTTTGGCCAGTATGATATTCCTTGGGCTTCCTGGATAGACGAAAAAACCATCGCAATGGCTACCAGCGAAATGGATCCGGGTGAGATCCAGCTATATAAGCTGAATATCATGAATAACCTGCCCACTAAGCTGACCTCAGCAGAAGGTTATCGCCGAGACTTCAGGATGAGCCATGACCGCAGGTTTATCGTATACAACAAGACCTATTTCAATGAACCCTTTGACCTGTACGTAGTTGATACCGTGATCCCTCAGCGTGAGATAAAGCTCACCAATTCTGTTCCCGATTCCTTTTATGAATATGACTGGCAACAAGAAGAATATGTAAGATTTACCGGAAGAGATGGAAGCACTCGTTTATCAATGTCTGTTCTAAAACCAGAGCAAAGAGATCCCAACGGCAACCCCGTAGTTGTATTTGTACATGGTGCTGGTTCTCTTCAAAATGTATACAAAGGATGGTCCAATAATTATTGGCGTGAGTATATGTTCCATCAATACCTGACGCATCAAGGTTATTATGTGATCGAAGTTGATTACCGGCACAGCACAGGCTATGGCCGTAAGTTCCGTGAAGACGTCACCAACTGGATGGGTAAATTCGAGACCCAAGATATCGAAGACGGACTCGCCTTCCTTGCCGATAATTACGAAAAAGCTGACACTTCCCGCGTTGGAATTTATGGCGGAAGTTATGGCGGATTCATGGCTCTATATGCAGTAGGTGTTTCCCCTGATAAATTTGATGCAGCTGCAGGCCTGCGCTCCGTCACCAATTGGGAAAATTATTACTATGCCAATCCCGGTTATACCCTTCCCCGTCTTGGAAAACCGGATCAAGACTCCCTTCATTACGCTCGAAGCTCACCTGTTACCTATGCCGATTCTCTGCAAAAACCGGTCATATTGTTACATGGTTTGACCGATAATAATGTGGGATTTCAGGATGCGGTACATTACATCGAACGTCTTATTCAAACCGGTAACGAGGATTTCGAGATGATGATGTATCCTACCGAGCGCCATAGTTTCCAGGATGAAGATGCCTGGTATGATGAATACCGCCGTATTTTGGAGTTCTTCAATAAACACCTAAAAGAAAACAGCTAGTTAAGCACCTGAAAAGGCATACTGTAATGCGCCTTTTCAGGTTATTTGAACGATTGAAAACCAAAACTGCGTTTGTCTTTCCCTATTAAACCAATTAGATGAAGCTATTTTTAAAAATAATGCTTTGGATCGTTTCACTGTTATTCGTTGCTGCAATAATGATTGTATTGGCAGGCTGGATGGTTTCAAAGCCGGGATATGATGGCCCTGTATCTGATCACTTCAACGGTACTACTTTTGAAAATCCCGGAAATATTCCTTCCAAGGATTTCTTCGATATAATGAAGTGGTATTTTCAGAGAGATCAGGGTGAATGGGTTGAAATAGAAGAAAATGAAGTCACCTTTGCTCCCAAACCCGCAGATAACGTAACTGACGGCATGATGATCACCTACGTGAACCACTCTACTTTTCTCATTCAAACTGCAGGTGTAAATATATTGACCGATCCGGTTTGGAGCGATCGCGTAAGTCCGGTTAGCTTTGCCGGCCCAAAACGATTCCGCCCTGCAGGGGTCAAGTTCGAAGACCTCCCTCCGATCGATCTGGTTATCATCAGCCATAACCACTATGATCACCTTGACATTGAAACCTTAAAAAAACTCGAAAAACTCTATCAGCCCCGGTTCATCTCTCCGCTTGGGGTCGCACAGCTTTTAGAAAACTCAGGAATAAAAAATACCCTGGATCTGGATTGGTGGGATGAACAGGCGATCGACAGTGATATCACCGTTCATTCTGTACAAGCTCAGCATTTTTCTGCCCGGGGATTATTTGACCGGGATAAAACTTTGTGGTCGGGTTATGTGATCGAAACGCCTGCAGGTAATATTTACTTCGCAGGTGATACCGGCTATGGAGATTTCTTTAAAGAAATAGGGCAAAGGCATCCGGATATTACGGTTGGCTTAATTCCAATTGGGGCTTATAAACCACGCTGGTTTATGAAACCCATGCACGTCAACCCGGAAGAAGCCATTCAGGTTCATAAAGACGTAGGAGCCGAGATCAGTTTTGGAATGCACTTCGGTACTTTTCCTCTCGCTGATGATGGGATGAAAGATCCTGAAAATGATTTCAGTAAAGCAATTCGGAAACCCGAAAACCAAGGGGTAAATTTTAAATTACTGACGGAGGGGGATTCGTTTAGGATCCACTGATCATTTACTCTCTTTAAGTTATGCTGTCACAGAATTTGTCTCATTCCACGACCAAAGATCTAATATGATTTAAGTTTCTTCCTTTAAATCACCCCAATTTTTTCCCTTCCTTTTTGTACATTGTTTTGATTGCAAAACCAGTTTATCAATGTCAGAAACCTACCGCGCACTTACACGAAAATACCGGCCTACTTCTTTTGAGGATATTGTCTCACAGGAACATGTGAGCAGTACCATAAAGAATGCCATCAAACAAGGGCGGCTTTCTCACGCCTATATGTTTTGTGGTCCGCGCGGAGTTGGTAAAACTACGATGGCCAGGGTACTTGCCCGAACCATCAATGAAATCGATATCAGTGTGGATGGGGAGTCCCTGAACCAGACGCTGAATATTGTGGAGATGGATGCTGCTTCCAATAACAAAGTGGATGATGTGCATCACCTCAGGGAAAGTGTTCGAATTCCTCCCCAAAACGGCCGCTATAAGGTGTTTATAGTTGATGAGGTTCACATGCTCAGTAAAGCTGCTTTTAATGCGCTGCTTAAAACGCTTGAAGAACCGCCAGAACACGCCATTTTTATTTTTGCGACAACCGAACCTCACAAGGTTCTTCCTACAATTCTCTCCCGCGTACAACGATTCGACTTCAAGCGAATATCTGTGGATGAAATTGTACAGCGCCTTCGCAAGATCTCCCTCGATGAAGACATTTCCATTGATGAGGAATCGCTTCATGTGATCGCCAAAAAAGCTGATGGTGCCCTTCGTGACGCCCTCGGATTGATGGATCAGGCCATTGCATTTTGTGGCGACACCATCACCCACGAAGAGTTACTGCAGGCCCTGAACGTAGTAGGAACCGACCGCCTTTTCCAATTTATGAAATGCGTGAAAGAGCATGATGCCGATAAAGGGTTGGACCTTATCAACACGCTGTTGCAGGAAGGCTATGATATACAGGAATACCTGATAGGACTGACTGAACATTTACGGAATTTATACATCGCGCATCACAGTGATAAGCTCTTTTTGGTGGAGGAATCTGAAGAAACCAAAAAGCGCTATCTGCAAACAGCAAAGGATTTTTCCAGGGACGACCTGATGCGCATGCTTCATATCATTAGTGAAGCACAGATCAAATTAAAGGATGCCAGTCAGCCTCGTATTCAATTTGAGATCACACTTCTGAAGCTGATCCATATGGAGCGCTCAGAGCAATTATCTGAACTTCTTTCCGAACTTCGGGAGTTAAAAAAAAACTCCGGTAACTTCTTAAACTCTTCTGCAAACGGTTCAAGCCCCAAAAAGGCAGAAAACGGTGTCATCCAAAAGTCTTCTGATCACGAAGAAAGCGAAGAAGTCTCTAAACCACTTCCAGAAAATAGGAAGACAGAACCGGAACAGGATGTTTCCTCTGAAGGATCAGAAGAAAATGAAATTGAAGAAATATTTGAGCCTGAAGAAGCAGATATCCAGGAACCTGAAGGTGATGATGATTACGATATTGGCACTCCTGCTTTGGTAACCAATCTTTCCAAAAAAGCGATGGGAAGTAAAAAAACCTCCGGTCAAAACGGCTCCTCTAAACCGATACAAACTTCCGCTCATGAAGAAGAAGAGTCGAAAGACTCTCAAAAGATTACAACAGAATATATACAGGAGAAATGGGATGAATACATGGAGTTGCTTAAGGTTGATTTTCCCATGTTATTACATCTGCAAATGGAACGGGTTAAAGTAGTTAAGGTAAAAGGATCAGAATTGTACCTGGAATGTGATAACAGCTTTGCACATA